>NZ_JBICMI010000055.1:0-48766 GCF_043106155.1 Pseudomonas sp. FYR_7
GGCATCCATGCCTGTCACCTCCCTCCGCAAGACCTGCGTTCGGCCTTCTGAAGTCGCGAAGATCAAAAGCAAGATCAAGATCAAGATCAACAGCAACAGCAACAGCAACAGCAACAGCAACAGCAACAGCAACAGCAGAAAGTTGACTATTTATGGTCAGGAGTTGATACATGGCGTACGAGCAGAGTTCAGAGTTTGCCCGCGTTGCCGCAGGCTCACGTCCACGGCTCAAACGCTCCGGATTAACAGGCTATCGCCTCACACTCCCTGCGAAAGCACCCGATCAATACAGTCCACAAAATAATCCACACTTGCCCGCGTGGTGCACATCGGCGGTTTGATCTTCAGGATGTTCAGGTAATCGCCCGTCGGCTGCATGAAAATCCCCAGCTCGCGCAGACGGTTACACAGCACCATGGTTTCCTCGGTCGCAGGTTCCAGCGTATCCCGGTCGCGCACCAGTTCCAGCCCCAGATAAAAGCCCGAACCATGCGCCGCACCCGCCAAGGGATGCTTGTCGACCAGCGCTTGAAGGCGGGCCTTGAAATAGCGCCCCGTCTCGCGGGCGTTGTCCCACAGGCCCTCCTGCTGCAACACATCCAGTACCGCCATGCCAATGCGGCAACTGACCGGGCTACCGCCGGCAGAGGAAAAGAAGTAACCCTCAGCCTCCAGCGCCTCGGCGATTTCGCGACGCGTGATTACCACCCCCAGCGGCTGGCCATTGCCCATGCCCTTGGCCATGGTGATGATATCCGGCACCACGCCTTGCTCCTCGAAACCCCAGAAATGTTCCCCTAGACGGCCATAGCCCACCTGCACTTCGTCGGCGATGCATACCCCGCCGCGTGCGCGCACCTTGGCATAGGCCGCTTGCAGGTAGCCCGGCGGCAAGGCAATGCCGCCGGCATTGCCATACACAGGTTCGCAGATGATTCCAGCCAGCTGGCGCCTGCTCGCATCGAGTTCGGCCAGCCGGTTATCGACGTCGCGCAGGTAGTCAGCGGCGCTGTCCGGGCCTCGGAAACGGCCGCGGAACGTGTTTGGGGCTTCGACCGGGTGCACCCAGGCGGGGCGGGTTTCCAGGGCCTGCGGGTTGTCGGCAATGGACGTGGAGATCGCATCGGTCGCCACCGACCAGCCATGGTAGGCCTCCAGTACGCTGAGCATGTCGCGTCCACCGCTGTAGGCCCATGCCAGGCGGATTGCCAGGTCATTGGCTTCAGTACCGCTGTTGACCATGAAAACGCGGTCGAATCCGTCGGGCGCCAGGGCCAGCAGGCGTTCGGAGAATTCGGTGACGGCGGCGTAGTGAAAGCGCGAATTGGTGTTGAGCAGCGACCATTGCCGTGCCGACTCGGCCGCCATGCGCGGATGACCATGCCCGAGTACGGCCACGTTGTTGAGCATGTCTAGGTAAGAGCGACCTTGCAGATCGATCAGGTAGTTGCGCCAGCCGCGCTCGATCTGGGGTGGGTCTAGGTAATAATGCTTCTGCGACCGGGCAAAACTGGCCTCGCGTCGAGCCAGTAATGCGTGAGGGTCTGGCAGGGCGTCTGCGTTGCAGTCCAACCTCAGTAAGCCCGCAGGGGAAGGGCACAGGGCCAGCCATGCTGGCGCGCGGGAGGGCGCGGCGAAGAACGGCGGTTCGAGGCTGCTGTCCAGGCATAGCTGGACGCTGAGCCTCTCCCCGCTGTTGCCCAAGGCATCGCCCTTTCGCAACCATTGCCCATCGGCGGGGGCCTGTGCCAAACCAGTGAGCCACAGGTCCCATGAGGAGCTGCGCAAGTACCCGCTCTGTTCATCTACAGACCGCCACGTGCCGTCCTGCGGCGCCTGCACGGCCGTGCCAGGCTCCAGTTTCAGCTCCACCCCCAATGCGCAGGTTGCCGGTTCTTCGCTACGATCGATGTGTGTCTGGGACAAGCGATACTGCCCATGCAACGTGCACGCTGGCGCTGACTGGGCTGCCAGCAGGCGCTGGTCGAAACCTGGCACCTCCCAATTGCCGGCATCGCAGTGCACGCTCAGCACCCCCAAATCGAGGCGGGCGACCGGGTGGCCAGCCACGGTAGGTAGCAGCGGTGCGCAATCAACGAAGCAGGGGGCCGAAGGCGCCGAACCAGCTGCCTGTAAAATGGCGACTTCCATCAGTGCCAACGGTGCGGCCTGCGCAGTCTCGAAAATCTGCCATTCATGGGCGGCGTTATCGCGAATGTACTGGTTACCGGGGTCGATGGCCTGCTGTTGAGCACTGCTGAGCACCAACACGATTGCACGGTTGACCACCAAGGGCCACAACGCGCGTAGTTCTGCCTCGGTCAGCGGATTGACCGCCTGATAGGCACTGACGGCGGCAAGCACTCTGAAAGGGTCACCGTCGGCATGATGCAGCAGCGCTGCGCAGGTCACCGACAGATCGGCAACGCGCCAGGTGCGAACCAGGTCGCCGAAATCGATGAGCCCCTGCAGTTGCCACTGGCGCTGCGCATCTTGAGCCCAGACGGTGTTGTCATCGGTGATGTCCAGGTGCACGGCCTGGATGGGCAACTGCTTCATCAGAGGGGAAAGGCGGATGGCAGCGGCTCGTGCTGCCTCGCTCAGCCGTCCGCGTAGCCTTGGGTCTTCCACCTGTGCCAGCAGGCGGTCAATCAATGCCGGGGCGTGCCTGGGGTCCCATTGCAGCGTGCGTGCCAGACCTTCGTGGTCGAAATCTGCAAGGGCCCTGTCGACCTGCGCGCAAAGGGTGCCCATCGCCTGAATCACAGGGGCTGGAAGCCACCCGCATCGGGTCAAGGGCTGTCCTTGCAAGTATTCCAAAACCCGGATCCTCAGCGCTTGCCCTTCGATATCCAGTGTCAGCAGGGTGTTGCCAGTCTTTGCGGCAACCACCGAAGGCACTGGCAAGCCCTGGTCACGCAGCACACCCAGCGCAGCATGCTGAGCGTGCAGCTCGGGCTCGGCGTAGCTGGCGTGGCACGCCTTGAGCACGAACTTGCCCTGGCCAGTATCCATAAGCACATTCAGATCCTGTTGACTGCCAAGCGGCTGTAGTTCGCCGCAGAGGCCGTAATGCTCCGAGAGCAGTTCACGTGCCTGGGAGAGTGCTAGGCAGGGCGCTGGCAGGCTCACACGTTCTGTGATCTGGCGAAGGACGGTGGCGGCATCATGAAGACGTGTAGGCATGGGTCGTACCGGGTCATAAGGAGACTGACGTCATTTATGCGCGTTCTGGGCGATGAAGAAAGACGATTGTCTTCAGTTTTTTTGAAAACCCTCCACGCGGCAGCGCGGAGCAAAGGCCCTTGTATTGAACCTGTACACAGGTGATTACTTGTACAGAAAAAGTGATAGCTGGATGATGGCGTCCTTCCCCGCGCCTTCGTCCCGTTCAATCACATTTATTAAGCCTGTCTATAGGAACGACCGCCGTATCTTCGAGTCGAAACGGCATCAGGGACGTGATGGACAGACCCCAGGCATCCTTTGGACCGCGCTGTGGGCCTGTACAAGTATTGACTGATCTGTCACACGTAAGCAGTGACAGTACGCTGGTGCTGACGCACCCCACCCTCAGGTGACCCCATGTTCAATCGGCAACTCAAAGCTACCTTGGCCGCCCGCGAAACCGAACTGGCTACGCTTCGTCAGCGCCTGGACGTTTTGGAAAACGGCGCATTTTTGCGCCTTGATGCACAACGTCGCGCTCTCGAATGCAGCCCGGCGTTCGCCACTGCCTTGGGCGTTTCGCCCGAAGCGGTGGTAGGGCAGCCACTCGGGAACTGGCTGGCGGCGCCGGCGCAAGAAAGCCAGGCGCTGTTGGAGGCCCTGTTGCGCTCCAGCGCCATCATCCAGTTCGACCTTGAGGGCAAAGTGCTGGCCGCCAACCCCAACTTCCTGACGGCGTTGGGTTACCGCCTGGACGACGTGGTGGGGCAGCATCACCGCATGTTCTGCAGCCCTGATGAGGTCAAGGGCGAGGCATACAGCAACTTTTGGCGCACCCTCAACGCAGGTCGCTATGTGACCGGGCGTTTCAAGCGCCTGGACCGCCACGGGCATGAGGTCTGGCTCGAGGCCAGCTACAACCCGGTCAGCGATGCCAGCGGCAAGCTGGTGAGGGTAGTCAAGTTCGCTTCCTTGGTGACCGACCAGGTGCAGCGTGAAGAGGCCGTCAAGCAAGCGGCGCAGGTGGCGCTGGAGGTGTCGCTGCAAACCGATGGCAGCGCCAGCGAAGGGGTCGTGGTCATGCAGGAAGTGGGGCAGTCCATGCAGGGGGGCGCGCGTCAACTGCAGTCGGCCGGTGACACCATCAGCGCGCTCGGCCAGCAATCGACGGTGATCAGTGCCATCGTCCAGACCATTGGCGCCATTGCATCGCAAACCAACTTGTTGGCGCTCAACGCAGCCATCGAGGCGGCGCGGGCGGGTGATCAGGGGCGTGGCTTCGCCGTGGTGGCAGACGAGGTGCGCAAACTGGCCGGTCGTACCAGCGCGGCCACGGCGGAAATCGATGCGGTGGTGGCACGTAACCAAGCGTTGGTGACCCAGGCCGTGGGCGAAGTGCAAAGCAGCCGTGCCGAAGCGGCCAATGGCCTGCAGCTGGCTGACCATGCAGGGCATGTAATCAGCAGTATCCAGGAAGGTGCCAAGCGCGTGGTCGGCGCTGTCGAGCGGGTCAGCAAGGACCTGCGTTAGCGTCCTGCAGGTCAGGGCGCAGTGTGAAACGCCCGCCGCCGCCTGACAGCGTGTCAAACCGACGCGCCCTGTAGAAGAGCGCGTCGGGCCGGGACACGGTTAACGCGCCGTGGGCGTTAACGGGCTTCAGGCTGCAAGAACGCGGCCTCCAGCAGTTGCTGGGTGTAGGGGTGTTGCGGGGCCTGAAATATGGTTTGAGCATCCCCTTGCTCGACCACATGGCCTTGCTTGATCACCATCAGCTGATGGCTCAAAGCCTTGACCACTGCCAGGTCGTGACTGATGAACAGGTAGGTGAGGTTGTATTTCTGCTGCAGGTTGCGCAGCAGCTCAACCACCTGGCGCTGTACCGTCCGGTCCAGCGCGGAGGTGGGCTCGTCCAGCAGGATCAGCGCCGGCTTGAGCACCAGGGCTCTGGCGATCGCGATGCGCTGGCGCTGGCCGCCTGAGAACTCATGGGGGTAGCGATGGCGCGTCTGCGGGTCGAGTCCGACCTCCTGCAGCGCTGCGATGATGGCGGCTTCCTGTTCCTGGGCGGTCCCGATACGGTGGATGCGCAGGCCTTCACCCACAATCTCGGCCACGCTCATGCGCGGGCTGAGGCTGCCGAACGGGTCCTGGAATACCACCTGCATTTCCCGCCGCAGGGGGCGTACGGCTTGCTGGTTCAGCCCTTGCAGTTCTTTCCCGTGGAAGCGGATGCCACCTTGGCTCCCGATCAAGCGCAGAATCGCCAGGCCCAGGGTCGACTTGCCTGAGCCCGACTCGCCCACGATGCCCAGGGTCTGCCCCTGGGGCAGGCTGAAATTGATACCGTCCACGGCTTTGACGTGGTCGACGGTGCGGCGCAGCAAGCCTTTCTTGATCGGAAACCACACCCTCAGGTCATCCACTGCCAGCAGTGGCGAGCCGGGGGTGTTGTGCGCCGGCAAACCGCTGGGTTCGGCGTTGATCAGCATCTGTGTATACGGGTGCTGTGGGGCATCGAATAGCGTGGCGCAGTCGGCTTGTTCGACGATCTGCCCCTGCTGCATCACGCACACCCGGTGCGCGATTCGCCGTACCAGGTTCAGGTCATGGCTGATCAACAACAAGGCCATGCCCAGGCGCGCCTGCAGCGCCTTGAGCAGGTCAAGCACCTTGAGTTGCACGGTCACGTCCAGCGCGGTGGTCGGTTCGTCTGCAATCAACAATTCTGGCTCGTTGGCCAACGCCATGGCGATCATCACACGTTGACGTTGCCCGCCCGAGAGTTCATGGGGTAGGGCCTTGAGGCGCTTGCGCGGCTCTGGGATGCCGACCATCTCCAGTAACTCAAGGGTGCGAGCGGTGGCCTGCTTGCCGGTCAGCCCCTTGTGGATGAGCAGAATTTCGTTGATCTGCTTTTCGATGCAGTGCAGCGGGTTGAGCGAGGTCATCGGCTCCTGGAAGATCATCGCGATACAGTCGCCACGAATGCGCTGCATGCTCTTTTCGTTCTGCTGCAGCAAATCCTTGCCTTGATAGCGGATCGTGCCACCAGGATGGCGAGCCAGGTGGTAGGGCAGCAAACGCAGGATAGAGTGGGCAGTCACTGACTTGCCCGAACCGCTTTCTCCGACCAGCGCCAGCGTTTCACCTTTGCGGATGTCGAAGCTGATGCCGTCGACCACCCGGTTGGTGTGCTCGCCGGTCACGAACTCGACGGCAAGGTCACGCACTTCGATCAGGTTTTCTTCGCTCATGTCACTTCCTCGGGTCGAAGGCGTCGCGGGCGGACTCGCCGATGAATACCAGCAGGCTCAGCATCACGGCCAGCACGGCAAATGCGCTGATGCCCAGCCACGGCGCCTGCAGGTTGGACTTGCCCTGCGCAACCAATTCGCCAAGCGACGGAGCGCCCGGAGGCAGGCCGAAGCCGAGAAAGTCCAACGCGGTCAGCGTGCCGATCGCGCCGGTGAGAATGAACGGCATGAACGTCATGGTCGAGATCATGGCATTGGGCAGGATATGCCGGTACATGATCGCGCCGTTGCGCATGCCCAGGGCGCGCGCGGCGCGGACGTACTCCAGGTTGCGTCCGCGCAGGAATTCGGCGCGGACCACGTCCACCAGGCTCATCCAGGAAAACAGCAGCATGATGCCCAACAACCACCAGAAATTGGGCTGCACGAAGCTGGCCAGGATGATCAGCAGGTAGAGCACTGGCAAGCCGGACCAGATTTCCAGGAAGCGTTGCCCAGCCAGGTCCACCCAGCCACCATAGAACCCCTGCAAGGCACCGGCGATCACGCCGATGATGGAGCTGAGCACGGTCAGGGTCAGGGCGAACAGTACCGAAATGCGGAACCCGTAGATCACCCGTGCCAACACGTCGCGCCCTTGATCATCGGTGCCCAGCCAGTTGTCAGCTGAGGGGGGAGCGGGGGCGGGCACGCGCAGGTCGTAGTTGATGCTCTGGTAGCTGAACGGTATGGGTGCCCACATCACGAAGCTGTCCTTCTTGGCCAGCAGGTCACGCACGTAGGGGCTCTTGTAGTTGGCTTCCAGCGGGAACTCACCGCCAAACGTGGTTTCCGGGTAACGCTTGAAGGCAGGGAAGTACCACTGGCCGTCGTACTGCACGGCAATGGGCTTGTCGTTGGCGATAAGCTCGGCGCCCAGGCTCAGCCCGAACAGGATCAGGAACAGCCACAGCGACCACCAGCCACGGCGGTTGGCCTTGAAACGCTCGAAGCGACGACGGTTCAGGGGGGACAAGGCCATGTCAGTGCTCCCGGCTGGCAAAGTCGATGCGTGGATCGACCAAGGTGTAGGTCAGGTCGCCGATCAGTTTCACCACCAGCCCCAGGAGGGTGAAGATGAACAGGGTGCCGAAGACCACCGGGTAATCGCGGTTGATGGCCGCTTCGAAACTCATCAGGCCCAGCCCGTCGAGGCTGAAGATCACCTCGATCAGCAGCGAGCCTGTGAAGAAGATGCCGATGAACGCCGAAGGAAAGCCTGCGATCACCAACAACATGGCATTACGGAACACGTGGCCGTACAGCACCCGTGACCGGCTCAGGCCCTTGGCCTTGGCGGTGACCACGTACTGCTTGTTGATCTCGTCGAGAAAGCTGTTCTTGGTCAGCAGCGTCATGGTGGCGAAGTTGCCAATCACCAGGGCCGTGATCGGCAAAACCAGGTGCCAGAAATAATCGAGGACCTTGCCCGTGGTGCTCAGCTCATCGAAGTTGTTGGAGGTCAGGCCGCGCAGTGGGAACCAGTCGAAGTAGCTGCCGCCGGCGAACAGCACGATCAGCAGGATCGCGAACAGGAACGCCGGGATGGCATAGCCCACGATGATCGCCGAACTGGTCCACACATCGAAGTGACTGCCGTGTCTGACCGCCTTGGCGATCCCCAGGGGGATCGAGATCAGGTACATGATCAGCGTGCTCCAGAGCCCCAGCGAGATCGATACCGGCATCTTCTCCAGGATCAGGTCGATGACCTTGGCGTCACGGAAGAAGCTGTCGCCAAAATCCAGCCGGGCATAGTTCTTGATCATGATCCACAGGCGTTCGGGCGGCGATTTGTCGAAGCCGTACATGCGCTCGATCTCCGCCACCAGCGCAGGGTCCAGGCCTTGGGCACCCCGGTAGTTGGAGCCGGCCACCGACACCTCGGCGCCCCCACCTGCGATTCGGCTGGTGGCGCCTTCGAACCCTTCGAGCTTGGCGATCATCTGCTCTACGGGCCCGCCAGGAGCGGCCTGGACGATGATGAAGTTGATGATCAGGATGCCGAACAATGTGGGGATGATCAGCAGCAGTCGCCGCAGGATATAGGCCAGCATGTCAGTTGGCCTCGCCGGCAGTGGCCTGGCTTGCCTTGGGCGATGTGCCGGGCTTGATCCACCAGGTGTCGATGCCAATGTCGTACTTGGGCGAAACCTTGGGGTGACCGATGTGGTTCCAATAGGCCACGCGCCAGGTCTTGATGTGCCAGTTCGGAATCACGTAGTAGCCCCACAGCAATACCCGGTCCAGGGCGCGGCAGTGGTCGATCAGGCTCTGGCGCGACTCGGCGTTGATCAGGCCATCGACCAGTTGGTCGATGGCAGGGTCACGCAGGCCGATGAAATTGCGGCTGCCGGGGTTGTCGGCGGCCGCGCTGGACCAGAATTCCCGTTGCTCGTTGCCAGGGGAGTTGGACTGGGGGTAGCCGCCGACAATCATGTCGTAGTCGCGCGAGCGCAGGCGGGTGATGTACTGAGACACATCAACCCGGCGGATGTTGAGCTCGATACCCAGGTCCGCGAGGTTGCGCTTGAAGGGCAGCAAAACCCGCTCAAACTCGGTCTGGGCAAGCAGAAACTCGATGCTGACCGGCTGGCCGTTGGTGTCGACCATCTTGTCGTCGACGATTTTCCAGCCCGCTTCCTGCAGCAACTTGTAGGCTTGGCGCTGCTGCTCCCGGATCATGCCGCTGCCGTCGCTGACCGGGTTATGGAAGGCCTGGGTGAAGACCTGCTCAGGCACCTGGCTGCGCACCGGCTCGAGGATTTTGAGCTCGCCAGGGCCGGGCAGGCCACGGGCCGCCATCTCTGAATTCTCGAAGTAACTGCCGGTGCGCGTATAGGCGCCGTTGAACAGCTGCTTGTTGGTCCATTCGTAGTCCAGCAGCAGGCTCAGCGCCTTGCGCACGCGTATATCCTGGAAGACCGGCCGGCGGATGTTGAAGATGAAGCCCTGCATGCCGGTGGGGTTGCCATTGGGCAGCTCCTCCTTGATCAGGCGGCCATCGCGCACGGCCGGCACGTTGTAGGCTGTGGCCCAGTTCTTGGCGCTGACCTCCAGCGAATAGTCGAAGGCGCCGGCCTTCAGTGCCTCCAGCGCAACCGTAGTGTCGCGGTAGGAATCGAAGGTCATGGCGTCGAAATTGTAGAAACCACGGTTGATGGGCAAGTCCTTGGCCCAATAGTCCTTGACCCGCTCATAGCGCACCGAGCGCCCGGCCTTGACCTCGGCCACCTTGTAGGGCCCGCTGCCCAGCGGAATTTCCAGGTTGCCGCGGTTGAAGTCGCGCTGCGCGTACCAATGCTTGGGCAGCACGGGCAACTGGCCGAGAATCAGCGGCAGTTCACGGTTGCCCTTGTGCTTGAACTTGAACACGACCTTGAGCGGGTCTTCGGCGACCACCTCGGCCACGTCCGCGTAGTACTGGCGGTACAGAGGGGCACCGTCCTTCATCAGCGCATTGAAGGTGAACACCACGTCTTCGGCGCGCATGGGATGGCCATCGTGGAACCGCGCCTCGGGGCGCAGGTAGAAGCGCACCCAGCTGTTGTCAGGCGCCTTCTCGATCTGTCGAGCGACCAGACCATATTCGGTGAAAGGCTCGTCCAGGCTCTGGCGCATCAAGGTGTCGTAGATGATGCTGATGTTTTCGGCCGATACCCCCTTGTTGATGAAGGGGTTGAGGCTGTCGAACCCACCAAAGCTGGACTGTCGGAAGGTGCCACCCTTTGGGGCGTCCGGGTTTACGTAATCGAAGTGCTTGAAATCCGCTGGGTATTTGGGCGGCTCGTCGTACAGGGTGAGTGCGTGCTGCGGCGCTGCCAGCGCGGGAAGGCTCAGGCAGGCCAGCAACAGGCTGCCGGCCAGCCGGCGCAAGGAATGCGTGGGCGTCATTGGGCTTTCTCCGAAGTCTTGATCCACCAGCTGTTCAGCCCGAGGGTATAGGGCGGCGTGGTGACGAAGCCGAACCGATTGCGGTAGGCCAGGCGGTGGTTGTCGAGGTACCAGTTGGGAATCATGTAGTGCTGCCATGACAGCACGCGGTCCAGCGCTCGCGCGGCTGCGACCTGGTCATCACGGGTGCGCGCCGCCAGCAAGGTGTCGAGCAGATGATCGACCACAGGGTCGTCAACCCCGGCGTAGTTCTTGCTACCTTTGGTGGCCGCCTGGCTTGAATGGAAGTACAGCCACTGCTCGAGGCCCGGGCTCAGGGTCTGGTTCAGGGTCATCAGAATCATGTCGAAGTCGAACTGGTCCAGTCGCTGTTTGTACTGGGCGCGGTCCACAGTTCGCAAGCGCGCGTCTACACCGATGCTGGAGAGGTTTTCGACATACGGTTGCAGGATGCGTTCCAGGTTGGGGTTTACCAGCAGCACTTCCATGCGCAGCGGTTGGCCCTTGCTGTCGACCAGGCGCTGGCCCTTGAGCGTCCACCCGGCCTCCGCCAGCAAGGCCAGGGCCTTGCGCAACGTCTGCCGGTCGATCCCGCGCCCGTCCGTGCGGCTGACCTGGTAGGGTTCGGTGAACAGCTTGGCCGGAAGCTGGTCGCGAAACGGGGCCAGCAACAGCCATTCCTTGCCCTGGGGCAGGCCAGCGGCTGCGAATTCGCTGTTGGGGTAATAACTGGTCGAACGGCGGTAGGCGCTGCTGAACAGCGCACGGTTGGTCCACTCGAAATCGAACATCAGGCCCAGCGCCTGGCGCACCCGCGGATCGCTGAAGGTGGCCCGACGGCTGTTCATGAACAGGCCTTGGGTCTGGGTCGGGATGCGGTGGGGGATCTGCGCCTTGATCACCTCGCCGCGCCGCACGGCGGGGAAGGTGTAGCCGTTGGCCCAGTTCTTGGCTTGATGCTCGATGTAGATGTCGAACTCGCCTGCCTTGAAGGCTTCGAAGGCAACGGTCGAGTCGCGGTAGAACTCGTACTCGACACGGTCGACGTTGTACTTGCCGCGATTGACTGCCAGGTCCTTGCCCCAGTAGTTTTTCACCCGCTCGAATACCAGGCGCCGGCCTGGCTGTACCTGGGTCACCCTGTAGGGCCCGCTGCCCAGCGGGGGCTCGAAGGTGGTGGCCTTGAAGTCGCGTGTGCGCCAGTAATGCAGGGGCAGAACGGGCATTTCCCCAAGGCGCAGGATGAGCAGCGGGTTGCCGGCACGCTTGAATACGAAGCGAATACGCAGCGGCCCGAGAATGTCCACCCGCTGCACTTCCTGCAGGTTGGTCCGGTAAAGCGGATGGCCTTCCTTGAGCAGTGTGCGGAAGGAGAAGGCCACGTCTGCCGACGTGATGGGCTTGCCATCGTGCCAGCGGGCTTGCGGGCGCAGATTGAACACCACCCAGCTGCGGTCCTGGCTGTATTCGACCGAGCGGGCGATCAGCCCATAACTGGAGGTCGGCTCATCGCCCGAGGGGTCGTACTGGCCGGTGCCCACCATGAGGGTTTCGTTGAGTTCGTTGACCCCATACTGTTGAAAGTTGGGCGTGCTCACCGGGCTCGTACCCTTGAAGGTATAAGGGTTGAGGGTATCGAACGTACCGAAGGCCATCGCCCGCAAGGTGCCACCTTTGGGGGCTTGCGGGTTGACCCAGTCGAAATGGGTGAACGAGGCCGGGTACTTGAGCGTGCCGAACTGCGCGTAACCGTGGCTTTCGCTCACGGTTGCGACGGCGGGAAAGCTCAAGGCCAGGCTGAGTGTAAGAAGGAGGGGACGTATCAAGTCGGCATCCGATCCAAAGGCATTGGGCTTTGATCGGGCTACAGTAACAGTTTGCACTGGCGCGGCAAGCGCCAAACGGCAAGAAAACACAGGTACGCGCACGTACGGGTGTCCCCTTGCCGCCAGGGGTCAGTGGCCGACGTAGACGGTCAGGGTCTGGCCTGGTTTCAGCGCATGGCCACTGCGCGGGTTCCAGCGCTTGAGGTGGGTCATCTCGACATTGAAGCGTTTGGCCACCAGATACAGCGAATCGCCCTTGCGCACCTTGTATTGAGTGGTGCGTTTTGCCGAACTGGCGACCCGGTTGGCGGCGCCACTGGAGGCGTTGCCGCCGCGCAGGGCTAGCACCTGGCCTGCGCGCAAGCTGCTGCCCGAAAGGCGGTTCCAGCGCTTGATGTCCGCAATGGAGACACGGTTGGCCTTGGCGATGGCCCCCAGGTTGTCACCACGCCTGACCTTGTAGCTGCGCGCGGCCACAGGCGCCTGGGCTTCGGCCACGGCGCGAGCGAAAGCTGCCTTGGGGGGCTGAAGGGTGACCAACTGCTCGGGGTTGAGGTTGGAGAGGCTGGCCGAGAGCAGCTGCGCCTTGGCCGTGGGTACCAGCAACTGCTTCGGGCCATCGACCGTCATGCGCTTTTTAAAAGCTGGGTTCAGCTGGATGAGTTCGTCTTCGTCGATGTCGGCGAAGGCAGCCACCCGCGTCAGGTCGAGCCGGTCGTTGATCGCGACGGCTTCGAAGTACGGTTCGTTGGCAATCGGTGTCAGGTTCACGCCGTAGGCTTCAGGCGTGGAAACTACCTGTGACAAGGCCAGCAGTTTCGGCACATAGTCACGGGTTTCCTGAGGCAGCGGCAGGTTCCAGTAGTCGGTGGGCAAGCCCAGCTTCTCGTTGCGCTCCATTGCCCGACTGACCGTGCCTTCCCCAGCGTTGTAGGCCGCCAGCGCCAGCAACCAGTCGCCGTTGAACATGTCGTGCAGGCGGGTCAGGTAGTCAAGCGCGGCGTTGGTCGAAGCGGTGACATCGCGGCGCCCGTCATAGAAGTTGGTCTGGCGCAGGTTGAAGTGCCGGCCGGTGGCTGGCATGAATTGCCACATGCCGGCTGCACTGGCGCGTGAGTAGGCCATAGGGTTGTAGGCGCTCTCGATCGCCGGCAGCAGGGCCAACTCCAGTGGCATGCCGCGCTCTTCGAGGCGTTCGACGATGTAGTGCAGGTAGAGGCTGCCGCGCTCGCCAGCACTTTCGATGAACGTCGGGTTGCTGGCAAACCACAGGCGCTGCTGATCGATGCGCGGGTTGACGTCGCGGTACTCTTGGAGCACGAACCCCTGGCGCATGCGTTCCCAGACATCTCGAGGCGCTTGCTCGACCGGCTTGACCAGCAACGGCGCGGGTCTTGGCTTGATTCGCGCTTGCTGGCTGTGCGCACGGACGCTATCGGCTTCGTCGAGCTGACGTGTGCTCTGGCAACCCACCAAGGTGGCGGCCAGCGCGAGCGCACTGACCTGGGCCAGGCGCGTCAGCGCGACGGAATGAGAGGTTCTGCGGCTTCGAGAAGACATCGGCGGGCACAGGTATCCGGGCAAAAAATTTCGGCGATTCTAGGAACCGCTCCGGACCGGGTCAACCTCTGACCGCCACTTGCGATATATCTTGGGGTTATCAGAAGCTATCTTTCCAAGACCTCAAGGCAGCAAAAACAGCGACATGCGAGGTGTTGGAATGTCCCTTCCATTCGTCTGCTTTTTGTTTAACAGATGTTTCAGCGGTGCGCAGGAAGGGGTTCGTCAGCCGTTCCAGGGCAATGGTGGTGGGCAACGTGATGCGGTCTTGCGCACGCAGACGGGAAACCGCTTCGAAACGCTTCAATACATCTTCATTGTCAGGTTCCACGGCCTTGGCGAAACGCAGGTTGCTCAAGGTGTATTCATGGGCGCAGTACACCAGGGTCTCGGCTGGCAGGGCTGCCAGGCGGGCCAGGGCCGGTTGCATCTGCTCGGCAGTGCCCTCGAACATGCGCCCGCACCCAGCTGCGAACAGGGTGTCGCCACTGAACAGTACAGGTGTAGCCGCGCCACCGTTGAAGAACGCAATATGCCCCAGCGTGTGGCCTGGCACGGCAAGCACGTCATACACCTCTCCCAGCACCGTGACCTGATCGCCATCGTCCAGTGCCACATCCCTGCACGGGATGCGCTCGTTGGCCGGGCCGTGTACGTGCGCGCCAGTCAACGCCTTGAGCCGCTCCACACCGCCCACATGGTCATTGTGGTGATGAGTGATGAGCATGTCGGTCAGCTGCCACCCCGGGTGAGCGGCGAGCCACCGTTCTACCGGGCCGGCATCGCCAGGGTCGACCACCGCGCAGTGGCGTTTGGCAGTATCCTGTAACAACCAGATGTAATTGTCCGAGAAAGCGGGCAACGCTTCGATCTGTATCATGGTGGGAATCCGATTCGCCTTGCTTGGCACATGAAGGCATCTTAGCCGCGATGGCGCGGTGGGAGAACCTTCCGAGGAATTGCACAATGACCGACCAAGCCTTCGCCCAGGCCGACCCGGACTGGGTCAAGCTGATCAGCCTGGCCCGTGAGTGGTTTCAGGGCCCGCTCGGCCAGTTGATGCTGCACGAAGAACAGAAGCTGCTGGAGGAAGAGCTGGGGCGCTTCTTCGGTGGCTACCTGGTGCACTACGGCCCCTGCGCCGATGCCCCGCCCAGTGCGCCGAAGGTCCAGCGCAACGTGCGCCTCGGCGCACCGCTGCCGGGGGTGGAGATCGTCTGCGAGGAACAAGCCTGGCCGTTGAGCGAGCACGCGGCCGATGTGGTGGTGTTGCAGCATGGGCTGGATTTCAGCCTCTCGCCCCATGGGCTGTTGCGTGAGGCCGCCAGCGCCGTGCGCCCCGGCGGCCACCTGCTGGTCGTCGGGATCAACCCGTGGAGCAGCTGGGGAGTGCGTCACCTGTTCAGCCGTGGCGCTTTGCGCAAGGCTCGCTGCATCTCGCCTTCGCGACTGGGTGACTGGCTCAATCTACTGGGCTTTGCCTTGGAGAAACGTCGCTTCGGGTGCTATCGTCCGCCGCTTGCTTCGCCTGCCTGGCAGCAGCGCCTGCAAGGGTGGGAACGCATGGCGGGCGGTTGGCAGAGCGCTGGCGGCGGTGTCTATGTGCTGGTGGCGCGCAAGATGGTCGTGGGCCTGCGGCCGCTGCGGCCCCAGCGTCGCGAGCCGATGGGCAAGTTACTGCCGTTGCCATTGGCCAAGGTCAACCGCACCTCGGCGACCCCCGATCCCGATAAGCAGTGAATACGAGTGGTACATGAGCGATAGCGTCGAAATGTTTACCGATGGTGCCTGCAAGGGCAACCCTGGCCCCGGCGGCTGGGGTGTGCTGATGATTTTCAAGGGCGTTGAAAAAGAGTTGTGGGGCGGCGAACGTGAGACCACCAACAACCGCATGGAGTTGATGGCCGCCATCCAGGGGCTCATGGCGCTCAAACGTGAGTGCGAGGTCGTGCTGACGACTGACTCGCAGTACGTGATGAAAGGCATCAGCGAGTGGATGGTCAACTGGAAAAAGCGTGGCTGGAAGACCGCGGCCAAGGAGCCTGTGAAGAATGCCGACCTGTGGCAGTTGCTGGACGAACAGGTCAACCGCCACAAGGTGACCTGGAAGTGGGTGCGCGGCCACATTGGCCACCCCGGCAACGAGCGTGCAGACCAGCTGGCCAACCGTGGCGTGGACGAAGTGCGCGCCCGGGCCTGAAGCCCTGAACCCGATCCCAGGTGCGAAGGGGGCACAGCGCTTGCCTTCGGCCTGCTGTTATACTGCGCACCTTTGTAAGCGATGCAAGTTGGAGTCCCCAGGTGGAGCAACAGCAAGACAAGCGGTTCGTTATCCTCGATACCGAAACCACGGGTATGCCGGTCAGCGAGGGGCACCGCATCATCGAGATCGGCTGCGTCGAGGTGGTCGGCAGGCGTCTGACAGGCAGGCACTTCCACGTCTACCTGCAGCCTGACCGCGAAAGTGACGAGGGCGCGATCAATGTCCATGGCATCACTGACGCCTTTCTGGTTGGCAAACCTCGCTTCAGCGACGTAGCCGAGGAGTTCTTCGCGTTCATCCAGGGCGCCACGCTGGTCATCCACAACGCAGCGTTCGACGTGGGGTTCATCAACAACGAGTTCGCGCTGCTGGGCCAGCAGGACCGTGCCGACCTGTCCCAGCACTGCACCATTCTCGACACCTTGTTGCTGGCGCGGGCGCGTCATCCGGGGCAACGCAACAGCCTGGATGCCTTATGCAAACGCTACGATATCGACAACTCGGGGCGCGAACTGCACGGCGCGCTGCTCGACGCCGAGCTGCTGGCAGATGTCTATCTGGCGATGACCGGCGGCCAGACCAGTCTGTCGTTGGCAGGGCACGGCAGCGATTCGGACGAAAACGGGCAGGGCAGTGGTGGAACTGACATACGCCGCATCAGCGGACGTGCGCCAGGCCGGGTCATTCTGGCCACACCGGATGAGCTGGAATCACATGCCGAACGTCTTGCAGCGATTGCAAAGTCCGCCGGCGGCCCCTCGCTCTGGCAGGCGCTGACCGAGCGGTCAGCGGACTGAAAAAGTCACGGCCCGTTGCTGTTCAATCCAGGCCCGCAAAATCGGTACAAACATGATTGAGTAGCAACAGGCTAGTACTGTCTCCCTGTCATGGGATACGAATGATTTCGACACCGGTGCGGGCAAGCTCGAATCGATTTTCACCCAGGTAGTTGACGCGGTCGCCGATGGCAAGGCGGTAAGTAGTGATAGGTGCGCCGGTCGTGCTGCCGTCCAGTTGCAGGGTAGATTCCTGGAACTCGTGAACGGGATAGATACGGCCTTCGGCGTCGCGGGCATGGAATTGGCCGACCATTACTGCTGCCATTTGGGTGGAACCCTCTGAATTGCGTAGGAAATGTCTGTAGCAGTAGACCTTCCAAGGGCAAGGGAAGTTTTCGCGGCCAGGAAAAAAAACCAAAGCCGTGCAAAACGGTCATCTATAACTACATCGTCCCTGAAAACGTGAAGTTGGAGATTGCCATGACCCAGGTCTATTCGGTTGCCGTCGTCGTCGGTAGCCTGCGCAAGGATTCCTATAACCGCAAGGTGGCCCGCGCGCTGTCTGAGCTGGCGCCGTCTAGCCTGGCACTGAAGATCGTCGAGATCGGCGACTTACCCATGTATAACGAAGACCTGGAAACCGATGCTCCGCCAACTGCCTGGACACGCTTTCGGGAGGACATCAAGGGCAGCGATGCGGTGCTCTTCGTCACGCCAGAGTACAACCGGACCATGCCAGGCTGCCTGAAAAATGCCATCGACGTGGGTTCAAGGCCTTACGGGCAAAGCGCGTGGGGCGGTAAACCGGCAGCCGTGGCGAGTGTGTCGCCAGGCGCGATCGGCGGCTTTGGTGCCAACCATTCGGTGCGTCAGTCTCTGGTGTTCCTGGACATGCCGTGCATGCAGATGCCGGAGGCCTACATTGGCGGCGCTGCCAGTTTGTTCGACGAGTCAGGCAAGCTCAACGACAAAACCCGGCCGTTTCTGCAGGGCTTCATCGACAAGTTCGCGTCTTGGGTGAAGCTCAATCGGTCCGTATGACGGTGGGCTAGGCGGCGCCACATTGCGCAGGCCAGCCGGCCGGCGCAATGTCTGTCAGCCAGAGAATGCTCGATTGTGGCAGTCAATGGAAGGTATAGGACACTCCAGCATAGACCGCAGCGCCTTCCCCCGGGGTGGAGCGGGCAATGTCGCGCCCTGCGTCATTGAAGCCTGGGGTAACGGTTGCCGCGTAACGCTTGTTGGTCAGGTTGCGTAGATCCAGCCAGGTCTGCCAGTCACGCTGCGGCGAGTCCCAACCGAGACGGGCACCGAGCGTAGCGTAATCGTCGGCGTGGTAGCTGTTGGCATAGTCCACTTGCACCTTGGACGCCATCTGCGTGTTGAGCCCGGCGTAGAAGCCATTGGGCCAGTCGAAGCGCAATTCGGCCTGGTAGTAATGCATGGGGATGCCCGGCAGGCGGTTGTGGCCGAATTTTTCGTCGTCGCGGTAATGGAAGTCACTGAAGGTATAGGCCTGGCGCAGGCTCAGACGGCCCATGCCTGACTGTTCCCACAGGGTGCTGTCCAGCCCGGCCTCCACGCCTTGGTGCACCGTGGCGCTGGCGTTGAATTCCGAGGTGAAGTTCGGCACCACCTCGACCGCGAGCAGTTCGTGGCGTACCTGGGAGTAGTACCAGGCAAGGTCCCATCGCCCGACCGCGGACGCGCCGCGCGCACCCACCTCCAGCGTGGTGGCGGTCTGGTTCTGCATTTTGATCGGTTGAATCTGCTTGCCGCCAACGCTTGGCGCACTCCAGATCAATGACCAAGGGTGCGGCGGTTCTACCGACCGGCTGAGGTTGCCGTATACCTGCAGGTCGGGGCGTATGTCGTAGCGCAGGCCCACCCGTGGCGCATAGTCCCAGTCGTGCAGGGACACCTTGCCGCCCTGGGCAGGGTAGGTCACGTCGCTCTCGCGGCGGGTATAGATCGCGGCCAGGCCTGTGGTCAGCCACACATTGGGTACCAGCTCCAGGTCGTTACCCACGTGCAACACGGTGTCTGAGCCTTGATAGGTAAAGTCTCGGGTGCGGTCTGCGAATACATGGCCGTTACGAGCAAACTGCGACGCGCCGCTGTTGGGCAGGTGTTTGGTGGTGCGCCAGCCGATTGTGGACTTGCTTTCGCGCCCGAACAACGTATCGCGGCGCCTGTAGTCGAGTGTGCCGCTGACGTCGGTATAGGCGACTTTCAGGCGCATGGGCCCTTCGCGAAGGTCCATGGGGTAATCGTGGTACACCAGGCCAGCTTCAAGCTTGGCGTCATCATCGAGGTAAAAGGTTGTTTTGTTGCCCACCCAGGTGCTGCCCGGTTGCGGGCGACTGTCATCGCGAGCCAGGTAGCTTGGGTTGGCTGCCCGCGGGTGGTGCTTGATCTGGTCTTTGGTCAGGCGGCCGGCCAGTTCGTTTTCGGTTTCCCGGTAACGCAGGTAGAACCGCGTTTCCAGGTTCGGGTTGAAGCGGTAGCCGATGTTGGCGGCCATCCCGCTGGCGCTGCCACTGCTGTGCCGCTGATAGCCGTTGTACTCGACGTCGGTAAGGGCCACGTAGTAATCCAGGTCACCGAGTACCTGGCCCGAACTGATGTGCCGATGCTGATAGCCCCGGCTGCCCACTTCGTAGCGTATTTGCAACGGCGCGGCATCGCGGCCCGTGTGGGTGACATAGTTGATCGCGCCGCCGAGGGCCAGGGCACCTTGATCAAAGCCATTGGCCCCCCGTAGCACTTCGGCGCGGCTCAACCATAACGGTTCGAACAGCTCGTAGGGCGTGCCACCTGGTCCAGTCAGGGGCAGGCCATCGAACAGGGTGTACACACCCGAGCCATGCGCACCCGGTGCCCGGTTGATGCCCGAGCCACGGATCGACAGCTTGATCCCATCGTTGCCTGCCGACTGGGCGAACACCCCTGGCTGGTAGGCCAGAACGTCCTGGTTGCTGGCCACGCGGCCTTGTCCAATGCCGTGCATGTCCACCACGTTGCTGGCGCCCGGTATGGCCCGCAAGCGCTCACTGGCGGCGCTCAGGTCGTCCTGTTCCTCCTCGGTGATCAGCACCTGGCCCAGTTCGACCGGCGCCGCTGCCAGCGCGGGCTGGGCGGCCATGAACACACCCAGCATACCCACGCAGGGGGTAAGGGACAAAACGCAACGCATTGTAGGGCTCCAGATAGATGGCGGACGAATATCAGCATTGAGACGAGCGAAATGGCGCTCGGAGCACGTCGAAAGTCGGCGAATCCATCGGGTTTCCAAGGCGCGCAAGTGTATGAAGTTTCCGTACAAAGCCCACCGCTAGAGCAGGCGCGTACTTGCTTCGTAAGGTGAGTGCAGGCCGGCAGCATCGCCGATCGTAAATTATCCGGAGTTCGAACATGGCTACCGATGCAAGAGGTTCACAACAATCCCTCTCAGCTAAACCCACAGGCGCGCCCATCGGCGACTCCACATTCGTACCCACGCGCCTGACGCCGCGCGAAGAGCAAGTACTGCTGTGGTGCGCCTACGGCAAGAGCTCGTGGGAAATCGGGCAGATACTGGGATGCAAGGAATCGACGGTGAATTTTCACGTATCCAACATTATGCGCAAATTCGACGTACCCACCCGGGTAGGGGCTGTCATCAAAGCCATTCGCTATGGCCTGTTGGCCGAAGCGTGAGGTGCTTTCATGAATCATCAAGACATCGTTCGTGCTGTCGACTGCCACGACCCATTCTGGCCACGCATTGATCTGAACGGGCTGCGCAAGCGCCTGAAGTTGCAGCGAACCACAGGTGATGCGGCCATCGAGGTAGCCGCTTATTGCGCCGTGATCAAAGCCGCTCGCGAGTTTGCCAACTGGCGCGCCGCGTTGCGAAGCCTGGGCTACAGACGCCTGGATGACGTGTGCGGGCATGACCATGGGCGTGCGCTGCGCATTTGTTACCTGTGCTTTGTGGACGCGGCAATCTTGTACCACCTGGGCGTGCCCTACGTGCGCTCATCACGCCGGGGTGTCCGTCATGGCTGAACGACTTGATGCAGGTGTATTCCAAGCGGTCATAGAGCTGCTAAGCACGGAGGCCAGCGTGTTGTTTGCCGCCTTGCTTGGCGCGTTGCTGGTCAGTGCGGCTCGAGATCGGCTGATCACCGACACGGCCAAGCGGCTTACATTGAGCAAGAAAATACTGCTGGTGTTCGTGACGGTTGGGGTAGGGCATCTGTTCGAACCCTTGATTTCGTCCATCGCGCCTTTGCTGACCCCTGGCATGTCGGCCTTCGTCGCCGCTGTCGTGGTCATTCCCATCAGCTTGAAGGTCATGGTCTGGCTGGATTCGCTGGATCCGCGCGAGCTTATTCAGCGTTGGCGCCGTCGGGGTTAAGGGGCACTACTGCCAGAACCCTTACTGAGCTCGGTCAGTCGTTGTTCCAGCAGCTGTATCCGTTGTTTGTCCTTGATCACGAGCAGGATGGCCTGGCGGTCAGTGGGGGACAGAGTGCGCAATCGCCCCAGCAGATCCGACTCCCACTCAGCGTTTTCTTGAGCAAAAAAAGCAGCTTGGCCCTTGCCCAACAGCAACCAGTCAAGAGAGCACGCATAGTGTACGGCAATCTCTACGCAAAACGAATATGGGACACTGTTGCGGACTTTCCAGCTGCTCAAGGTCTGCGGGCTGATCGACAACGCCCGTGAAAGCTCCGCATCAGTGTGGGTACCGGTCAGCTGCTTGAGACGCTCCATGACGGCAGCGAGCGCATGAGTACTCATAACAAATATCCATCACTGGTTTAATGATATTCCATGGGCTTAAACTACTCGTTACGAATACAGCCCTGTGCTTTTAGGAGGATTCCCGCATGAGGAACTTGAAGATGAGCCACCCAGCCATGCATTCAGCCAAAACTTACGTGGCCCTAGGATCATGCCTACATCGCAGAAGCAGCAACAATGCTAGCAGGTACTTCTCGTGAGTACTTATAAACTGGTTTGCCCGCATTGCCACAGCCGCATGCGCATACGTACCAGCGAAGGCCGTCATATTTTCCTGCGAATTGCCTATTTGCAATGCACCACCGAGGCGTGCGGTTGGTCAGTACGGGCTGAGTTCGAGATGACCCACGAGCTGTCCCCAAGCGGCATGCCCAACCCTGGCGTTTACCTCCCACCCGCCAAGGGCGACGTGCGCAAGGCGGCATTACCGGACACAGCCGCTGTGCTGGCGCGGTGAGTGAGGCGCAGCGATGTGGCCAAGGATGGCGTACCACGTTAATGGCGCGGATACAAAAACACCCCGCACAAGCGGGGTGTTTCGCGTTGCCAGACCGATCAGCCGATCAGTTGCAGGCTTGCTTGCTGCACAAGGTCCAGCAAGGGCTGTGGATACACGCCGAGAATGAACGCAAGCACGGCGACGGCCAGCAGCATGACGCCACCGGTGCGCTGTTCCCATTTCAGCGGGGCATCATGACGGCGCAGGTTCGGCTCTACCAGGTACAGGGTCACCATGACGCGCAAGTAGTAGTACACGCCAATGGCGCTACCGATTACCAGAGCACCTACTAGCCACCACAGTTGCGACTCGACACCGGTGGCAATGATGTAGAACTTGCCGATGAAGCCAGCGGTGAGCGGGATGCCGGCCAGCGAAAGCATCATCACGGTGAGCACGGCAGTCAGGTAAGGGCGACGCCAGAACAGGCCGCGGTACTCGTACAGCGCGTCAGCGTCGCGGCCACCGTAAGGCGAGGACATCAGTGTGATGACCCCGAACGCCCCCAGGCTGGTGAGCACGTAGGTAACCAGATAGACGCCCATGGCCTCCAGCGCCAAGCCCTTGCTGGCGACCAGCGCGATCAGCAGGTAGCCGAAATGGGCGATGGACGAGTAACCCAGCAGGCGCTTGAGGTTGTTCTGGGTCAACGCCAACAGGTTGCCGACCAGGATCGAGGCCACGGCGATCACTGCAAGCACCGTGCTCAGCACACCGCTGCTGGCGGCAGGGGAGAGCATGAACAGGCGGATGACCACCGCGAAGACCGCTACTTTGCTGGCCGTGGCGAGGAACGCTGCGACCGGCGCCGGGGCACCTTCGTACACATCGGGCGTCCACAGGTGGAACGGTACCAGCGACAGCTTGAACGCCAGCCCGACCAGCATCATGCCCAGACCCAGTTGAGCCAGCAGGCTCGGCATGCTGGTGGCAGCCAGCGCCTTGCCCAGCTGGTCGAAGGTCAGGCTGCCGGCGTCTGCGTACAGCAGCGCCATGCCGAACAGCAGGAAGGCCGAACCTGCAGCCGACAGCACCATGTACTTGATGCCGGCTTCAAGCGAGCGCTTGTTGAAGAAGGCGTAGGCCACAAGGCCGTAGACCGGTACCGACAGCAACTCCAGGCCAATGAACAGGCCCGCCAGGTGGTTGGCGCTGACCAGCACCAGCCCGCCCAGTGCCGACATCAGCAGCAGCAGGTACAGCTCTTCGCGGTTGCCCGGGAAACCCTTGGCGCCTTCGCCCAGGTAGGCATGGGCGAGCGTCACGCACGCCAGGGTCGCGACCAGCATGATCGCCATGTACAGGCAGGCGAACTTGTCGATGGTGATCAGCGACGTGACCGCCAGCGGCGCGACCTTCAGTGCCGGCAGGATCGAGAGCAGGGCCAGGTTCAGCCCCACGGTGGACAGCAGGAATGTCTGCGAGTGATTGCGCTTCCAGGCGATTGCCAGCATCACCACCACCGTGGTGATGGTGGTGATCAGCATCGGCGCCAATGCGATGAAGTGTTGAGTGGTGAATTCCATAGCGCTCTTACCGGGCCGAAGCGAGTTGAGTGAAAGCGGAACCGAGCCACTGCTGCACACCACTCATGGTGGCGGCAGAGGTGTCGAGGAACGGCTGTGGATACACGCCCAGCAGCACCAGCAGTACCGCCAGGCCCAGCACCATGACCAGCTCGCGGGTGTCCATGCCGGCCAGTACGGTGTCCGATTTGCTCGGGCCGAAGTAGGCGCGGTGAATCATGATCAGCGAGTAGACCGAGCCGAACACCAGGCCAGTGGTGGCGATGACGGTGATCCACGGCACGTGTACGAAGCTGCCGAGCAGGATCAGGAACTCACCCACGAAGTTGCCGGTACCTGGCAGCCCCAGGGAGGCGGCAGCGAAGAACAGGCTGATGGCAGGCAGGTAGGCGATGCGGTGCCACAGCCCGCCCATCTGGCGCATGTCACGGGTGTGCAGACGCTCGTACAGCTGGCCGGACAGGATGAACAGCGCGGCAGCCGACAGGCCGTGAGCCAGCATCTGGATGACCGCACCCTGCAATGCTTGCTGGCTACCGGAGTAGATGCCGATCAGCACGAAGCCCATGTGTGAGACGCTGGAGAAGGCGATCAGGCGCTTGATGTCGGTCTGGGCAAAGGCCAGGAAGGCGCCGTAGAAGATGCCGATCAGGCCCAGGGTCATGGCGATGGGCGCGAACTCTGCCGATGCATTGGGGAACAGCGGCAGCGCAAAGCGCAGCAGGCCATAGGCCGCGGTCTTGAGCAGAATACCGGCCAGGTCCACGGAGCCTGCAGTAGGCGCCTGGGCGTGGGCATCGGGCAACCAGGAGTGGAACGGTACCACCGGCAGCTTCACGGCAAAGGCAATGAAGAAGCCCAGCATCAGCAGGTACTCGGTACCGGCCGGCAGGTCGGCCTTGAGCAGGTCGCTGTAGTTGAAGGTGATCACACCGGTGTTGGTGTAGTTGACCAGGACCAGGCCCAGGATCGCCACCAGCATGATCAGGCCACTGGCCTGGGTGAAGATGAAGAACTTGGTCGCCGCGTAGATGCGCGTCTTCTTGCCGTCCGCCGAGCTATGACCCCAGAGCGCGATGAGGAAGTACATCGGCACCAGCATCATTTCCCAGAAGAAGAAGAACAGGAACAGGTCCAGCGCCAGGAACACACCGACCACACCGCCCAGGATCCACATCAGGTTCAGGTGGAAGAAGCCGACGTGGCGCTGGATCTCTTTCCAGGAGCACAGCACCGACAGCACGCCCAGCAGGCCAGTGAGCAGAATCATCAGCAGCGACAGGCCGTCGAGCGCCAGGTGGATGCTGATGCCGAAGCGCTGGATCCACTGGACTTTGTATTCCAGCGCCCATGCAGGTTCGGCGCCCGGGGCAGGGGCAAGGGTGTAGTCGCCGTTAGCCCACAGCCACAGGCCGATACCGAGCAACAGGGACATGGTCAGCAGCGCGATCCAGCGCGGCAGGGTAGCGCCGAAGCGCTCGCCCAGCCAGCACAGGAAGCCGCCGATGAAGGGGATCAGGATCAGCCAAGGCAAAATCATGACGGGTTGGTTTCCTTTTGCAGGGTCGCAAGGTTCGCAAGGTTCATGGTCATACCGCGGCCACTACCACAGCGCCGAGTACCAGCACTGCGCCAATGGCGATGGAGGCGGTGTACCAGCGCAGCTGGCCCGTCTCGGTCTTGGTCATGGCCACGTGGCCACCGCGAGCCAGGCGAGGGATCAGGCCGATACCGCGGTCAACCGGGTCTTTGCGCAGCAGGTGGCTGATCAGCAGGTAGGGCTTGACGAACAGCTTGTCGTAGATCCAGTCAAAGCCCCAGGCCGCGAACCACCAGGCCGACAGCACGCGGCCGATGCCACTGTTGGCCACCGCGCTGACGAAGCTGCGCTTGCCCAGGAACAGCAAGGCGGCGAGCAGGATACCGGCAATGGCGATGGCGCCCGAGGTGATCTCCAGGGCATGCTTGGCTTCACCGCCGGCATGGCCTGCGCTCTGTGGCAGCACATCAGCCAGCGGCGGGGTGATCCATGCGCCGACGAAGGTCGACAGCACGATCAGCACGCCCAGTGGCAGCCAATGGCTGATGCCGTGGCCGGCATGAGCTTCGGTCTTCGCTTCGCCGTGGAAGGCGATGAAGATCAGGCGGAAGGTGTACAGCGAGGTCATGAAGGCGCCGACCAGACCGGCGTAAAGCAGGCCGGAGTTGCCGCTGGCGAAGGCTTCCCACAGGATCTCGTCCTTGGAGTAGAAGCCCACGGTCACGATCGGCAAGGCCGCCAGGGCAGCGCCACCGACCACGAAGCTGGCGTAGGCCAGGGGCAGCTTTTTCCACAGGCCGCCCATCTTGAAGATGTTCTGCTCGTGGTGGCAGGCCACGATGACGGCACCCGAGGCCAGGAACAGCAGCGCCTTGAAGAAGGCGTGGGTCATCAGGTGGAAGATCGCCGCATCCCAGGCGCCGACACCCAGGGCCAGGAACATGTAGCCGATCTGGCTCATGGTCGAGTAGGCCAGGATACGCTTGATGTCGGTTTGCACCAGCGCAGCGAAGCCCGCCAGCACCAGGGTCACGCCACCCACCACGCCCACCAGGTGCAGGATGTCCGGCGCCAGCAGGAACAGGCCATTGGTACGGGCGATCAGGTAGACACCGGCCGTCACCATCGTCGCCGCGTGGATCAGCGCCGACACTGGGGTCGGGCCGGCCATGGCGTCCGCCAACCAGGTCTGCAGCGGTAGCTGCGCGGATTTGCCCACGGCGCCGCCCAGCAGCATCAGTGTTGCCAGCACCATCCAGGTATCACCGGCCTGGAATTTCTGCGGTGCCAGCACCAGCAGTTCCTGGACGTTCAGCGTGCCCAGCTGGGCGAACAGGATGAACAGGCCGATGGCCATGAACACGTCGCCAATCCGGGTGACGATGAAGGCCTTGAGCGCTGCGTTACCATTGTTCCGGTTGCTGTAGTAGAAACCGATCAACAGGTAGGAACACAGGCCCACGCCTTCCCAACCGAAGTAGATGAACAGCAGGTTGTCGCCCAGGATCAGGAACAGCATGCTGGCGATGAACAGGTTGGTGTATGAGAAGAACCGCGAGTAGCCGGTCTCGCCACGCATGTACCAGGACGCGAACAAGTGGATCAGGAAACCCACGCCTGTCACTACGCCCAGCATGGTGACCGACAGGCCATCCAGGTACAGGGTGAAGTTCGGCGCAAAGCCATCCACCGACATCCACTGCCACAGCAGCTGGCTGTACGCACCGCCTTCAGGCGGGGCGACGTTGAACTGCCAGATCACGTAGGCGGCCGTGGCCGCCGACAGGCCCACCGAACCGACGCCGATCAGAGCGGACAGGTTCTCCGAGAACCTCCCGCGCGAGAACGACAGCAGCACAAAGCCGATGAGGGGAAAGACGAAAGTCAGGAAGAGAAGGTTCATCCGCGCATCTCACTGGCAGCATCGATGTCGAGAGTGTGGAAGCGGCGATACAGCTGCAGCAGGATGGCCAGGCCAATGCTGGCCTCGGCTGCTGCCAGGCTGATCACCAGAATGAACATCACTTGGCCATCGGGTTGGACCCAACGGGCACCGGCGACGACGAACGCCAGGGCAGAGGCGTTCATCATGACTTCCAGGCTCATGAGCACGAAGAGGATGTTGCGGCGGACCATCAGGCCAACCAGACCTAAGCAGAACAGGATGCCGGCGACGGCCAGACCATGTTCGAGAGGGATAGCACCCATGATTTACTCCTTCGCCTCATTGCGGCCCAGGTGGAAGGCGGTGACAGCTGCCGCGAGCAGCAGCATCGACGCCAGTTCGACCACCAGCAGGTAAGGGCCGAACAGGCTCACACCCACTGCTTTCGGGCCCACGGTGGTACCACTGATGGCAGCGCCGCTGGGTGCGACGAACAGCACGTACAGCAGCTCCACCAGCAACAGGGCGCCGAGGATCACCGGCCCTGCCCAGATACCGGGCTTGAGCCAGCCGCGCTCCTGGGCGACCGACGCCGGCCCCAGGTTGAGCATCATCACCACGAAGACGAACAGCACCATGATGGCGCCGGCATAGGCGATCACTTCCAGGGCGCCCGCGAACGGCGCGCCAAGGGAAAAGAAGATCATCGCCACGGAAATCAGCGAGATGATCAGGTAGAGCAGGGCGTGCACGGGGTTTGTGCCGGTCACCACCCGAAGGGTGGAGACCACGGCGATCCCGGATGCGAAGTAGAAAGCGAATTCCATCTTTCTGTCCTTATGGGAGCAAGCTCTTCACGTTGATCGGCTCGGCTTCGTTCTGTGCAGCGCCTTTCGGCTTGCCAGCGATCGCCATGCCCGCAACACGGTAGAAGTTGTAGTCAGGGTTCTTGCCGGGGCCGGAGATCAGCAGATCTTCTTTCTCGTACACCAGGTCCTGACGCTTGAACTCGGCCATTTCGAAATCCGGAGTCAGCTGGATTGCGGTGGTCGGGCACGCTTCTTCGCACAGGCCGCAGAAGATGCAGCGCGAGAAGTTGATGCGGAAGAACTCCGGGTACCAACGGCCGTCGTCGGTTTCTGCCTTCTGCAGCGAGATGCAGCCCACCGGGCAGGCTACCGCGCACAGGTTGCAGGCCACGCAGCGCTCTTCGCCGTCGGGGTCGCGCGTCAGGACGATGCGGCCACGGTAGCGTGGCGGCAGGTACACGGGTTCTTCGGGGTACTGCAGGGTGTCGCGCTTGCGGAACCCGTGGGAGAACACCATGGCCAGGCTGCGCAGCTGGGTGCCGGTGCCCTTAACGATGTCGCCGATATACTTGAACATGGGTCAAATCCTCACTGGGCCGCGACGGCTGGCGTGTTGTAAAGCACGATCGCAGCGGTCACCAGCAAATTGATCAGGGTCAGCGGCAGGCAGAACTTCCAGCTGAAGTCCATCACCTGGTCATAGCGTGGGCGCGGAATGGAGGCGCGCAGCAGGATGAACAGCATGATGAAGAACGCGGTCTTCAGGGCGAACCACAGGAACGGCAGTTGCGGCAGGATGCCGAACGGGCCGTGCCAGCCGCCGAAGAACAGGGTGACCAGCAGCGCCGAGATGAGGATGATGCCGATGTACTCACCGACGAAGAACATGCCCCACTTCATGCCGGCATACTCGATGTGGTAGCCGTCGGCCAGTTCCTGTTCCGCTTCCGGCTGGTCGAAGGGGTGACGGTGAGTCACGGCCACGCCAGCGATGAAGAAGGTACAGAAGCCGAAGAACTGCGGAATGATGAACCACAGGTTCTGCGCCTGGTACTCGACGATGTCGCGCATGTTGAACGAGCCGACCTGCACCACCACGCCCATCAGCGCCAGGCCCAGGAACACTTCGTACGACACGGTCTGGGCCGAGGCCCGCAAGCTGCCGAGCAAGGCGTACTTGTTGTTCGAGGACCAGCCGGCAAACAGCACGGCATACACCGACAGACCGGCCATGGCGAAGAAGAACAGCAGGCCGATGTTCAAGTCGGCCACGCCCCAGGTCGGGGTGATCGGGATGACCACGAAGGCAATCAGCAGGGCGCTCATGGCCACGACCGGTGCCAGGGTGAAGATCACGCGGTCGACGAAGGGCGGGTTCCAGTCTTCCTTGAAGAACATCTTGAGCATGTCGGCAGCGATCTGGAACATGCCGAACGGGCCGACGCGGTTCGGACCGTAACGGTCCTGCCACCAGCCCAGCAGGCGCCGCTCGATGAAGCTGAGCAGCGCGCCGCAGACCACCACCGCCAACAGGACCACGATGGCCCGTAGCACGGTGAGGATCACGTCGATCACTTCGGGGGTGAACCAGCTCATTGTGCTGCCTCCTGCAGGCCTTCGACGGATGCCCCGAACACGGCTGGCGGGATGCCGGCCAGGCCCTTGGGCAGCGCGACCAGGCCAGCGCCCAGCGCTTCATTGATACGCAGCGGCAAGCGTAGCGCCACACCCGCGACGTTCAGGTCCAGCAGGGCGCCTTCGTTGACGCCCAGGCGATCGGCTTCGGACTTGGCCAGGGCCACGTAGGCAGCCGGAATGCGCTCTTGCACTGGCGCGGCACGCGAGGAGCTTTCTTCGCTGCCGAACAGGTGGAAGAACGGTACCGCCGTCCAGGTGCCGCGGGCCGGGTTGAAGGCGCCAGGCACCGTGGTGAACCAGGCCAGGCCATCACCTTGGGATTCGATCAGGCGCACGCCGGGGTCGCCGGCACGCAAGTGACCGCCCACCTCGTCCTGAAACTTGTTCCAGGCCTGGGGCGAGTTCCAGCCTGGCGACCAGGCGAACGGGACCTGCTGACGCGGCTCGGCCGAGCCCGAATACCCTTCCATCGAGAAGGCAAAGGCGGTATCGCGGTCTTGCGGGGTACGCGGCTCGTGCACGCTGATGTTGGCGCGCATGGCGGTGCGACCGGAGTAGCGCAGCGGCTCGCGGGCAAGCTTCAGGCCCTTGATGCGGAAGGCGGCGCTTGGCGCGGCGTCGACGATGCCAGCCAGTTGCGGTGCCGCCTGGGCGCAGGCGTGGGTCACGTGGTCCAGTTGGGTCCAGTCCACGGGCTTAGTCAGCAGGGTTGCACGCAGGGCGTGCATCCAGCGCCAGCCTTCGTGGACCTGGATGCTGCTGTCCAGGTACTGCGGGTCGAACACCTGGAAGAAGCGCTGGGCACGGCCTTCCTGGCTGACCAAGGTGCCGTCGCCTTCGGCGAAGGAAGCGGCCGGCAGTACCAGGTGAGCGCGCTCGACCGTCGGGGTTCTGGAATGGTCGGCAACGATGACCACCTTGGCCGCTGCCAGGGCAGCGTCCACTTTGGCCGCAGGCACACGGGCGTAGAGGTCGTTTTCCAGCACCACGATGGCGTCGGCCTTGCCGTCGATGACCGCATCCAGCGCAGCGTCGACCGATTCGCCACCGAGCATGGCCAGGCCAAGGCTGTTGGCTTCAGGCACCACCAGGCTCAGCGAGCCTTGTTTGTCGCGCAGCTTCAGGGCTTTGGCGATGTTGGCGGCGGCTTCGATCAGCGAGGCATCGGCCAGCGAGGTGCCGGCAATGACCAGCGGGCGCTTGGCCGCGATCAGGGCATCGGCGATGCGCTGGACCAGGGCCTTGGCCTCGTCGTCCAGGCCGGCGACGGCGGGTGCACTTGGGTCGATGGCATGGGCCACGGCAAAACCAAGGCGGGCCAGGTCCGCCGGGGCTGCATGCACGCACTCCTCGGCCACGTCGTCGAGCTTGGTCTCGGCCAGGCTGGCGATGAACAGGGGGTACAGCGCATGCTGACCGATATTCTTGACGGCGGCGTCGAGCCACGGCTGAACCTTCATCGCCTCGGCCATGGCCTCGGCCTTGCCCTTGGTGGCCTGGCGCACGGCCAGGGCGACACGGGCAGCGGTCTGGGTCAGGTCTTCACCGAGCACGAATACCGCGTCGTGGTCTTCGATGTCGCGCAGGGTCGGAACGGGCAGGGGGCTGTTGTTCAACACCTCCAGCGCCAGGCGCACGCGCGCCAGTTCACCGGCTTCCATCCCACAGTGGAAGTACTCGGCACCAACCAGCTCGCGTAGGCCATAGTTGCTTTCCAGGCTGGCGCGTGGCGAACCGATACCGACGATGGTGCGGCCGCGCAGCAGGTCGGCGGCTTTGTCCAGGGCGGCGTCCAGGCCCAGCTTGGTGCCGTCGGCCAGTTGCGCCTGGCGTGGACGATCCTTGCGGTTGACGTAGCCATAGCCGAAGCGGCCCCTGTCGCACAGGAAGTACTGGTTCACCGAGCCGTTGAAACGGTTCTCGATGCGGCGCAGTTCACCGTAACGCTCGCCTGGGCTGATGTTGCAGCCACTGGAGCAACCGTGGCAGATGCTCGGGGCAAACTGCATGTCCCACTTGCGGTTGTAGCGTTCGGAGTGGGTCTTGTCGGTGAACACGCCGGTTGGGCAGACTTCGGTCAGGTTGCCCGAGAACTCGCTTTCCAGCACGCCGTCTTCGACGCGGCCGAAATAGACGTTGTCATGGGCGCCATAGACACCCAGGTCGGTGCCACCGGCATAGTCCTTGTAGTAACGCACGCAGCGGTAGCAGGCGATGCAGCGGTTCATCTCATGGGCGATGAACGGGCCAAGGTCCTGGTTCTGGTGGGTGCGCTTGGTGAAGCGATAGCGGCGCTCGTTGTGGCCGGTCATCACCGTCATGTCTTGCAGGTGGCAGTGACCGCCTTCCTCGCACACGGGGCAGTCGTGCGGGTGGTTGGTCATCAGCCATTCGACGACGCTGGCGCGAAACGCCTTGGACTCGTCATCGTCGATGGAGATCCAGGTGCCGTCGGATGCAGGCGTCATGCAGGACATGACGATACGCCCGCGAGTGTCGTTCTCGTCTGTGTACTGCTTGACCGCGCACTGGCGGCAGGCACCGACGCTGCCAAGCGCCGGGTGCCAGCAGAAATAAGGGATGTCGAGGCCAAGTGACAGACAGGCCTGTAACAGGTTGTCTGCACCGTTGACTTCGAGCGCTTTGCCGTCTACGTGGATAGTGGCCATTGTTCAAAGTTCTTCGTTGGCCCGCGTGAGCAGGCGTGGCTAATGGAATCGGTAAGCCTGCGACACGCCGCGATCGGGTCGGGCCTGTCGGCAAGCTGGCGGGTGGCACGGACCACCCGCTGGAACATCTTGTTATGCGCCGACTACGGTCGGCCCGGCCTGAAGCGGTCTTGCCAGGTCAGGGCGCAACGCCTCGCCAGCGACGACCGGCGCGACACCGGCCTCGAACTCCGAGCGGAAGTACTTGATGGCACTGCCAAGCGGCTCCACCGCACCCGGTGCGTGGGCGCAGAAGGTACGGCCTGGGCCAAGGAAGTTGACCAGCCCCAGCAGGGTCTCGATGTCTTCGGCACGGCCCTGGCGGTTTTCCAGGGCGCGCAGCATCTTCACGCTCCACGGCAGGCCGTCACGGCACGGTGTGCACCAGCCGCACGACTCACGGGCGAAGAACTCCTCCATGTTGCGCAGCAGCGAGACCATGCTGATGCTGTCGTCCACCGCCATGGCAAGGCCTGTGCCCATGCGGGTGCCGACCTTGGCGATACCGCCTGCGTACATCTGCGCGTCCAGGTGCTCGGGCAGCAGGAAACCGGTGCCGGCGCCGCCTGGCTGCCAGCACTTGAGGCGGAAGCCGTCGCGCATGCCGCCAGCGTAGTCCTCGAACAGTTCGCGTGCGGTGACGCCAAACGGCAATTCCCACAGGCCTGGGTTCTTGACCTTGCCGGAGAAGCCCATCAGCTTGGTGCCATGGTCTTCACTGCCCTCGCGGGCCAGCGACTTGTACCAGTCGTTGCCGTTGGCGACGATGGCCGGCACGTTGCACAGGGTCTCGACGTTGTTCACGCAGGTCGGCTTGCCCCATACGCCTACGGCGGCAGGGAAGGGCGGCTTGGAACGCGGGTTGGCGCGGCGACCTTCGAGCGAGTTGATCAGCGCGGTTTCTTCGCCGCAGATGTAGCGGCCTGCACCGGTGTGCACGAACAGCTCGAAATCGAAACCGCTGCCCAAGACGTTCTTGCCCAGCAGGCCAGCGGCCTTGGCTTCATCGATGGCGCGGTTGAGGTTTTTCGCCGCGGTGGTGTATTCGCCGCGCAGGAAGATGTAACCGCGGTAGGCCTTCAGCGCGCGGGCGCTGATCAGCATGCCTTCGATCAGCAGATGGGGCTGTTGCTCCATCAGCATGCGGTCCTTCCAGGTGTTGGGCTCCATTTCATCGGCGTTACACAGCAGGTAACGGATGTTCATGGATTCATCCTTGGGCATCAGGCCCCACTTCACCCCGGTGGGGAAGCCAGCGCCACCACGGCCCTTGAGGCCGGAGTCCTTGACGCTTTGCACGATCTCGTCAGCCGACATCTGCGCCAGCGCCTTGCGGGCAGCGGCGTAGCCGTTCTTCGATTCGTACTCGGCCAGCCAGACCGGCTCGCCGTCTTCACGCAGGCGCCAGGTCAGCGGATGGGTCTCAGCCGAGCGCGCGATGCGGTTGGCCGGGCCGAAGGAAGTGATGGTCATGCGTAACCCTCCAGCAGCTTGGAGACGCCAGCAGGCTGCACGTCGCCAAAGGTGTCGTCGTCGATCATCAGCGCCGGGGCCTTGTCGCAGTTCCCAAGGCAGCAGACCGGCAGCAGGGTGAAGCGGCCATCGGCAGTGGTTTGACCCAAACCGATGCCCAGCTCGCTCTGGATCTGGCTAACCACCGACTCGTGGCCGCCGATGTAGCACACCATGCTGTCGCACACGCGGATGATGTGGCGGCCGACCGGCTGGCGGAAGATCTGGCTGTAGAAGGTGGCGACGCCTTCGACGTCGCTGGCCGGGATACCCAGCACCTCGCCGATGGCGTGAATGGCGCCGTCCGGCACCCAGCCACGGGCTTTCTGCACGATCTTGAGGGCTTCGATGGACGCCGCACGCGGGTCCTCGTAGTGGTGCATTTCATGCTCGATGGCCGAGCGCTCGGTTTCGCTCAGGGCGAAACGGTCTGTCTGGATAAGCGTGCTGTTCATGCTTAGCGGTCCACGTCAGCCATAACGAAGTCGATACTGCCCAGGTACGCAATGAGGTCGGCAACCATGCTGCCTTTGATCACCGAAGGGATCTGCTGCAGGTGCGGGTAGCTCGGGGTGCGGATCCGGGTGCGGTAGCTCATGGTGCCGCCGTCGCTCGTCAGGTAGTAACTGTTGATGCCCTTGGTCGCCTCGATCATCTGGAACGACTCGTTGGCCGGCATGACCGGGCCCCACGACACTTGCAGGAAGTGGGTGATCAAGGTCTCGATGTGCTGCAGGGTGCGCTCTTTGGGCGGCGGCGTGGTCAGCGGGTGGTCCGCCTTGTACGGGCCTTCCGGCATGTTGCGCAGGCACTGGTCGATGATGCGGATACTCTGGCGCATCTCCTCGACACGGACCATGCAGCGATCGTAGGCATCGCCGTTGTGGGCCAGCGGCACTTCGAACTCGAAGTTCTCGTAGCCGGAGTAAGGGCGCGCCTTGCGCAGGTCGAAGTCGCAACCGGTGGAGCGCAGGCCGGCACCCGTAGTGCCCCAGGCCAGCGCCTCTTGCGTGTTGTAGGCGGCCACGCCAATGGTACGGCCCTTGAGAATGCTGTTCTGCAGGGCGGCCTTGGTGTATTCGTCCAGGCGCTTGGGCAGCCACTCGACGAAATCCTTGACCAGCTTGTCCCAGCCACGCGGCAGGTCGTGGGCGACGCCGCCGATGCGGTACCAGGCCGGGTGCAGCCGGAAACCGGTGATCGCTTCGATCACCGTGTACGCGCGCTGGCGGTCGGTGAAGGTGAAGAACACCGGGGTCATGGCGCCCACGTCCTGGATGTAGGTGCCCAGGAACAGCAGGTGGCTGGTGATGCGGAAGAATTCGGCGAGCATGATGCGAATCACGTCGACCTTCTGCGGCACCTGGATGCCGGCCAGCTTTTCTACCGCCAGGACGTACGGCAGGTTGTTCATCACACCGCCGAGGTAGTCGATACGGTCGGTGTAGGGAATGAAGCTGTGCCAGGACTGACGCTCGGCCATCTTCTCGGCACCGCGGTGGTGGTAGCCGATGTCCGGTACGCAGTCGACGATTTCTTCACCATCGAGCTGCAGGACGATACGGAAGGCACCGTGGGCAGACGGGTGGTTGGGGCCAAGGTTGAGGAACATGTAGTCCTCGTTGGCGCCCTGACGTTTCATGCCCCAGGCTTCGGGGTTGAAGCGCGCCGACTCTTCCTCAAGCTGCTGCTTGGCCAGGGTCAGGCTGTAGGGATCGAACTCGGTGGCGCGGGCCGGGTAGTCCTTGCGCAGTGGGTGACCTTCCCAGGTCGGCGGCATCATGATGCGGCTCAGGTGCGGGTGGCCGGCAAAATCGATGCCGAACATGTCCCACACTTCACGCTCGTACCAGTTGGCGTTGGGCCAGATGCTGGTCACCGACGGCAGGTTCAGGTCGCCTTCGCTGAGCGAGACCTTGATCATCACATCGCTGTTACGCTCGATCGACAGCAGGTGGTAGAAAACGCTGAAGTCGGCGGCAGGCAGGCCACGGCGCTGGGTGCGCAGGCGTTCGTCGACCCCGTGCAGGTCGTACAGCATGCTGTAAGGCTTGGCCACGCCACGCAGGAAGCTCAGCACTTCCTTGAGTTGGGCGCGCTTGACCCACAGCACGGGCATACCGGTGCGGGTTTCCTGGGCGACGAATGCTTCGGCGCCAAAACGGTTGTGCAATTCGACGACCACATCTTGGTCGTTTGCCTTGTAGGGCGGAATGTAAATAGCGTTGTCCGCTGTCATGGTCTCGGTCGCTTTGGGTCAACGTTAAGAATGAAGCCAGGCCGCCGGCACCCTCGGGCACCGGCGGCAGGTCGCTGGATCAGACTTCGTCGGGGCTGCGCAGGTTGGTGACGGCAATGCGCTGTTCACGACGCAGCTCTTTCTGGGCAGGCATCTCGGCACGGTAAATGCCTTGATCACCCACGACCCAGGAAAGCGGACGTCGCTCCTGGCCGATCGACTCCTGCAGCAGCATCAAGCCTTGCAGGAAAGCCTCAGGGCGTGGCGGACAGCCGGGCACGTAGACGTCCACGGGGAGGAACTTGTCGACCCCCTGAACGACCGAGTAGATGTCGTACATGCCGCCGGAGTTGGCGCACGAACCCATGGAAATGACCCATTTGGGCTCGAGCATCTGCTCGTAGAGGCGCTGAATGATCGGCGCCATCTTGATGAAGCAGGTACCGGCAATGACCATGAAGTCGGCCTGGCGCGGCGAGGCCCGGATGACTTCGGCGCCGAAGCGGGCGATGTCGTGGGGCGCCGTGAAGGCCGTGGTCATTTCCACGTAGCAGCAGGACAGGCCGAAGTTGTACGGCCACAGGGAGTTCTTGCGGCCCCAGTTGACGGCGCCACGCAGCACATCTTCGAGCTTGCCCATGAAGATGTTCTTGTGGACCTGGTCTTCGAGCAGTTGATCGGTGACGGTTTCCCGTTCACCAACCGGATACTGCTCGTTGGGTGCGTCCGGATCGATTCTGGTGAGATTGTATTGCATGCCAAAGCCTCATTGTTTCAGCTTCGCTTGCCGCTTGCGGCGACCTTCGGGTGCCCAGTCAAGGGCCCCGACGCGCCATAGGTAGACAAGACCTGCCAACAGAATTGCTATGAAAACGAGTGCTTCGACGAACCCGGTCCAGCCGCTTTCGCGGACGGACACAGACCATGCAAAGAGAAAGAGGGCTTCGATATCGAAGATCACGAAGAGCATCGCGACCAGATAGAATTTTGCCGACAGGCGCAGGCGCGCGCTGCCGGTGGGCAGCATGCCGGATTCGAAGGGTTCGTTCTTGGCGCGGCCCCAGGCCTTGCTGCCGAGTAGGCTGGACAGGCCGAGCATGAAGGCGCACAGGCCGACGACACCCAGAAGGAAGATGGCAAAGCCCCAGTTGTGGGCGATGAGTCCTGCCGAATCGGACATGCTTTAAATCCTTATACAGAGACCCAGCTCTGCAGTCTGAAATAAGTGTAGAGCGGCGACGTGGTGTCGCACTTGCAGTGACCAAATGTCGCAGCTGAATCAATCCTGCTGATTTTATGGGTAAACCCGGGCCAAGTAAAATTTCCGTAGCAAATTTATTCGCAGGGTCAACAACATAATCGGCGTGTAACTGGCTGAAAGCCTTGAAATTCGGGCATTGCGCGCGCTTTTGTTAATTATGTTTCTTGCGAGTGGTAACGAATTACGAATTGAGTAATGATAATTAATATCATTTGGACTGATGCCGCTTATTTGGTCCGTTCTGCGCCTTGTAAAGTTCATCTGCAGATTTCCTCTGCTTGCAAATGCGAAAAGCTCGTGTTCTAGCACTTATCGACCCGCTGGGTACCGCCCTGGGTCAATACTAAAGCGCGTTTGCGGTGGTGGGGTCGCGCGTGGCGCTGTGCCTGCAAGCATAGACCAGGGTGCTCTGATTGCTCCTCGTCGTGGCTGCACGCGCTGGATAGGCAGGGCTCGCTCTAGGCGACATCGCACACGCAGAGCGGGCTCAGCGCCAGGTGCAGTTAGGCGCGGGGTCACTGGAATGTCGGATTTAACCCCTTCCCTGTAGGGCATTTCCCAAACATACTCTTGCCGCCTGATTTCCGTTGCGGCTGCCCGGGTAGCGCTCTAGTCTCGGCCTGTCGTTGCTCATCAACGACACAGCTTTGACAGGCTGTGACGGTAAATAGTGCGCGGCTTTCCTATATGGTGGCTGTGCGTGCGGGCACGCTTGCGTGCGCCGGAACTTAGCTATTTCCGCCGGTCTGTCAACCCACGTACAGCTGCCGCCCTTCTGTTTGACAGCAGGTGGGTGGCCAGCCATAGAAGGTAAATAGCTATGTTGAAGATAGTCCCCGATCCACCTCGCATCTCTCATTCCCTCGAAGACACCCTGATCCAGGCCACCGACCACGCACTCTGCGCAGCGACCGTGGTGCATCAGGCCTTGCTTCAACAGCCCAAGTCCCCTGCACCGATCCTCATGATGACCTCGATGCATGAACTCGAAGCGCTTCGAGCTTTGCTTGAGTCGGCCTTGATTCAGGTGCAGATGCCAGCCGGTGCCAAGCCTTTGCACTGAGGCTGATCGATGTGTAGCGACAGCCGGCCTTTGGCGGGTAAGTCCATGCCTACGCAATCACCGCAGCCTGCAATGTTCCACATTGACGGCGGGAGCGGGTCTGCCCGCATCAGGGGTCGGCTATGCAGTCGGAAATTCTCAGGGGATTCAAACATGACTACAGAAGACACCCAGTTCACCGTCGGTCAAACAACGTTTTGCCAAGGTGAAAACGGCACGCACGCGTTGTTTCGCATCGAGCCCGGCATACCGTGCCGGGATGCTCGCGAGCAGTCGTCAGAGTTGATGGGTTACGTTCGCGAACTGACCATCATCGGCTTGACGGAGGACAGGCCAATGATGATCTGGGCGGCCCACTACCTCAGCGCCATGGCCAAGGCATTGATGGATGACGCCGAACTGGGCATGGCGCACTGAGGTACTGTGCGGTCACATGTCTAGATGCAGTTTTGCATGGCGAGAGCTCAGCTGGCAGCTGAGTAGTCATTGCTTGATGCCTGCATGCCGTTGCAGGTGCAGTGTATGCCTGCTTGTGCCAGGTGCATGAGACAAAGCCCCAAGCTTAGGAAGCTTGGGGCTTTGTTCGATTGCAGCCCACTATCAGTGGAACTGCTCTTCCTCAGTCGAACCGGTGAGCGCAGTCACCGACGAGGCCCCGCCCTGAATCACGGTGGTCATGTCATCGAAGTAGCCCGTACCCACTTCCTGCTGATGCGCCACGAAGGTGTAACCCTTGCTGGCGTCGGCAAACTCCTGTTCCTGCAACTTCACGTAGGCGGTCATGTCGTTGCGGGCGTAGTCGTGCGCCAGGTTGAACATGCCATGCCACATGTTGTGGATGCCGGCCAGGGTGATGAACTGGTGCTTGTAGCCCATGGCCGACAGCTCGCGCTGGAATTTGGCGATGGTGGCATCGTCCAGGTTCTTCTTCCAGTTGAACGAAGGCGAGCAGTTGTACGACAGGATCTGGTCCGGGTACTCCTTCTTGATCGCTTCGGCAAAGCGGCGGGCTTCGTCCAGGTCCGGCTTGGCGGTTTCGCACCAGATCAGGTCGGCGTAAGGGGCGTAGGCCAGGCCGCGGGCGATGGCCTGGTCTAGCCCTGCGCGCACTTTGTAGAAGCCTTCGCGGGTGCGCTCGCCGATCACGAACGGCTGATCGTAGGGGTCGCAGTCACTGGTCAGCAGGTCGGCAGCGTTAGCGTCGGTACGGGCAAGAATGATCGTTGGTACGCCCGAAACGTCGGCTGCCAGGCGCGCGGCGACCAGCTTTTGCACGGCTTCTTGGGTCGGCACCAGCACCTTGCCGCCCATGTGGCCGCATTTTTTCACCGAGGCCAGCTGGTCTTCGAAGTGCACACCCGCAGCGCCTGCTTCGATCATGTTCTTCATCAGCTCGTAGGCGTTGAGTACGCCGCCAAAACCGGCTTCGGCATCCGCCACGATGGGCGCGAAGTAGTCGATGTAGCCTTCATCGCCTGGGTTCTTGCCAGCCTTCCACTGGATCTGGTCGGCGCGGCGGAAGGAGTTGTTGATGCGCTTGACCACCGTCGGCACGGAGTCGACCGGGTACAGCGACTGGTCGGGGTACATGGACTCGGCGGAGTTATTGTCGGCAGCTACCTGCCAGCCCGACAGGTAGATGGCCTGGATGCCTGCCTTGACCTGCTGCACGGCCTGGCCGCCGGTGAGGGCGCCCATGCAGTTGACGAAATCTTTTTCCGGGCGGAACGATGGATGTGCACCTTGGGTAACCAGCTTCCACAGCTTTTCTGCACCCAGGCGGGCCAGGGTGTGCTCCGGCTGCAGGGAGCCACGCAGGCGAACGACATCGGCGGCGGTGTAGGTACGGGTCACGCCTTTCCAGCGCGGGTTTTCGGCCCAGTCTTTCTCAAGGGCTGCAATTTGCTGTTCGCGTGTCAGTGCCATGGAAGTAAACCTCGTCGCATCGATCTTGGGTTAATTGTGCGGATGCTCGGGGCAGATCAGGGCGCTGGCGGCAGTCCTGTTCAAGCGGGTACGGCGGCATCGGGCAAGGATGAGGGGCAAGGCGGGCAGTCAGGTCCATCGGTGCCCCGGCAGGTCGGCTCGTGGATGCCTCGCTGCGGTGCTACGCGAATGCTGTGACGGCGGTGACGCACTTGAGTCCCTCGCAACCACTTGCTCGTTGCAGTCGCCACCTCGTCGAACCGCCTTGTGGGCTGTACGGACACAGGGCGCCTCCAAGGTGACAGAGGGCGCCCCGAAGGCCCTTGCCAGGGCCCCTGATTAGCGGGAGCGAGGCCATCATGCCCTCGTGAAAAAGTGCCTGTCAAACGCTTTGTAGTGCTTTTTTAGGTCTACTACATCTTTGGTCTAATACGACTCATCAGTCAGTTCAGAGGCCTTTGGTCGAGGCCGCAGACTGTCTGGGATCAGTCCAAAACATCGACTTTCACCCGCACTGTCATGTTTTTTCCCCGCTCGGTGCTGTAGATATGGCTTGCGCTGCTGAAACCGGCCTGGCTCTGCTGGTTGAACCCGGCCATATCGATCCACTCGCCAACCTTGCCGGTCAGGGTTGTGTCGGTGCTTTGAACATCCACTACATCTGCACGTTCGCGGCTGATACGATCATTATTGGTGCTGATCTGTAGGCGAACGGTGTCCCCAGTAAGCATCGGCGTTACGTAAAAACCTTGGGTGACATTGCGGTATTGGGTGTCGCTCTGCATGCGCCCGTATCCATCGGTGCTGGAGCTGGTGACGGGGATGCTCTGGCCGACCTGGATCAGCGCTGGTTGGCCTTCGCTTGCCTGGATCTGCTGTACGCCGCCGTCGCGGTTGGAGGTGCCGTGGCGGATGATCCTGGCGTTGCCGCGGGTATCCTGAAATTGGCTGTCGCTGGTGTCGACGCTGATCAGCAAGCGCTTGGCGGCCGTGTCCAGTTGCTTGAGCACATTACGCAGCTCGCCGATGCGTTGTGGGCTGGCATTGACGATGAGCTTGTTCTCGAAGGCACTGACGGTGCCGTCCTGGCCGATGAAGGCTTGCGCGGGCGCCAGCAATTCGGCGCTGCTGCGGTGCTGCAGCGGCACGACCTCAGTCTCGGCCTGTGCGGCCAGGCTGGCCAGCATTGCCAGCGAGATGAAAAGCGGGCGTGTGGACATGGGCAGGTCTCCGTAAAAGGTGAGTGTAATCGCTGCATCGGCAGCGTCTGGACTTCCTGAGCTATTTCGCAGCAATTAATTCCTGGATCGTCAGCGGTGCCATCTTGGACCTCGGCTTCCACAAGGAGGGTCCCGAAGGACAGGGCAGCGGCTGAACCTTGGCAGGGGTCGTGGGTCGCAATCACAGGCCATCCGGGGGCGACTGTCATGAAACGCTGGTTCATCGTATGGGGGTGCTTGTGGAGCGCCGGTTTGCAGGCAGCGCCTGATGTGCTGCGCATCCAGCACCTGCAACGCTGCGGTGATGTATTGAGTACTGAGCGCCAGCAGTGGTGCCTGCGCGTGACGGGGCTGGGTGAACAGCCGCCAACATTCAAGGTTGGGGGTGTGACAGTGCCTGCTAAAGCGTTGGAGCGCCAAGGTGACACGTTCACGCTGACCCTTGGAGACCAGCCTGGACCGAGTGCGCCGTTGTGGCTGGAGGTCAACGGGCAGGCCAGCAACCCTGTGTGGTTGACTCGTCAACGCAGTCATGTGGTCGCCGCAGGCCCCGATGAGGTGGCCAAGAACATGGACGGCCTGACCACCTACCTGAATCTGGTCAGTGTGCTGGTAGAAGAGAAATACGACGGTCTGCACGAGGCCAGGCGCATTGCCGAAAAGTACGGCGCGCAGGTGGTGGGCGCCATAGCGCCGCTGAACGTCTACCAGTTGCGCTTGCCGGTGCACGACCTGGTGCAACGGGACGCCATGATCCTGCGCATGGGTACGGAGGTCAGTGTCGATGCAGTGATCGTGGAAGAGTCGGCTCCCGAACGGGGCGAGGAGGGGGACGACCGCGCCGAACCAGCCATCACCCAGGCCGATGAATGGGCCGCGAACCGCTTCATGGACGCCTTGTACTACTATCAGCGCCGCATCCCTGCCTCCAGAATCCCTGTCCAGCCTGTGCGTGTGGGTGTGATCGAGAGGGGTGTGGACTTCGGTGCAGCTGGCTTCACGCGTTATCGCGGCGCCTGCGAGCACGGGCAGACGTGCGTGTATGCCAGGGACGGCAGCGAGTCTGCTAGCCATGGCACTCATGTGGCGGGCATTTTCGCCGCCCAGGATGAAGGCTTTCTCGCTGGGCTGGGCAAGGCAAGCCCGGGGTTCGATGTGATCGTCGACCGTAATTCCGACGCCGGTATCACGGCCAATATCGCCGCATCCGTCAACCTGGTGCAGGACGGTGTGCGGGTGCTGAACTGGAGTTGGGGCATTCACCGGCTAGGTGCCCGTAACATCAAGGGAGATGAGGTCGACTCGCTGGTCCGTTCCGGGCTGGCCATGAGCGGTTATGAAGAGCTGCTGGAGGAGTTTTTCCTGTGGCTGCGGGCCAAGCATCCGGATGTGATTGTGGTGAATTCCGCGGGTAATGGGGCTTCGTGGTCGGGCACGGACGAATACCGATTGCCGTCGTCCTTCGTCACCGAACAGTTGCTGGTGGTGGGCGGCCATCAGCGCAGTGAGCACGCTGTACCCGTCAGTGACCCGCGGCATGTGCGCAAGCGCCACAGCTCCAACATCGACAGCCGTGTGGATGTCAGCGCCGCCGCATGCCTGCGCCCCTCCGGCGAAGCCAAACCCCATTGCGGCACGTCCTATGCCACGCCTTTGGTGGCGGCCACCGTGGCCGCGATGCTGTCGATCAACCCGGCGCTGACCCCGACGCAGGTGCGTATGCTGCTACGTCGCAGTGCGCTGACCCTTGGCGAGCAGCAGGATTTCGAGGCGATGGATGCCGAGGACTTGACTGCCCCCATTTTGCCGTCGGAGCGAGGCGGGCGCCTGGATGACCCGGACCTTGGGCGTTCTGCGCGCCTGGACATGCAGCGTGCCCTGGATTTGGCGGTGCAGAGCCGCGATCGGGTGCGCTGATCGGTGGCTCCTGGCTGACAAATTCCGTAACATCGCGCCTTTGTTTTCGCACTCCGTCCGTTCTGGACCGTCACCCAGGAATTCCATGAAACCCGTTCGCCTACGTGCCGACCTGCTGGCCGGCTTGACCACCTCGTTTGCCCTCGTGCCCGAATGCATCGCGTTCGCCTTGGTGGCACACCTCAACCCCTTGATGGGCCTTTATGGCGCATTCGTCATTTGCACGCTGACCGCGCTGTTCGGCGGCCGGCCGGGGATGATTTCCGGTGCTGCGGGCTCGATGGCTGTCGTGATCGTCGCCCTGGTGGTGCAGCACGGCGCGCAATACCTGCTGGCCACAGTGTTGCTCGGGGGCGTAGTGATGATCCTGTTCGGCGTATTGCGCCTGGGCAAGCTGGTCAGGCTGGTGCCGTACCCGGTAATGCTCGGCTTCGTCAATGGTCTTGCGATCGTCATTGCCATGGCCCAGCTTGAGCATTTCAAGCAAGGCGAGCGCTGGCTGCACGGGGTGCCCTTGTACCTGATGGTCGGCCTGGTGGCCTTGACGATGGCGGTGGTCTACATTCTGCCCAGGCTCACCCGCGCCGTGCCTCCGGCGTTGGTTGCGATCCTGGGCGTAGGCCTGTTGGTGTACCTGTTCGACCTGCCGACCCGCACCCTGGGTGACATGGCCCACATTGCCGGTGGCCTTCCGCAGCTGGCTTGGCCGGCGGTGCCCTGGACCCTTGAAACTTTGCAGATCATTGCCCCTTATGCCGTATTGATGGCCATGGTGGGCCTGCTCGAAACCCTGCTCACCCTCAACCTGACGGACGAGATCACCGAAAGCCGCGGCTTTCCGGACCGCGAGTGCGTGGCGCTTGGGGCGGCCAATATGGTGTCGGGATTGTGCGGCGGCATGGGTGGATGCGCCATGTTGGGGTTATATAAAGTGATTTCTACGTCCCAAGCTCCTCGAATTGCGCTGGTAGGCCTTAGTCCGCTCCATAACGGACGAAAACGTCTTCCAATCGAGTCAGACGTAAAAAGTTTTACGCCCACTTACAACCTCGCAAGCGAATCGCCTTTGGTAGCCAAGTTTTACGCCTAGATGCAAAACCTGTAGACGGATACCGCTACGTGTCCCCTTCCGTAGCTACGAACTTTGTATTTTATATCCAAATACGGTGCAACCGTTGTGCGCGTCAGAATTTCGAACGCACTAAGCCAGCGCTGTAAAATATTTCCAGAGCGAGCATTTCGCTAAGTACACCTGTAGGTATCTCATGTCCCCCAAACGCCTGTACACCGATGCTTTAGCTGGGCTTACGACATCCTTCGCCCTTGTGCCTGAGTGCATAGCGTTCGCTTTGGTCGCGCACCTCAATCCACTGATGGGACTGTATGGCGCGTTCGTAATCTGCACTCTCACAGCTTTACTCGGCGGCCGACCAGGCATGGTGTCGGGTGCCGCAGGATCAATGGCAGTAGTGATAGTCGCGCTAGTGGTCCAACACGGGGTGCAATACCTTCTTGCAACAGTCTTGCTGGGAGGTTTGGTGATGATCAGTTTCGGCCTTTTGCGGCTAGGCAAACTTGTAAGAATGGTGCCACATTCCGTGATGCTGGGTTTCGTCAATGGTCTCGCAATCGTCATTGCCATGGCTCAGTTGGAACACTTCAAGAGTGGAGAGCATTGGCTCACAGGGGGGGCGCTGTATTGGATGGTTGGACTTGTTGCGTTTACGATGTCAATTGTGTACCTGCTCCCCAAAATCACTCGAGCTCTTCCACCCGCGCTCATCGCCATTCTCACGGTCGGATCACTCGTTTATTTACTCGATATTCCGACTCGCACGCTGGGCGATATGGCACACATTGCCGGCGGGTTGCCCAACGTCTCACTACCCGATGTGCCGTGGAGCTTTGAAACTTTAAGTATCATAGCCCCATATGCGTTCCTCATGGCATTAGTAGGCCTTTTGGAAACCCTATTGACGCTTAATATAACAGACGAAATCACCGAGACTCGCGGCTATCCAGACCGTGAATGCGTGGCGCTTGGGGTCGCAAACATTGCTTCTTCTGTAGTCGGGGGCATGGGGGGGTGTGCGATGATTGGGCAAACGGCAGTTAACTTGAGTTCAGGAGGCCGCGGCAGGCTGTCGGGAATTATTGCAGGTGTGGCAATTTTGCTATTTGTCCTCTTTCTATCTCCGATGATCGAAGGAATTCCACTTGCTGCACTTGTCGGCGTCATGTTCGTAGTTTCGCAACAGACCTTCGCATGGGCGTCCCTACGTGCGCTAAACAAAGTCCCTCTCAGCGACACCATTGCGATCGTCTTAGTCACTATCATTACAGTAGCCACAGACTTGGCAACTGCTGTTTTTTATGGAGTTATAATTGCGGCACTTAACTTCGCCTGGCAGCACGCAAGACAGCTCTACTCTGACTCCCACAATGAAAACGGGAACAAGACTTATCGCGTGCATGGAACTCTTTTCTTTGCGTCCACTGCTATCTTTTTAAATCAATTTGACCCAGCAGGCGACCCTGATTCCGTAACGCTTGATTGTCAACATTTGAGTTTTGTGGATTATTCGGCCGTTGCAGCACTGAATACTTTGCGCGAGCGATACGCTAAATCCGGTAAGCATCTTCGAATAGTTCACCTTTCAGAACGTTGCAGAAAGCTTCTAAAGCGAGCGCGCGCTCATCAAAACTGACTATGGGCGCGGAGCATCACCATCATCGCCACATTGATCGTTTGTCACACAAACCAGCAGGAGAGCACTGGCCATAATGCCTCCAAAATATGACATTGGGACGTTCTAACTAATTACCTTCGTTGATTTTTAGCGTCCTGATGTGGGCTGCATCTGGTTGAGGGAGCGCTTAATCAAATACAGCTAGACTGTCTTGAATCACGACTCAAAACATGCTAAAACCAAAAATAATTTAATCTAAAGTCAGCTTTTCCGAGGCAGTCCAGCGAGCCATCCTCCAGGTTCGAGTAAAGGGCTACGAGCAGCGGCACTGCAAAAAATATCCTTATGCTTGGAGGCCGCCAAGACCGCTCTCGCCTCTGCACGCCATTTTTCTACTGCGGCCCACTTGTCCGTTTTTACTTTTCTGCGACCTTTCAAAGGAACTCCTCGACTTAGAACGCTAGGGATATCACTGATATACACCAAATTCGATGCGCTCTAGGTATTCCTTAACAGTCTGTAGCCCACAAGCGTCATCTATAATCTCAGCTGGAATGTTATTATTAAGATGCCTACAAGGGCGAGCAAGCCATTCTTCTGCAAGCAATCGCGTACCAAAGACGACTGTGGCATACGCAAGGATATTATCATAATTAAGTCTAGCCCCTGCCGTGTTTTGATCGACTAAATTGTCCCCGCTTTGGTCCGCCGACTTCATGACTCCTCCCTGCTCGAAATAATTTTCATCTGGAAGTACTCATTTTCTCGCGCCAAAACTTTGCGACAAGTACACGCTGCGCCACCATTAAGATTTTTCAAAGGGACCCAAATGAAGCTTGGCATCAAAAACTCTTTCCGGAGACGTTCTCAAGTTATTTAGTGATTCTCCAAGAGCGTAAGTTTTTCCCTGGACAGTTCGATGGGCTACACCGACGGGTGCTCCATCTTCATCCCGATAAATCAATACTTCAAGTAACGGCTCTAGCCTCCATGCACCTGTACCATTGATATCTCCTGGAGTCCCAATGTACGCCGCCTCTAACCACACAGTCTTGGTTCGTGCTAACGCCACACCGGACAATTCTGATGTTGTGGATAGCATCAGCATGGTCCGCAACAGCTCAGTGCCAAAATCCTGCACTACTTGAACGTAATACCATGGCCAGAAGATATCGTGCTCTACAACGGACCAAAACTGTATACCGTCCGGCCCACTAGGACCTCCCATCAACTCATGGTGCTCGGTAGTCTTGAACATCAGGCTCCTCCTTCACTTGAACAGAGGCTGAGTCTCTGACGAGTCGGCCAGTGGGATGTAGTCGCCCTCCGGCAGCGGCAGCCAGAGGTATGGGGCTATTCGGTCCCACGCCCTCGCACCCTGATTGACGTGAAAGACCAGCCTGTGCGTGTCGAATTCCGATCCAGAGCAGGATAGCTCATGAAATACGGACTATAGTCCGTGGCCCTATAGTCCGCAAACGCAAAATACTGCCGCCTCAAGCAGATTGAGGCGACTATGCGGGATCTAGCGAAAGAGCTGGGCGAAAGGATCAGAGAGGCCCGTAAGCTCAAAAAGATCTTTCAAGAGGCCCTAGCGCTCACCTGCCGAGTAGATCGGAGCTACATGGGCCGTATAGAAAGAGGTGAGGTCAATCTCACAGTAGAGAAGCTTTATCAAATCGCCGCAAGCCTGGAGTGCGAGCCAGCCACCCTTCTTCCCGCCGGCCGCTCCCCCAGCTAACCTGCCTAAACTCCATCAGCGACTCGCCCATAAAAAGCATCAAAACGCGTTGAGGTTGCATGGAGGCATGAGCTGTGCGCGAACCGAAACGCGTGCCTGCTCACGACGTGATGCAGTTCAATATTTACTCTTGGGACCTATGGAGGAATTGAAGCGCCTCATGTGAGCCGGGTAGAGGAGAGGGAAGCCAGATCGATCGGTCTGGTTTTTTTGTGCCGGCGATCTACTTGGTGTCGGTCCCTTGGTGCTTCTCCCGTCCTGTGATGCCGTATGAGTGGTGAAGGTGAATGGTCCTGCTGGTAGGATGCCACCACTCGAAATATGGAAGGGATACCCCTGTGAAAAATGTGAAGGGCTGGCTTACTCGCAACTGGATCTGGCTTGCGATGGCGAGCATCATTGCTGTGCTTGGAGGAAAACTTTTCTACACGTACTCTCATACATTCCCTTACGTATCAGACAACCACGGCGCATGGAGTAGCTTCGGTTCTCTTATGGCTGGCTTCTTCACTTTGACAGGGACGGTGGCTACCCTCGCTACCCTTCTGTTCCTCGCACGGCAGAACAAGGAGATGCAGACGGTCACGCAGACGCAGATGGATACGCTGACGTTCGAGAGGTACATCAACCATCGCAAGCTCTTCACTGAGCATCTGCGAGAGCTTGAAGTGCTGCACAAGAACACCTTCACCTTCCGCGACCCTTCAAGCCTGTATAGCGCGATCTTCCCTGACAACAGCCCGCACCATTGTTCGTTCTCTGTGTCTCCCATTTACGACGAAAATGGCGACGGCGAAAATCACATAGGCATGATCCTGAGCAAGACGAAAACGCTCAAGGCATATCTTGAAAAATCCGAGTTCAGGGATGGTGATGCCGATGAATTCGTGTTGCACCTAATCGATCTTAATTGCTCCATCTGCATGATTGAGCCTAATACAGAGCTACGAGATGGTGATGTGACGTTTCTAGAAAGGTTCTATGGCTTCAACATCTATACGCTTGATGATTTCGTGAA
>NZ_JBICMI010000056.1:0-45392 GCF_043106155.1 Pseudomonas sp. FYR_7
GGCGGCGAACCGCTGATCGCCGTCAGCGCCCCGGCCGGTGTGGCCGTGGTCACTTCGCGCAGCGTGGCCATCGCCGCCAGCGAGCATATCGACAGCGTGGCCCAGCAGCACCAGCACCTCACGGCCGGCAAGAACATCGTGCTCAATGCCGGCGACCAGATCGGCCTGTTCGCCCAGAGTGGCGATATGCACCATATCGCCCACCAGGGCGAGGTGCTGGTGCAGGCCCAGCACAACAGCATCAAGGTGCAGGCCGAGCAGAGCATCGAGCTTAGTGCTTCCCAGCAGTACGTGCAGATCGACGCCGGCACGCACATCACCCTGCTGTGCGGCGGCGCCTACCTGAAAATGGAAGGCGGCAACATCGAGCTGGGCATGCCCGGCAGCTTTATCGTCAAGGCGGCGAATCACCAGCAGGAGGGGCCGGGACAACTGAGCCGGACGGTGAACACCTGGCCGCACGCGAAGTTCGACGACAAGTTCCAGGTGCTGCTGCATGACGGCAAGCCTGCTGCCAATTACGCCTACGTCATTACCCGTGCCGACGGCGCGACGATCGAGGGCGTTACCGACAGCCAGGGCATGGTCGATGTTCAGCGTGGCCTGAGCATGGAATCGCTTTCCCTGGAAATCCTTGAACCGAATGATGCTAATTGACAGGAGACCCCGGCATGAGCACGGAAGAAACCACTTGCCGCCAGGTGGGCTCGCGGCTTGACAGCAAGACCGCCAACTGCCGCTTCGACCATACCCTCACGCCGAACAAGCGGACTGATCTGGTGCAGCTGCGCCTGCCGCCACCGCAGCAGGGTTTGGCGATCTACCCGTTGCGCTATGCCGTGCTGCGCCATGAGTTCCCCCGCGCCAAGTTCCCGACGCTGAATTTTTCCGGTTATGCCGAACTGGGCGACGGCTACCATCTGGGCGTACGCGAGCTGCGCCCGCGCACCCAGCTTTACCTGCTGTACACCGAGAATGGCACGTTCAAGCACAAGCATTACCAGGTAACGGATGCGGTGCAGTTCGCCGAGGTTGTCACCTCCGAAGAAGCCGGCACAACCACGACCTCGACCGATCAGCAAGGCAACCCGGTTACCGTCATGCCCACGGTCTCGTCGGCTGTCGGCTTCATCACCGCGCCGCTGCCAACCGCCGAGCGTGACATCGGCGACACGGCCTATCTGCTGGTCTGCGATACACCGCTCACCGCTACCGTACTGGGCAAGCTGGAACGCAATGAAGGCGGGCTGCGCACCGCCACTACCACGGAGATCCGCCTCAAAGGTGGCCCCCGGCAACCCCATGTGCTGGGCACCGAAACGCTGAAGGACATACCCGCCCTGGCCGAGGACGAAAAACAGCGTCTGTCACTGCTTGAATGGAGCGAAAACCAGCCACAGGAAATGCTCGGCGGCGAGACGATTCACCTCGTCTGTCAACGCCGCTCCCAGCAGCCCGGCCAGTCGCAGCGCCAGGCCCCCGTGGCCGTGGCGCTGCATGACCCGGTTGGCGTCATGAGCGAGTTCGGCCACCTCACCGGCAGGTGCGTGCTGGATCTGCAGGAATGGTCTGATCGCGAGCAGGTGCCGCGCAAGGTCATGGTGTCGAAGTGGATTGATGAATTAGGCCAACAGAAGGAAGATAGCGTCAGGCAAGACAGGCTCAACAATGATGCGGTCTGGGGTGGAATAAAACACGCAACGAACGCTACTCAGAACGTAGTCTATAAGGAAGCCGTTCGTGCCTCGAAGGAGGCTCGCAGAAAACGTCTGGAAAGCGCCCGCAACGATGAGCGCCGCGACTTCATGGCCACCTATGAACAGAAGCGCGATGAGTTCATCGCCGCCATTGATAAAGCCGCTGCTGCGGCCTATGCCATGTACACCGCCCTGGAACTTCGCCACGGCGCCGTCATGCAGTTGTACGATGAAACCGATGTAGAAAGCTTTATCTGCCTGCGCCGCGCCGTCACCTACTCGATGACCGTGCTTGCCTGCGATCCGCAGGGCCGCCAGGTTCTGGAAGCCATGCTGCCCGAAGCCGGCCCTACTGGTCTGATGGCACGCGCCATCAAGGGATTTCCAGATTTCGCGGAGTTTATCGATGCGTCTATCGGGCAGCAGAGTGCTCTAATCGCCGCTAGCCGGGTTGCTGACATCACACGCGAGTTAGCAAACAAGGTGCCTCCAGACGATACCAGCCGCTATCTGAGCAACATCGTCACAGAACTGGTAGCTCGTACTCGCCTGCGCACCCCCGAAGCATTTGAACGCAGCATGTATTTTCGTGCGTTCCAGTTAATGGATGGAACTCTTGCCCAACGTGAAACCGTACCGCTAAAAGACGCCGGCAAGTGGCTACTGGAGAACAACGGCGGAAAACCAATCAACGGCTTCCGTCCGATCACCATGGCTAGACACGCCAACGAACTCATTTCTTTATACAAGAGCGAACCGATACAAAGCCACTTGAGTGAAATTGAGGATAATGCCAAGCAAGTAAGGGGAAAATCTAATAATTGGCATGGGATCAAGTTTACCATCGGGTCTTTTGGTGTCTATCTGAGCACCCGCAACTTACAAGAGGTGGTGAGTAAGATTGGCGAAAAAGATGGATGGACTTTAGTCAACTCCCTTAATTTGGCTTCAAGCATAATAGAAACCGGTAGTGCTCTAGCTGTAATCAGCGAAGCAGGGTATCAAGGCAGAGAAGCAGCAGCTATGACCCGAGCGAACCAAGCGGGAAGTGAGCTTGCGAAACAAAGAGCAACAATCTACGGGAACTTAGCAGTAGGGCTACTAGCACTATCCGCAGCGACAACAAGTATCAAAGAGCTCTGGTTAACTGCAAACTCCTCCTCCGGCAGCCAAGCAACCGCTCATGCAGTGGGGAGCGTCTTACAAGCCGCAGCTACAACAGTTGGTGGATTACACCTAATGGGCAATCTAAGTAGGCAAAATAGTAGCAGCTACTTATCATCGCTCTCCCGAAGAGTGATGATAAATTTAGCGGTGCATGCCGACACTTCAGGTGCTGCCCGATTAGCCCTCGGAATCGCCCGTTTGGGTTCAGGATGGATTGGATGCATATTAATCGCCCTGACTGCTACCTACCAAGCCGTAAAAAACTGGAACGAGCAAAACGCCGATGAGAGTAAGGTTACGGATTGGATTGCCCGCAGTATCTGGGGAACCGGCATGCGTAAACGCTTGTTTCGTAGCGATGAACCTCTGACCGAATTTACTCCCAAAGAGGAAATCAAAGAATTCTATCGGTTTTTTATGGAGCCCCATATCGAAACAGATGCAGCAGTACTGAGAACGCTGGGCTCTTTGACTTTCCCAGTATGGGGCGCCATCAACCAAGTAAAACATGGCAGCCAGTTACCAGCAGATGCCCGTACCGTCACTGTGGCCTTACCCGGCTGGCAACCAGAGGTTAGCGCCTATACCATCACCCAACATAATGAATTCAAGTTTGCCGGCATACAAAAAACGCTAGATAACCCGGACTTGGTTCAACTTCGCAACGGCGTCGGCTATATTAATTACCATACAGACACTTTAGGGGGTGATATTGAGGTCAAGTATTTGCCCAATGGTTTTGCTGAGCCCAACTTTGTATTGGAAATGAAGAAGACATGAATCAACAACAGGAACTACCACAAACCAGGGAGGAACTGAACGCCAGAATCGACCAACTCTGGCGTGAGGAACTGGAGTGGGTGCGTCAGCACCCCAACCCTGACCTTACCGAATTCAGCGAGCTGATCAAAAAAGAAACACACAAAAGCAATGTAAACAAACTTCCTCCATTGGATATCGCCATGTGGCCGGCAGATGTATTTTGCAACATTAACATTGGCGACACCGAAAGGTTCAATGACCACTTTATAGAACCACCAATGGAAACCCGCGCCTCAGGCGGAGAAAAAATCTTTTGGGGATTTCACAATGGCATGGTGTTATTACTGCTCTCCCACTTGATTGTTGGTAACGAGGATCCCATTTCCCTGCTACTTTTTTATCTTATCGTACTTGTAGTTATTGGCCCCATTATTTATTTCGTAACATTCCGATTTGGAAAAGAAAAACTCGGCCGTACTCGTTATAACCGCCAGGCTCAACTAGTACATATCGACAATGGTAAGGGACATGTTGCCCATATTCCTTGGCGGAACGCAGTCCCCTTAGTACAAACCGGCTTTTGGCCATCCAGCATGATGCGTATCTGCGTACCTCGTCCCCAAGCGGATGCAGAGGAATTCAATCTCCGCACCTCTCGCGCGCCCGGTACACTTGATGACAATCTACGAGATATCTATGGTATCGATATCGCATTAAGCAATGAAGATCATTCCTCTATCCACAGCAATCTACAGCGTCTGGAGTTTATGCGGCGCTATATGGAACACGGCCTACAGGCTATTCAGCCGCACCCACAAGCGATACAGCAAGGGCTAGTGGAAGACCCTGAACAACGCGACGGGCCTAAACGTATCTGTGCCACAGGCTGGGACGGCAAGTACGTTATCTACCCCTTGGGCCGTATCTGGCATTATTTTTGTTTTGGCCCATGGCTGGATAGTCGTGCACGCCGTCGCCTCGAGGGCTTTGAATGGAACGATGAGGTCAAGAACCTCTGCGGCCCCAACCCCGATCTGCGCGGCCTGAACACCCGCCCGGTCAAATCCCGCACCGATGTCTACTACCGCCCTGACGGTGCCAGCTACCGGCTGGTGGATCGCTGGGGCAACCCGCTACGCTTCGAGCCGGCCAAGCAGGCCTGATGGCTGGTTCGCGTATGGCACTGGCCCTGCTTCAGCCCGTTGCTCGATAGGTACACACGCCGTGGCTCCGAGAACGCTGGATGTAGCGACGAAGTCCAGAATCTCTGCGGCCCCGCTCCCGACCTGCGCGGGCTGGATACCCGGCCAGTCAAATCCCGCACCGACACCTACTATCGCCCAGCCTACGACCACCCCGCCAGCTTCGGCTACCGCCTGGTAAATCGCCACGGGCACCCACTCCCCCCGTCGCCTCAGTCACTATCAACAAGGAAATGAGCCTGATGGAAATACGGTTCGAGCAGGCAGACGAAAATGCGCACGATACGATCTTCAAGTTGCTTCAGGGCGAAGGGCATCGCCTTGATAAGATCAGAATGGATCACGACTTTAATGTGATCGAATTGGATGGCAAAAGAGTGCTCGAACAACGCGGCCCCGCCATATCCCTGATCATCAATGAAGCACCAAACCAACTCGAAAAGCAGGCATTCGACTGGCTGAACGAACATTGCCAGCTACGCCCTGCCAAGTACAAGGACGCCTGGTTCTATGCGCTTTGTGCGTGTGGCGGGTGGGTCCTGATCCGCTCTCCCTACCTTGTGGAGGGCGCATCATTTGCCGAAGCAGCAGTGCTTCTCACCATGAATCTGCTATCCACCACTCTGTTCGTGCTGGCCTATCTCATAGCCCGAACAAAATCCCGGCAGAATACGTCCGGACAAGCCTTCAGCATCAGGAAGAACAAGCTGTTCTGGGTGGGAACAGTACTGGTGGCCTTGCTATTCCTGGTGGGCTTGGCAGCCCTGTTCGATAAACCCAGCCTTGCCGCCGTTTCTCTCCTGCCATTGCTTAGCCTGGGAACCGCCGTCATGGCATTTCGCAAGACACGCTACTTCCACACGCTCGAAGTGTTGCAGCGCCATGAGGCAACAGCATGATCAGGCGAATCTTTTCCCTTGCCAAAAAAGCGCTTCCTGCCCTTGCTTTGGTATGACTCACCCACATGGGTTACCAATCAGTTCACACACATGGGTAACAGTTTTTAATTGGCAGGGTCGGTTTTTGAGGATCTGACCATGCCATGGCGAGAGCTGAGACCTATGGACCTGAAACTGCTGTTCATCGCGGACTACATCAAGGGTCCGCCCAGCTTCAGTGCGCTTTGCCAAGCCTATGAAATCAGTCGTAAGACTGGCTACAAGTGGGTCAAGCGCTATGAGAAGGACGGACCTGCCGGCCTCCAAGACCTTAGCCGTCGTCGGCATTCCCAGGAATGGGTGGTGCCGCTTGCGGTGCATGAGGCGATCACTGAATTGCGCGGTCGAGGCGAGACAGAACCCGGCCCCAAGAAAATCCAGGCGGCTTTGCAGGAGCGCTTCCCCGATCAGAAACCGCCATCTAAGACCTCGATCTACAACATCCTGAAGAAAGCTGAGCTCGTCAAACCACGGCGATTGCGTCAGCGCGTCGCGGTTTACCCTAAGCCATTACAGAAAGCAGAAACCCCTAACCAGCTGTTCAGCGCCGATTACAAAGGGCAGTTCCTGACGGGTGCGGGAGTCTGGTGTTATCCATTAACCATCATGCATCACGCCAGTCGATTCTTGCTGGCGTGCCACAGCATGGCGAATACCAATTTTCAGGAAACCCAAGCAGTTTTTACCCGCGTGTTTCGCGAGTATGGTCTACCGGAGCGCATCCGCACCGACAATGGGGTCCCGTTTGCAAGTAAGGGACGAGCTGGCCTTTCTCAGCTATCAAGCTGGTGGTTACGCCTTGGGATCATTCCTGAGCGGATCGCACCCGGAAGGCCTGAGCAAAATGGTCGACATGAACGTATGCATCGGACCCTGAAAAGCACGCTTCCATCACCGCCCGCAATTGAATGGGATGCTCAACAACAACACTTTGACCTGTTCATGCAGCACTACAATCACGAACGTCTGCATGAAGCACTGAAGCAGAAAACACCGGCATCCTGCTATGAACCTTCACCGCGCCAGTACCCTGAAAAGCTGCCAGACATGACCTACCCGAGTCACATCGATAGCCTCCAGGCCGACTGCTCAGGCATAGTCAATCGACGTGGCCTAAGGATCTACGCGGGGAATGTGCTCAAGCATCAGACCATTGGACTGGAGGAAGTAGAAGACGGGATCTGGGATGTTATCTTCGGTCCAATCATTCTTGGAAGGATCGATGAGAGGGATGCAATCGATGGATATGTGACACTCCAGGTGTTACCTGTGTGAGTGTACTTTTTTGTAACCCATGTGGGTGATCCGTACAGATGTGGGTGAATTCCAGTAGACTTCGCTGGAATGAAAAAAGGGCCAAAAGGCCCTGTTTTCAATGGCTTGCAGACTTCGGTGGACGTCTACAGAACCTAAATTGGAGCGGGAAACGAGACTCGAACTCGCGACCCCGACCTTGGCAAGGTCGTGCTCTACCAACTGAGCTATTCCCGCGTCGTGATGGGTGCCATTGTAGCGATATCCAAAATGGCGTCAACCCCTTGATTCAAAAAAACTTTTATTTCTGCTCCGAGCCTTCGCGCAGGTGCGGCCAGGCAGCCACCAGGTAATGCACCATCGACCACAGGGTCAAGCCCGCCGCGACTAACAACAACCCGTAACCCAGGATCACCCAGAAGGTTACCGCTGGCGGGTTGCCCAGCAGGATCACCAACGCCAGCATTTGTGCAGCCGTCTTCCACTTGCCCAGATTGGACACGGCCACGTGCGCCCGCGCGCCCAGTTCGGCCATCCACTCGCGCAGCGCCGACACCACGATCTCGCGACCGATGATGACTGCAGCCGGCAAGGTGAGCCAGAAGTTGGCGTGGGTCTGCACCAGCAGCACCAGCGCAACGGCGACCATGAGCTTGTCGGCCACCGGGTCCAGGAACGCACCGAACGGGGTGCTCTGCTGCAACCGACGCGCCAGGTAGCCATCCAGCCAGTCGGTGGCGGCGGCGACGGCAAATACGCTGCTGGCGGCCATGTAGCTCCAATGGAACGGCATGTAGAACAGCAGGATGAAAATCGGGATGAGCAGAACGCGTAGAACGGTGAGCAGGTTTGGAATATTCATCGGTACGACTGGCCGCGGGTTGAACCCGGCATTCTACTCGCTATGCAGGCTGGCATAAATCGACTCGGCAAGCTTTTTACTGATACCCGGTGCCTTGGCAATCTCGTCGACACTGGCGCGGTTGAGCTCTTGCAGGCCGCCGAAATGTTTCAGCAAGTCCCGCCTGCGCTTGGGCCCGACGCCTGCCACATCCTCCAGGCTCGACACCCGCCGGGCCTTGCCGCGACGGGCACGGTGGCCGGTGATCGCGAAGCGGTGGGCCTCGTCGCGGATCTGCTGGATCAAGTGCAGCGCTGGCGAATCACCCTTGAGGGTGAATTCGTTGTGCACATCGTTCAGGTAGAGGGTTTCGAAACCAGCCTTGCGCGTCACGCCTTTGGCCACGCCAAGCAGGGTCAACTCGCTGAACCCCAGTTCCTGCATCACATCGCGCGCCATGTTCAACTGGCCCTTGCCCCCGTCCACCAGCAGCACGTCCGGCAGCTTGCCCTCGCCATCGCGAATGCGTCCGTAACGACGGGTCAGGGCCTGGTGCATGGCGGCGTAGTCGTCGCCGGCCGTGACGCCCTCGATATTGAAGCGCCGGTAGTCCGACTTGATCGGCCCTTCCGGCCCGAACACCACGCAGCTGGCGACCGTCGCCTCGCCACTGGAGTGGCTGATGTCGTAGCACTCCAGGCGCTGCGGCACTTCGTCCAGGCCCAGTACTTCGGCCAGTGCGTCGAAGCGTGCTGCCATGTGCTGGCGGTTAGCCAGGCGTGCGTTGAGCGCCTGCTCGGCGTTGGTCACTGCCAATTGCTGCCAGCGCGCACGGGTGCCACGCACACGATGGCTGATGGTCAGCTCGCGGCCGCGCAGGGCGTTGAGGGCCTCGGTGATGGCCGCGAAGTCCTCGTGCACCACGTTGACAATCAGCTCCCCCGGCAACTCACGCTCCGGGTTGCCGACGTAGTACTGGGAAACGAATGCCGCCATCACCTCGGAAACGTCTTCCTCGATGCCGACCTGCGGGAAGAAGTTCTTGCTCCCTAGCACACGCCCACCACGGACGCTGATCATGTGGACGCAAGCGCCACCGGGGTTGACGAACGCGGCAATGACGTCGACTTCGCCGCTGCCCCCTTCGATGTACTGCTGGTCCTGTACGCGGCGCAGCAGGCCGATCTGGTCGCGCAGTTCGGCTGCTTTTTCGAAATTGAGGTCCATGGCGGCCTTTTCCATCTCGGCATTGAGCTCATTGCCCAACTGCTGGCTGCGCCCTTCCAGGAACATCACCGAATGGCGTACGTCCTCGGCATATTCCTCAGCGCTGACCAGGCCGGTGCAGGGCCCCTTGCAGCGCTTGATCTGGTATTGCAGGCATGGACGGGTGCGGTTGGCGTAGTAGCTGTCTTCGCATTGCCGTACCAGAAAGGTCTTTTGCAGCACGCTGAGGCTCTCGCGGATGGCCCCAGCACTTGGGTAGGGGCCGAAGTAGCGCCCCTTGGCTTTCTTCGCGCCCCGATGAATGCCAAGCCGCGGGAACTGACCGTCGGAAAGGAATACATAAGGATAGGACTTGTCGTCACGCAGCAGGATGTTGTACGGCGGGCGCCACTCCTTGATCAGGTTCTGCTCCAGCAGCAGCGCCTCGGTTTCGTTGGCGGTGATGGTGGTTTCCACCTGGGCGATGCGGCTGACCAGTGCAGCGGTCTTGGGCGCCAGCCCGGACTTGCGAAAATAACTGGCCAAGCGTTTCTTGAGGTTCTTGGCCTTGCCCACGTAGAGCAGCCGCGCATCGGCGTCGAACATTCGGTACACACCCGGGCGACCACTGCAGGTCGCCAGGAATGCGCTGGCATCAAAGACTTCAGACATGAGATTTACAGGCTTGCGTCAACCATACCGTGGCGAACGGCCAGCAATGTCAGTTCGACGTCGCTGGTGACCGAGAGTTTTTCAAAGATCCGGTACCGGTAGGTATTGACGGTCTTGGGCGAGAGGCACAACTTGTCGGAAATGATCTGCACTTTCTGGCAGCCGACGATCATCAGGGCAATCTGGATTTCACGCTCGGACAATGCATCGAATGGCGAGCCCTGTGGCTGGAACGACTTGAGCGCCAACTGCTGAGCAATCTGCGGGCTGATGTAGCGTTGGCCGGCAAATGCCAGGCGAATGGCCTGGACCATCTCGTCGAGGCCGGCGCCCTTGGTCAGGTAGCCGGCCGCCCCGGCTTGCAGCAGGCGCGTGGGGAACGGGTCTTCTTCACACACGGTCACTGCCACCACCTTTATGTCAGGGTGGCTGCGCAGCAACTTGCGCGTGGCCTCAAGACCACCGATGCCAGGCATCTTGACGTCCATCAGCACAACGTCTGGCTTGAGCTCGCGCGCAAGCTTGAGCGCCGATTCGCCGGAGTCCCCTTCACCTACCACCTGCAAGCCGTCGATATCGGCCAGCATGCGCGTAATACCGGTTCGTACCAGATCGTGGTCGTCGACCACTAGGACCCTAATCAAGCACACACCTCTTCAGCAGGGCGATTGTATGACGCCACCTTAACAAAATTTTTCAAGACCGGCCTAGCGCATTGCTTTCGTCAGAAACGACTGACGACCTGGGTCCGAACCTATACGCCCCGGCTGCTCATGCCTGTGGTCAGACAGTCGTTTCAACAGGTGGACAATCGCCGCCTTGTCGGCCTCAGCCAGGCCCCGAAGCGCGTTGAGCACGTCCGACTCCTGCGCACTAATCCCATGCAAGGGTACAGGGATGCGTACCCCGTTCAGAACATACAGCGCATCAACCCCCCTGGCCGCTACCGCAGCCAGGTAATCGACACGTGGCATGCGCTCCCCACTTTCGTATTTGCCCTGCGCGTTGGGTTCCACCCCACCGATATCGCCGAATACACGCTGGGTCATACCCAGCCGCTCACGTTCTTCCCGCAGCCGAGGGCCGATTCCATTCATCCGGGCGTCTCCTTGTCCCTGAGTATCTCCGAGCAGCGCCACGTCCGCACGCACCGCTGCCTCGTTTACAAAGGGCACTATGCCGCTGCCGGCCGACTGGGACAAGGCATCATTGCCCTGAGCAATCGATCCTGCGCTGCATGCGCACAAAACAATCATCCTCCCCCATTTCGATGAACCCTCGCCGCTGGTAAAGCCTGCGCGCCGGATTGGTGCGAAACACCATCAGCCTGAGCAGCGCCAAACGCCGTTGGGCTGCCCATTGCGCGAGCGTTTCGAGCACCCAGCTGCCAACCCCCTGCCCCTGGTAAGCGGGAAGCAAATGCAACTCCCGGATGAAAAGCGCCTGGCTATCCTGGCTGAGACTGCAGAAACCCAACACGGCGTCGGTATCGGTGTCGGTCACTAGCCACTGCTCGCGCCACTGCCAGGCCTGGTCGAAAGCCTGCTCCACCCACAGAAGGTCGTATCGGTGGTAATAAGGCAGCATGAGGCGGCGCGTCAGGTCGCGGGCGAACGTCAGATCACTGTCAGTGGCAGGAATGAGTTGCAGCATCACGCGTTCTCCCGCTCAGGCAGGCTTGGCCGGAACGAACTCACGCCCTTGCATGGGCTTGGCGCTGCAATTTATCGGTATCGACACGAACGAACACCGAATCGGCCCTGACGGTGAGCACCCCATCAGCCCACACCTCGCAGATCACCCGGCTTTTGCGTGCCACTTCTCCCTCGACCCGAGCCTTGAGCAGCAGCTCAACCCCCATGGGTGTCGGTTTGAGGTACTCAAGCCCCAGGCGGCCAGTGACGCAATCGATACGCGGCAAGCTGCCAGGCGCCCGGCCTTCGCATCGATAGTGATAGGCCATGGCCGTCCAATTGGAGTGGCAGTCCACCAGCATTGCCAGCAATCCGCCATAGACCAGCCCCGGCCAGCCGGTAAAGGTAGCGTCGGGGGTGTGTCGACAGACCAGATGAATGCCGTCTTCGGCCCAATGGCTTTGTACACGGAGCCCGTGCGGATGGGCGCTGCCACAGCCATAGCAAATGCCATCCGGGGCAGCCACTGCCTGCAGGCTCAAGGCTTGATCGTTCATACGCTTCCTGTGCTTGTTGTAATGAGGGCGCGCTACGCCCTCATTAAAGCAGATAGGTCACGCGGTTTGCAGACTCGCCTTGCCGGGGCGCCTGGCCAGCGCCACCACGAGGATGAACGTCGTGACCCCGGCTGTCATCAATGTCTCGTACCGATAGGCATCGCTGAACAACATGTACCCCAGCACCAGGACGATGGTGGCGATCACCAGCCAGGTGAGCCAGGGGAACAACCACATCTTCAGCTCCAGCAAGCGCCCTTCGCGCTCCGCGCGCGCGCGCATGCGCAGTTGGGACACGGCGATGACCAGATACACCAGCAACGCGATGGCACCGGTGGTGGACAGCAGAAAGCCGAACACCTTGCCTGGGAACACGTAGTTGACCAGACACCCGGCAAACCCTGCCAACGTCGAGAGGATCACCGCGACCGTAGGCACGCCGGAGCCTGCAATGCGCCGGGTAATGGGCAGAGCCTGCCCGCGGGCGCCCAGCGAATACAGCATGCGCGAGGCGGTATACAGCCCCGAGTTCATGCAACTGGTCACGGCCACCAGCACCACCATGTCCACCAGCAGCTTGGCGCCAGGCACGTTCAGCACCTCAAGGACCCGTTGGAACGAGCCGACTGCCTTGAGCCCTGGGTCATTCCAGGCGACCAGCGAAACCACCAGGAAGATCGAAGCCAGGTAGAAGATCGCGATGCGATACACCACCAGGTTGGTGGCACGACGGATCTTGTCCTTGGGGTTGGCCGTTTCGTCGGCAGCGATGGTGACGATCTCCGCGCCGAAGAACGAAAAGATGGTGATCAGTACACCGCCCAGTACGGTGCCAAAGCCGTTGGGCATGAAGCCCCCGGTATCCCAGAGTCGGCTGACCCCGGACACGTCGGCCAAGGGCCAGAAGCCAGTCACCGCCAGGGTACATACGACGATGAAGGCAACGATGGCCACGACCTTGATCAACGCGAACCAGTACTCGAAGGCGCCGAAGTTCTTGACGCTGATCAGGTTGGTACCCGATAGCACGAGCATGATCAGGAAGGCGAACAGCCAGGACGGCACCCCGGGAAAGTAGGCATGCAGGATATCAGCACCGGCGATGGCCTCGACCGGAATGATCAGCACCCAGAACCACCAGTACAGCCAGCCGATGGTAAAGCCCGCCCACGGGCCGATGGCCTGCGAGGCGTAGGTGGAAAAAGAACCGCTGTTGGGGTTGGCGATGGCCATCTCGCCCAGCATGCGCATCACCAGCAACACCAGCAGCCCGGTCATGGCATAGGAAATGAGGATCGCCGGGCCTGCCGTGGCGATGGCGTTGGAGGAGCCAATGAACAGCCCGGCGCCTATGATGCCGGCAATGGAAATCATCGATACCTGACGGGATGTCAGGCCATGTTGCAAGGAACGCTGTTTCTTGTTGTTCGGGGAAGCCATGTTGAACCCTCTGACTGGATCGCACGGTCATTTTTTGATCCGGGTAAGTATTGAGACTTGCCAGAGGTGTCACAAACGACGTTTTATCAGTACGTAATTCCTTGAGGGAATGATTAAGCGTCCTCCTACGTGGACTACGTTCCCTAGCGTGGCGTATGAGCCTCCCTTGCAAAAGGGTGAATCATGTTGTTCAAAGAGCATGACCAGTGCACCACTGATCACAGCCTCGGGCACATCAAGAACCGTAGGAATGAAACCAATCCAATAATTCGTTTGCACCCCCTGACCCCTAGGCGCTTGGATAGGCAGTACATCGCCCACAGGTCCCCGCCTCATGAACCACGACTGCATCAGCCAATCCATCGCCATCGTTCATCCCATTACCCTTACACATGGCCGCAACGCCGAGGTGTGGGACGACCAAGGAAAACGCTACATCGATTTCGTAGGCGGCATCGGCGTGCTGAACCTGGGCCATTGCAATCCAGCGGTCGTACAAGCCATACAGGATCAAGCCAGCCGCCTGACTCACTACGCTTTCAACGCAGCCCCACATGCCCCTTACCTTGAGCTGATGGCGCAACTGAGCCAATTCATCCCGGTCGCTTACCCGCTGGCCGGCATGCTGACCAACAGCGGCGCGGAGGCGGCCGAAAATGCCCTGAAAGTAGCCCGCGCGGCGACCGGCAAGCGCGCCATCATCGCCTTCGATGGCGGCTTCCATGGCCGTACCCTGGCCACCCTGAACCTCAATGGCAAGGTCGCCCCTTACAAGCAGCGGGTCGGCGAGCTGCCGGGGCCGGTGTACCACCTGCCCTACCCCAGCGCCGACACCGGGGTTACCTGCGAACAGGCCCTCAAGGCCATGGACCGCCTGTTCAGCGTCGAGCTGGCGGTGGAGGACGTGGCGGCGTTCATCTTCGAGCCGGTGCAAGGTGAAGGCGGGTTCCTCGCCCTTGACCCAACGTTCGCCCAGGCCCTGCGCCGTTTCTGCGACGAGCATGGCATCTTGATCATCATCGACGAGATCCAGTCGGGCTTCGGGCGTACCGGGCAGCGCTTCGCCTTCCCACGTTTAGGGCTTGAGCCCGATCTGCTGCTGTTGGCCAAAAGCATTGCCGGCGGCATGCCGCTGGGTGCGGTGGTCGGGCGCAAGGAACTGATGGCAGCGCTGCCCAAGGGCGGCCTGGGTGGCACTTATTCAGGCAACCCGATCGCCTGCGCAGCGGCCCTGGCCAGCCTGGCACAGATGACCGACGAGAATATCGCGACTTGGGGCGAACGCCAGGAACAGGCAATCGTGCGCCGCTTCGAGCACTGGAAGGCTACAGACCTGAGCCCGTTCATCGGCCGCTTGACCGGCGTCGGCGCCATGCGCGGAATCGAGTTTGTCCAAGCCGACGGCAGCCCGGCGCCGGCGCAACTGGCCAAGGTGATGGAAGCGGCTCGCGCCAGGGGGCTGCTGCTGATGCCCAGCGGCAAGGCACGGCACATCATCCGCCTGCTGGCACCGCTGACCATCGAGGCCTACGTGCTCGAGGAAGGCTTGGATATTCTCGAGCAGTGCCTTGCCGAGCTTGGCTCCTGAAGAGGGGCTTAGAGACCCAGCTCTTGCGGGGTAAGCATATCGGACTCGAAGGCAATCCAGCCGCCTTCGAGTTCGGCGTGGCCGTTGACGATCGGGCCGTAGTAGGTCAGGCCATTCTCCAGGGTCACGCAGATGTGCGTGGCGTTCTTTTCCGGAGCGGCCAGCGTACCGACGAAATGCACCTTCTTGAGGGTCTCGGTCACCGCTTCCAGGCCCACGCGCATGCTGGCGTTTTCCGAGGCTTCGATGTCGCCGCCTCGGTCTTCGGCGCTGATGGTGATGGTGGCGATGTACGGGTACTGGTTGCTCAAGCGGGTCTACCTCGAAACGTGGGTGGGCATAGGGGCGCGTAGAGTACGGCAGCCGCCGCCCCTTGTCTCTAGCGTTCGCCTGCCGAACCGGCGCGGTGCAGACCAACACAGGTGATCTGCCTGCAACGATCTGTTAGGGTGCCGGCCGATACACGCCCTAGCATACGAGGATCCCGAGTGAGCGCTGAAGAACCCATGATCGCCGACCTGTTCGACGTCGACAAACGCCTGTCCCTCAAGCCGGTGGTCGATTTCAACAGCTACCTGCGCAATGCGTTTGGCGAGGGGCCCTGCCGCTGCCACCGTTGCCTTGAAGGCGCCGACCAGACGAGCTACGCCCTGGCGCACACATTCTCGTTCGACGGCCGGCCATGGCATCGCCGCTTCGCCAGTACCGCCGCCAGCGACGTGGCGCAAGTCCTGAAAAAGGCCTGGCTGTCGTACACCAAGGTGGATCTGACGCTGTCCGGCATCCTCGACCTGGCCACCGTACAGACCTTCACGGATGCAGCGCTGCACCCGCGCCTGCTCGCCCTGCTGCCCGCCAGCGGGCTGGCCCATGAAGCGGACGGACAGTGGCACCTGCAGGCCCCGGCTGACTGAAGCTCTGGCTTGCGGCCCATGCGGCGGGCCGCCGCCTCAGTGCTGTTCGCCGGCCCGCTTGAGCAGCTTCTTGCAACGCTCGGACAAATGCACCACCCGCAGGTGCTTGCCGGCCTTGGCATAGCGCTCACGCAAAGTTTTTAGCGCGGCAATGGCCGAATAGTCCACAAAGCTCAGGTGCTGGCAGTCCAAGGTCACCTCGGCCGGGTCATTGGCCGGGTCGAACTGGTTCAGGAACGGCGCGGTCGAGGCGAAGAACAAGGTGCCGTGCACCTGATAACGCTTGTGCCCGTGCTCGTCCTCATGGCTGTCGGCGTACAGTTCGCGCGCATGCTGCCAAGCAAAGTTCACCGCCGCGATCACGATGCCGAACAGCACGGCCATGGCCAGGTCGGTGAACACAGTCACCACGGTGACGGCGATGATCGCCAGCATGTCGTTCACCGGCACCTTGTGCAGCACCCGCAGCGACGCCCAGGCGAACGTCTGTTGCGCGACCACGAACATGACACCCACCAGGGCCGCCAAGGGGATACGTTCGATCAATGGCGAAAGGAACAGCACGAACAACAGGATCATCACCCCGGCCATCACCCCTGATAGCCGCCCTCGCCCACCGGAACTGAGGTTGATCACCGTCTGACCGATTTATAAAACACACAAGGAAAAAATAGCAAATTACGTCTAGGCCTCGGTTGCCAAGCGGCGTGATTTTCATCTTCTATAATTTTTTTGGTGACACAGTTGCCTGGGCCTGGGCCTGGGCCGGGGCCAGGGCGCCGAAGCCTTTGCCGTTTTCGGTAGCGATGATAGGGATTGGTAGCTCGGCCGTGTGCAGACAAGACTGGAGGAACGGGTATGGCTCATCTGAAGGTCATTGAAAGCGATTTTCCATACGGAGGTTCCACCAAGAAGATTTTCGGTATTTTCGATTCCGATGCTCGTCGACCACACCTCGCAGGAACTGCGTTCATCCTGAGAAAAGCTCTGGATGGGGCGCGTTCTTCGACGCTGCGCACCTACGCGAATTCCTTAGCTCCTTTTTTGCAGTTTGTAGAAAATGATGTCGTTGTAAAAGAGTGGGATAATGTGTCGGATGAATACATACATTACTATTTTGTCCATGTTCTTATTGGTCAGAAAGGCCTCGCTGGACAGTCGCTACAATTAGTTAGAACTGTGCTCACGCTTTTTTATGATTGGGCAGTCTCGTCCGGTTGGACCCAGCAAAAACGGCTTATCTCAAAAGGAACGATTGAAGCCCTAAGGAGTAGGGTTGAAATTGAGGTTTCGAAGAATAATTCGATCGATAAGTACAGATTATTTTCGCAGTACATTTCCGAGGGCGAATTTGACTCTCTGCTGAGTTGGGTATCGATGGGGCATGAGTTTGAGAAAAGCAGAAATATCATCTGCTTGCAGTTGGGTTACCTAAGTGGGTGGCGACGCTCAGAAGTGGTCGATCCAGCTAACATGTCTGTAAGAAAAATAGAGGCTGCGATGAAGGTGGCCGACAAGAAGGGTGACCCTGGAATGAAAATCTCTGTAATAGGAAAGGGCAGAGGTGGAGGTCAGGCACGTACGACTTACATCCCTCCCCGATTGAGAGAACATATAGAAAGATTCATTAAAGGGCCACTGCGAAGGTCCAAGCCTCATGACTTGCTCATAGCAAAACGGGATGGTAGCAGATTGGGAGACCATCACTGCAGCTATCTCTTCAATAGAACAAGAAACGCTTTGCAGATGGGGAGCCAGGATTTCGACAGTGTCAACATGTGGTTGGAATCAATGAACCGCTGTTTCCATTCGCTCAGGCATAGCTATGCTACCAATATGGCGCGGTACCTCAGGGAGAACGATTTACCGATTCAGATCCTGCAGGATCTTATGGGCCACAAAGACTTGGAAACGACGATGACATATGTGCACTTAGAAGCTATGTTGTTCAAGGAGCAAGGCATTCCATGTTGACGTGGGTCTCTAACAAAGGGTCAGAGGGAATGAATAATGGATTCAACAGGAACGTATGAATCCAACATCTTTGATATTGGCAGTGTTCATGATGACTTGATACTGGTGGTGGACGGTGTTGAGCGTCGTAGAATTCCCGTTCCTTCTACCCTAAAGGAGGATTCAGTATTCATAGCTCTACGCAGGCTGGTTAATTCATATTATCTGTATAGAACTTGGTCTTTGAGTCGTTACGAGTCCGCTTTTTATGCGCTGGATTATTTTTGCGAAAGTTTCAAAAATGCTGAAAATTTAGTTCTTGAAAACGGGTGCTTTTTACTGTCTAGACGCACGGGTAAAATATTTATTGATCACTTAGTCTCAAAAAAGCTCGCTGAGTCGACAATTTATAACCATTCTGAGGCGATGAAAATCCTGTTACAAAATTGTAACTCTGCTGAGTGTTCAGGCTTCCTTGATGTCAGCGTCGAAACATGGCGGAGGACTAAAGAAATTTTGGATGACTGGCCCAAGATTTGTAAGCCTGAGACATTAAATCATCGGCCGGGTTTAACTGAGAAGTTTGAGATCAATTGCGATGAGCAGCAGTGCTCATGTCGGTAAAATTATTTTGCCCCTGGTTTTTGAGTGAGTGTCACCGCATACGCAAAGAATTCAGGGAGCGGTGCCCTGAAGAATTTCAATGGTTATTGCAACAGGCGAGCGTTCAGGATCGGCGACGTGCGCTTGAGCGGCCAGCAGTGACATTAGGAGTAAGAAGTAGTGGACTGGAAAACCAAGTGTACTCAAATTTGATTAACGCAATGAAAAATATTGATTCTCCTTTGTACTACGAGACGGTGTTATACAAAGGTGTCCTCCTAGATGTGCCGGGTGACGAATGGAATGAGAAAAACGGGATAATGGATGGGCTCGGATTGACTTTCCCTCAACCCGTTATTGACTATGGCACTTGGGATAAAGATAAGGTTGTATCTCGGCTTGAATCATTTCAGTGCGCATTAGGAATTACTCGGCGCCAAAGAGTTAAGCCAGGAGAGAGAAAATTCTTTAAGATGCGCGCGTTGTTCTCACCGATGTTCATGTTGATTCCATCACCCGAAGAGAAGATGGTTATTTCCTGGTTGCTTGCGGCGGAGCGCGTTCAAAAGTCTAATTTGTCTAGGATACGCATGCAGGATGTACAGAAAGTTAACAGCTCGATTAGCGTCTCCTCTTACAAGGGGCGAAATTCTACAACAGCTTCAGCATATTTTCGAAGGGGGGATCCGGCCTACGTTGCTCTGATGGAGTATAAAGATGATACGATGTTTGGTTATGAAAGTGGATTAATCGATAGGGTCGATGCGATTGAGGATGCTGCATTTATACCAGGATTAAAAGAGGCCTGGTTTTTGTTTTATAGGCACAAAATTAGCTGTTGTTTATTTCTTCCATTAATTGTTCAGTCGTCAAATACACAGAGGGCGTATTTAGAGCATTGCAGCCGAATCAGCACGACAGCATGTCCGGATTATTTCCTAAAGTGCATGTCATCTGCCGATGAAGTTAATGCAGATTTTTTTAGCAAGAGGAATACCCGAAAACGCAGCATGCATCAAATAAATAAAACGGGCTCGCGTATTGAGGAAGAGACGGATGATGGTGATGCTGAGACAGGTGCCAACCCAGGATCACGATCACTTGGACCACAGACGGTCGCTCAAACATGCGTTTTAGGAAATGACTCAGCACGGGCCATGAAGTCATTTCAGCATCTAGAACTAGATGAACAAATGGCCGTAAAGTTCGATGAAAGTCAAGCAGTGGATGACCGTATCCATGCAGCCCGAATGAGACACAGTCTCAGTAGTGAGGGCGTCTATTCCGACTTTTCAAAGTGTAAGCAAAAAGTTGAGGTTGATCAAAAGTTTGGAGCCTTGGTCGGGTCGGAAATGCGATCAATTGCGGCGAAGGTTGCTGAGTCAATGATTGAGAAGTCTCGCATAGTATCACTCCATCAGATCGAGAAGCTGTTGAAATTGACAGGCAATGACGATTCAAACATGTTGTCTGACGAACAGGTATTTGAATGCGCTCAGCTCCAAGAGTTTGTTGTGGATAAAGTAGGGCTTTTTGAAAAAGATGGTATGACTTATGTCGTAAAAACGCCTCTTGTTGCAGCATTAATCAAGGGAAAGATTGATCATATTGAGAGGGGCTTCGCGCGATTGGTAAATGACAATCCGTTGCGGGTCAAAAAGGTGCTCTCACTTCTAGTGTTCTATAAAGCGCTGCTGAATGAGTTTGGAAAAGATGCTGTGAGGTTAGGCATTGAAAAGTATAGTCATTATGAAATATCTTTTTCCGATCTTAATATATAGAGGGCCTATCCCATGAGTGTGAAAGCTGACCCTCTCGAGGAATATTTTCCTAGTGCGGCCGAGTTGCGGGGAATTGCGCAAGGAAGAGGAGAGAGTGCATTTCAGTTTGCTGAAAATGTATGGCCAGTGAAAACATCTGCGGGTGAAACTGGAATCTTCGACTTTTCAGCTTTGAATGTTAGAGAGAAAATGATTGTCGCAGCTAAGGAGTTGTTTTTAACTTTTTGTAAGGTCGATGTGGATGGGTCGTTGGTATCCTCCTATTGGGCTAAGTACAGAGTAAAACGAATTATTACAATACTCGATCAATACATGACAATTGCCGGCATTGACCGAGTGTCTGATTTGCAGGTGGGAAATATTGAGGATTTGTTAACAAGAAGTCTGTTGGGCGAGTATGATGAGGAGCGATCCATTGCCTATACAACTTACGAGACGATGATTACCACATTGTCTAAATTTAAGGAGGGCTTTCTCAATCGAGCCATCGAAGACGGCCCTATCGCAATGCCATCTCCGAGTCATTGTTATTCTCTCGCTCGGAACGTCTTGGAAAAATCAGGAAAAGACTATGCTGAATGGGTTTGCGGCTCAAAGTTAGATGGCCTCCCAATGTCATTGCTTATGGTCTTGCTTAGTGAGGCTATTTCGATAATTCATTCGGACTTGACGAAATACCTGCTAGCTTTCTTCCAGTACCAAAAAGATATAATATCACAGGGGTTTCCTCTGGCTAATGGATATCGCAAGAATCGAGGGGTATATTTTACTCCTGAGAAAGTAAACAGAATCCACAGATTTTTTTTATCCGACCTCACCGCGAAGTACCCGAAAAAGGTCGATCATATGTATGTGGTATTGCCTGAGTATTGCGCCCGTGAGTGTAAAGTCGATTCAGTGAACGAGCTTCCATTTAAAAAGTGGCCGTTTAAGACTGTAAAGGACATGTATAGGCACATACAGCGTGTGTATGCGGCCGGGTTCATAATTTTTTCATGCGTCACGGGCGCAAGGCGCGACGAGCTGGAAAAAATACGCGTATCTGATTTGCTCCGAGAGAAGGATGGCAGCTATTTGTTCAAGTCAGATATCAATAAAACAAATCATGGAATACCGACTATCCGTTCTATTACCGGATTGGCGGCTGACGTCGTCGAAGTTTTAGAGCGACTGTCTCTTGAGGATAAAACCACTACTGATCTCCCGTTGTTTTGGGCTCCCCAAGGGTTGTCATTACAACTCTACGGCCAACCATTTCAATTTGCTTGTGGTACAAACTTAGCAGGAGAGCAGAATGCGCGTTATATGCTGAGGCGCTACATTACCAAGGATTTTCTTTCTGAATTTCCAGGATTGTCTTCCGAATTGGAATGCATCCAAGTTACCCCCCACCGCTTTCGCCATGCGTTTGCTGAGTTTGCTCTGCGCCGGTTTGATGGGAATGTACCGGATTTGATCCGTCGTCACTTTCGGCACCATTATGGCTCTTTCATGACCACAACTTATACATCCGGTAAGCTGTATGTGTCTGAAACATATTCTCCTGAAAAGATGGCGTTAAATTATTTGTCCGAACTCGGATTGAATTGGCTAGACAATAAGGAGCAGTTGTACGGCCCAATTGGCATGTTAATAAAACAGAAGCTAAAGGAGTGGAGTTTCCTTGCACCTGATGAGCTGGAAAAGGAATTGGCGGCTTGGTGTGCACAAGAGTTTACTGGTGAGTTTAAACCCATGGAGTATGGGTTTTGTGTCGTCCGGCATAAAACGGTAAAACAAGCAAATTGCAGGGATGAAGTAACAGGGGTTCCTGTATTTGAGAATTCCAGTTTGTGTACTTGTACCGGCTGTGTTCATTCACTTTCCATTGGATCGCAACGAGAGGACATAATCAGAATTGGGCAGAGTGTCAAAGAGCAATTGAGCTCCTACAAAAAATTAGGAATAGCTTCGCTGGTACAAGCATGTGAGAAAGAATTGAAGTATGCTGAGGCATTAATCAGAATAGTCAGCGTGAGTGATGGATGATGGATATTTTCGATCTCGTTGAAAAGCATAATTTCGACTCGTCACCTCCATGGCTGCTTGAAGCTTCGGCAAGTGAGGTTGCGATATACAAAGTGGCTAAAGCGCGTTTCGATGAGATCGCTGAGCAATTAAATGCAGGGCGCTTACTTTCTAAAAGACAGCGACAGCTGGTTAGAACCCAATTGTCGGCTTGCGCTGGGCTGAATGATAAGTATATTCATAAATCCAAGACACCTAAGCTGTATGAATGGATAGATCAAGCCAATCAAGTTTTGGAGCTGATTTCAAAGCGAAGCGATTCGTCCGCCTCGCACCTGAAACAAACGTCTAAAATGAAGCGTGATAATCTCATTGATAACTTCAAAAAACTGGAGGAAGAGTGTCGCAATTTTCGATCTCTGTCTATATCAACTATATGCCGTGAACTGGTTGATAATGCTATGATCTCTAATGCGTCTGAAAATGTGGCAACTATTCGTCGTTTGAAGTCAGAGCTTAAAGAGTCGCTTGTGCGCGAAGAAAACTCTGAAGAACGCGCTCGAAAGTGGCAAAGGGAATATAATTCGCTGCATGAACAATATGGTGCCCTTTTGAAGGCTTTTTCAAATGTTAAAGGTGCGGACGCGGCAGGTGATGCAAAGCCAGGCAAATTTTTGCTAGTCAAAAATGATCCAGATTAGTGAGTGGGGTAGTACGGGTGTAGCGCCGGTCAGCAGGTCAAAGAAATCCGGTAGCGCCTTGTCGCAGAGCTCGGCAATGCCGAGACTGTAAAATCCTAGGAGCCAGCAATTATGGCATGACCTTAGAGTGCTTTGGGCAAGTTGTGTATCCAGGTGCCCTCAAGTGTCGACCCAGGATACTTCCACATTGCTACGACGGTGGGGAATAGCCAATAGTGTTGTTTCCAGGAGAAATTCACACACTCTCGGGCAACCCTCTCTGCCGATAACCCTAAGACAGTTCGCCGTCTAACCCAGCGATCGTGAATTGGCTCCACGCGAACCATCACCCCAATCAGCCGCATGATTCGCATCGTGGTCACCAACCTTATCTGATGCAGCGACAGCTTGTCGCCAAAGTACATCCGCCGAATTTTCCCCATCGTTTCCATGCTGATCACCTGTGTTCTCCTACTCGGAAAATGAGCAGAAGCAGTTGAACACCTGGGTCAGTTTTCGGTCAGCGGCAACTGGGAAATTGCACCTGAATTGACCAAGCGTTTGCATCGCACTTGACCACCTGTTTGCATTCGACTTGACCAGCCATTTGCATCGGATGTGACCACTCAAGGCACGCAGTAACGGAGAGCTATAAAAGCGATGTGGGCGGCACCACCTGAGGCGTGCCATCAATGATACACATCCAGCCCCAGGCTCTGAGTGCTGACGTCTTGTTGAACTCGTTTACTAAATCGCTTGCGATTTCGCCGATGTCGGCTCGCAGGGCGAACTGCGGACGCATAGCGTGCATTACGTCCACTCCCATATCGCCGGCCAGAAGCTTGCACATCAGTCTGGTGCGTAGCTTCCAGGGAAGGCTCTTCGGACTTCAAAGCAGACTAGCTGAGTTGGCCGTACACCGTCGTTCCGGAACTCGGCCGAAATACTACAAAAGTGCGCTTTCGATCCAGGGGTCTGACGCCATTGCTTTGCGGTCTTCTTGTCCACTGCCCACCTTTTAGCCATTGTCAGTCCTGTACGGCTGACTGCATTTGGCCGATCTCAGCCAATTTCAGTAACGCCCTCGCGCCTGGCGACTTCGGCCATCGTCAGGTTGAGTGGAGGGCCCAGCATCTTGAGCAGTTCGGCTTTGCGCTCAGAGGAATAGTACGGCACAACGGCTCTCTTTCCGCCCCCGGGGTCTGGTTTCAGGTAAATCTGGCGAGGCGACAACTATCCTGACACCGGGGGCCCGGAAGAAGTCCTCTGTAGGCGTGGTCTCATTAGGAACTGCGCATGCTGAGCATATTTAATTGTCCGCTTTGGGTCGTTAGCGGCCGGTCGCGACTGAGAGCTTTCGACCCGAACCTGCCGTTCACGAAAGGCAGATATCGGCCAATAGCTGCCCTTCATGATGGGTAGCTATCGACCCGAAGCAGACCTTCGCTAAGGGCTGCAAACGGCCAAAAGTAGACTGTTTGATCAACAAATAAATCTGTCCCCTTTTTTCGTGCCCTCAGCCGCCAAGGTTGGGCATGGCCGATCAGTCCATGGGGGCCACGCTCAGCCTCTAGGCAGACCTTCATCAACTGCGTGGCCTTTCCCGAAGCGGTTTTCCGGCGATCATTAGCATTTGACGCTTGTCTAGCGCAGACTTGATCTCATCGGGCTTGCCAGCAATCGGCGATGCATTGTCATACCGCATCACCGGCAAGTTCAGGTACTGCGCTTCGATCTTGGCGCAGAACGCCTGAAACGCTAGCCAACTGCTGCTAGCGGCTTGCGGATAGACACGTTGCCGCTCAACGGGTCTGGCTGAGTATGATGCGATCAAACAGACGGTCGCCAAGCCAGACGCGCATGCGGATCAGCATCTTGGCGAATTTGCCGATGGCGTAGCGTGTACGTGGGTGGCTGCTGGCCACTGCCTTGGAAACCACGTCTGCGATCACTTGTGGATCGCTGCCAGTGCCATGCCCATAGGTGCTCTTGATCGACTTGGCCACCATCTGCACCATCCGTCCGTAGAGGCCACCAGTCGAACGCTTGATGATGGTTTCGGTTGCGCCGTCGCCGAAGCCCGTCTTGATCACGCCAGGCTCGACGATTACAACCTTGATGTCGAACTCGGCCATAAGCGGCCAGTCGCAGCTAGCCGCTTTGAACTAGGTAGCCACCAGGTATCGTTAGCTACAATCCGTTGGTCGTCACCTCTCGCGACATTTGAACTGGCGACGCAGGAAGTTTCGTCTATAGTAATTTTTACCTCAATGAGCTGTAAAAGAAAATCGCTAGCTTTCAGCAACCTTGCGATTACAGATGTGCGCTTCACGACACCAATCATCGTCTGTCTTGATTTTACTGGCTAGATATACGATGAGGCTTATATGCAGTTTGGGGAAGTTCGTTACGACAGAAATTAAAGGAGCGGAAAAATGACCTCACCTGATAAAGAAGTAACCCCATTAAAAAAAACGATGAATCCTAAGGATCGCGGAAACTTCACGGAGTTGAAGGAGATTCAGTTGGACTCATTGAGCGAAAGAGAGAAAGTTCTCTATCGCGTGATCAATGAGCTCGAAAAGCAGCTAAACAAACTTCAGAAATAGTTTGTGCCCCGTGGAGATCGGCATGGGAAAAATTCCAATAGAGCGGAGCGTTGGGCTTTTGGAAGCCAGAAGGCTTTTAGAAGGGACACTGCATTCTTATGGAATTGAATGGGAAATCGAAGTCACGGGGCAATAGATATTCACCGCTAAATGCACCTTGTATAATGCGAGCGGAGAGCTCATAGACTATGGATATGGCAAGGGGAGCAGAAATGAGTCTGAAATCGGAGCTATGTTTGAATCAGCAGAGCACTGGTTTAGTAGGTTTTCGAACTCCCAAAACGAAAACGTCCAGTACCAAAGCTCTCATGCATATATAAGGAGCACAAGCTTAACTATCAACCTTCCGTTATCTGTAATCAGCGACACGCCCGCCGGAAATATTGCGCTCCGAAGTTACGTTCAAATAGGAGGTTCTACAAAAGTTCTTTATCCTGTTGCTCTATCCACCCCCAAATATGTGGACGACATACTTACTGATTCTCAAAAGCACCCGCTTGATTCTTTTGACTATTCAAAAATAGATAGATATTGCACAAACAGCGGTGTGGCCATAGGTAGCAATGAGCTGGAGGCGACGATTCATGGGTTGCTGGAGGCTATAGAAAGACACAGCTTATCGAAATTTCTAGTGAGAGTTTTTTTGGCAATGGACAGTAGCGCTCTTCGGGTCATAGATAAAAAAACGCTGCCAGGCGCGCTTCGACAAAAAGTACAGTGCGTCGAAAAGGAGGTTGGGCATAGCATACTTATAATTGAGCTTGAAAATGAATTTAAAGTTCCCGTATTTTGCTCAGTATTAAGTGGCAGTAGATTCCTTGTCGAGGTCGCCGGCTATGGTTGCTCTCTATCAAGAGAACATGCTTTATATAGAAGCCTTCACGAGGTCGCCCAGTGCTATCATGCGAGCGCTGTCTTCTTTCGAGAGCAGTTTCACGACAAGGCAAATAACATTATAAGTAAGCTGTCGCACTCTGAAGCTCACCTTAGGTGCGCTAAATTCAAAATTAAAGAACAATGCCAGAAACTAGGTTTTTTTGATGTCTCGTTTCTGAACACACCGGATTATAATGTACCTGAGTCTCTGCATTCCTACTTAGAATGCCTTGCAAAAAAAATCGAAAATACTGGATGTCGAGCATTTTCTTCAATTCTGAACACACTTTGGGGTGGGCAGGTAATAACGCATAGTTTCATTGAGACCCAAGACCATTTTTTTTGCGTGACAGAAGGGTGCTTTGTTTTTCCAAACCAAATTTGACTACTTGACTTGCGCGGCCGATTTATATTTAAGAGTTAGGCTTGCTTATAACCTGCACGAGACAAAAAAACAATCAGCTCAACACTACTTACAAAGCTAATCCCAATATTTTTATAGGCTAGGCGCACCTGCACTACCTCGCCGGTCTGCGGGTCGAGCTGCACACCGCCGCCATGGCGACGATCGCCGGTGGACACGCGCAAGCCCGGGGAGCGCTCGGTGGGCAGGCTGATGCCCCAGTTGCTAGCGGTCGGGTGGTGTTCCTGCAGGTAGGCCACGGCGCGCTCTGCCGCCTGCGCGGGTGTTACCTGGGTAGTAGGAATCTCCGGGTGCATCCAGTGGTCGATTTCCTTGTCGAACACCGCCAGGGTGCCGGTGACGAAAATCGCATACAGCAACCAGCCGAAGATCAGCCCGGCCCAAGTGTGCAACCAGGACATCGATTGGGTGAAGGTCTTGCTCTTCATGTCATACGCCCCCTGCCTGCGGCCAGAACGCCACCAGCGCCAATGGCCCGGCCAGTGCCACCGCCGCCCAGGCCCGCCAGGCATCGCGACTGGCAAAGGCCCAGAGGATCGCCGCGGTGTAGAACACGAACGCCGGCAACGTGGCGACGATCACCGCATCGCTGGGCGACAGCGGCAGCACACGGGCCAGGAAGGCGGTGACCGCATAGGTGAACAGGTAGCCGCCGAGCAGCGCCGCGGCGCTGCGCGACAGGATCGACAACCAGGCAGGTGCAGTCTTGATCATTCGAAGGTCCTTTTGGGTGTTCATGCCATCGGCAGGCGCAGGTTCAGGCGCAGGCCAGGTTGGAGGTTCTCGGCCCAGAGCTCGCCGCCCTGCAGTTGCACGCGACAACGGGCGATGCTCAGGCCCAGGCCGAAGCCGTCGCCACCGGGACGGGCGGCGTCCAGCCGGGTGAAGGGCTGGAAGATGCGCTCCAGGGCCGCCTGGGACACGCCAGGGCCTTGGTCGTCGATCCACAGGTGCCAGTGGTTGGCGTGGCGTTGGCCGCCCAGGCTGACCTGGCCGCCCGCCGGCGAATGGCGGATGGCATTGCTCACGATGTTCTCCATCGCCTGGGCCAGGCCATTGAGGTGACCGCGCACCCTGCAGTCGGGCGCCAGCGTGGTGGGCATCTGTTCCGGCTGCCAGCCGCTCTCGAAGCAGGCGTTCTCGCGCACCACTTCCCACAGCGCATCCACCTCGACGACATCGGCCGCCAGCTGTGGCCGCACGTTATCCAGCCAGACCAGCTCAAGCGTGTCGTCGACCAACTGGCGCATGCCTTGCACTTCGCGCAGCAGGCGGTCACGCAGGACGGTGCAATCGCTCTCGTTCTCCGCCGCCATGTGCAAGCGCGTCAGGGGTGTGCGCAGTTCATGGGAAAGGTCGGCGAGCAGCCGCTGTTGCAGCACCACGGTCTGCTCCAGGCGCTCGGCCATGTGGTCGAAGGCCCGGCCCAGGTCGCCCAGCTCATCCTGGCGCCGGCTGATCACCGGGTCGACGCGGGTCGCCAGGCGATCAGCGCGCAGGGCATTGGCCTGGGCGCGCAGGTGCGCCAATGGGCCGATCAGCACGCGGTACAAGAGCACGCCCACCAGCAGCGCCAGCACACCGGGCAACAGGCCGTGGACCAGCACCTGCAGCAGCAGTGGCAAGGTGGAAGGCATGTAGCGCTGCGGCAATTGGAGTACCAGCGTGCCCGGCACCGACGGCAGCGGCACGCCAATGGCCGGCAGTTCGACCGAGCGCTGGCTCATCGGCCAGTCCACCTCCCTCATGAATGTCACGTAGCGCCGTTGGGCCGGGGTGAGTGGCTGGCTACTCAGTGACTCGAGCTGCGCGCCGATTACCAGGGCCCAACCGCCCTCGCGGCGCTGCAGCTCACTGATCCAGCGGTCGACGCCAGCGCGCCCTGCCTCCTGCCACGCCGCCTGCGCCTCGGCGGCATAGCCGCGCAGGACCTGGCGGGCTTGCTGGCTCAGGTGGTTGCTCTGGCGCTCCAGGTGCGCGCCGCTGTAGCGGCTGAGCCAGATCAGCAGCAGGCAGAAGACGATCAGCAGCACGCAGAGCCTCCACAACAGGGAGTGACGGCCAGGAAGGCGCAGGGTTGATAGTAGGTTCACGGTTCACCTTGACTATCCAGGGGCGCCGCACCATGGCGGCTTGCTCGCCGCTTCTGCTTCCGCTGCATGCCCGACACAAGAAAGCTGCCCTTGCTCGGTCGATGCGCAACCGAGCAAGGGCAGCCGGGGTACCGCTGGGTCAGGTCAGAACGAGATGTTCAGTGCGGCGAATACCGCGCGGCCTGGCTGGTTGTAGGTGTTGGCGCCCGCGCTGCTGGCGTTGCCACCACGATAGATCTGCTTGTCGAACACGTTGTTCACGCCCAGGCGCACGTCGTAGTGTTCGTTGAACTTGTAGCCGGCGCTGACATCGACCAGGCCGTAGGCTTCGACGTCCTGCTGGGCCTGCTCGTCGTAGCTTTCCTGGGTGCGATAGTTGTAGGTCGGCGATTTCTGCTTGCCGTAGTAGGTCCCCGCCAGCTGGAACGACAGCTGCTCGGTGGCGCGCCAGTCCAGGGTGGTGTTGACGGTATACTCGGGCACCACGCTCAGCGGCTCGCCGGTGTCGCGGTTGTCGTTGTTGAGCATCCAGGTCAGGTTGGTGTTCCAGTCCAGCGATGGGGTCAGCTCGATGAAGAAGTTGCCTTCCACGCCTTCGACCAGCGCCTTGCCGGCGTTTTCCCATTGGGTCACGCGGCGGCCGCCGTTGACGTCGGTGACCACGTCGGTGCCACCGATGATCTTGTTCTTGTAGTCATTGCGGAAGTAGGTCGCGCTGGTACGCCAGGTGCCGCGGTCGTACAGCAGACCGATTTCCTTGTTGACGCTGGTTTCCGGATCGAGGTTGGCGTTGCCCTGCAGGTAGCAGCCGCCGTTGTTGGTCTGCTGCACGCTGCAACCGTTGCCACGGCTGTAGAGCAGGTAGTTGGGGTTGTACTGGTACAGGTTCGGCGTCTTGTAGGCACGCGCGATGCCGCCCTTGACGGTCAGCTCGTCGGTGAGCTTGTGCGACAGGTTCAGGCTCGGGCTGAGGTTGTCGCCGAACGCTTCGTGATGGTCCAGGCGCAGGCCAGGAGTGATGGTGGTATCACCGATGACGATGTTGTCTTCGGCGAACAGCGCGTAGCTCTTGGCCGTCATCTTGGTCTCGCTGCGATCGAAGCCTTCGATCACGTCACCACCGTTGCCCGACGGGTCGAAGCTCTGCGCGCGGAACGAGCCCTGGTCGTTGAGTACCTCGTAAAGGTATTCGCCGCCGAGGGTCAGCACGTGGTCGGTGTTGCCCAGGGTCAGCGGCAGGTTCACTTCGCTAGAAAGGCGAGTATTGCGCAGGCGCGACATGTCGGCGCCGGAGTCGTTGATCGCGCCTTCCGGGCCACCGGCCAGGCCTTCGTTCAGGCGCCAGTTGCGCACGTACTCATACGACAGCGAGGTCCTGGTCGAACCCCAGGCGAAATCGCCCAGGTGGGTAAGGTCATAGGTGCTGCGCTGCATGATGTTGGTCTCCTTGCCGTACAGGCTGGAGATCAGGTCAAGGTTGCCGCCGGCGTTGCTGTTCATGGTGTCGCCGGCATAGAGGTTGCCCTGCCGGCTGTAGCCGCTGCTCAGCTCCAGGCGGTGCTCGTCGTTGAGTTTCCAGCTCAGCAGGCCGTTGATGTCCTTGTTGCGTACCCCTTCGCGCCCCCCGGCCAGCGCGCTGCTGGCGTGCTCGGCGTTGATGTCCAGGTCGTCGGCATCGGTCTTGGCCAGGCCACCGTAAAGCCGGAACGACAGGTCGTCGGTCAGGCCCCCGCTGAGGTTGAAGTTGGCGCGGCGGCTGGCGCCCTCGGCGCTGTCTTCGGGCAGGACGGTGAACAGGCTGACATTGCCCTTGAGCTCCTGGGTTGGACGCTTGGTGATGATATTGACCACCCCGCCCATGGCGCCGGAGCCATAGCGCGCCGCGGCCGGGCCACGGAGGATCTCGATACACTCCACAGCCTCGGCTGGCACCCAGTTGGTTTCGCCACGGGTATCGCGGTCGCCGTTCCAGCCATAGCGCACCGCGTTGCGAGCGCTGGACGGCTTGCCATCAATGAGGATCAGGGTGTTTTCCGGGCCCATGCCGCGCAGGTCGATCTGGCGGTTGTTGCCGCGCGCGCCGCTGGCGCTGTTGCCGGACAGGTTGACGCCCGGCTCGCGGCGGATGATGTCGGAAAGGTCGTTGGCCGGCGGACGGCGCTTGATGTCCTCGGCGGTGATGATCGACGACCCCAGCGCCTGACGCGCTTCCTGTTCGGCGGTGACCCGGGTGCTCTCGATCACCAGGGCGCTGTCGCTGACCGGAATTTCCAGCACCTCACTGGATGGCACGTCTTCAGCATGAACCGAGGTCGCGACCATGGCTGGCGATGCCAGCGCGACAAAGGCCCAGGCCAGGCTATTGGGTGAGGTTCTGGACTGCATTTCTACGTCTCCGTGTATTCATGAGCAAAAGGCAAAGGCCGGCGTCGACAAGCCAGCAAGCCGATGCCCACTGGCCTCAAGCGCTGCTTGGGGTAGCCACAGGGACGGTAAATATAGTGATTCTCAAATAGGTTTAAATCTTATTTACGAAATTTACATCTTGCCGGGGAACTCGGTGCAATTACCGTAACGCCATGGCATTTGGTAATGCTCTGTGCGCGTCACGCAGCCAATGGGTTGGACAATCCCCTACCGGGATAGCATCGACTACGTGACCCCGTTGCCAGCAGGGCCATGTAGCGTTCTGACGTTCACATTGCCGCTTAACCGGCCAGGACCGCTTGCACCACACACTCGGCCATGGCCTGGCGGGTCTGCAGGGTGGCGCTGCCCAAGTGCGGTTGCAGCACCACGTTGTCCAGCGCCAGCAGCGCTTCGGGCACTTGCGGCTCGTGCTCGAACACATCCAGCGCGGCACCACCGAGCCGCCCGGCGACCAGACGCTCCACCAGTTGCGCTTCATCGATCACGCTGCCGCGGGCGACATTGACGATCACCCCCTGTGGCCCCAGTGCATCAAGCACCCGCGCGTCGACCAGGTGGCGCGACGCCGGTCCGCCAGCGGCGGCGACAATCAGGATGTCGCTGGCCTCGGCCAGCGCACCCAGGTCGTCATGGTAGGCATAGGGACAGTCCATCAGCGGTCGCCGATTGTGGTAGGCCAGGCTGACCCCGAAGGGTTGCAAGCGCTCGGCGATCGCCCCACCAATCTTGCCCAGCCCGAGAATCCCGACCCGCTGCCCGCGCAGGCTGGTACCCAGCAGCGGGAAGCCTCCCTCACGCCAACGCCCGTCACGGACGAAGCGGTCCGCCAGGCAAACCTGACGCAGCAGCGCCAGTACTAGCGCAACAGCCTGGTCGGCCACCGCATCGGTGAGGATGTTATCGGTGGTGACGATACGAATGCCCCGGGCACGCGCCTGCTCCATATCGATCCTGTCGGTGCCTACGCCGTTGACCGCGACCCGTTCCAGGTTCGGCAGGCTGGCCATGAGTTGCGGATCCACCCCCTCCCCGCCATTGGTGACCAGTATCCTGAAGCGCTGCGGATGGTCGCCCAGTAGCGCCTGTTGCTCGGCCCGGCTGTGCGCACGGACCAGATGGAAATGCTCGGCCAGCCGCGCCTCATATGGCGCGAGCAAGGGTGCCAGCATCAGCAGTTCAGCTTTCATCGATGCTCCTTAATTGGCCTGACGCCAGGCCCCTGGTACAGAGAATCATGCCGTCTCCAGCTTGAGACCGGCGGCCGACTCGCTGTCACCGCGGCTGAGCATCGCTGCCGGAATCGACAGGATCAACAGCCCGCTGACGAACAGGCACAAGCCCAGCACATAGGTGCCGTTGTTGATGTTGCCAGTGAGTTCCTCTGCCACTGCGGTAATCATCGAACCGGTGAAACCGGAGAGGTTGCCGATGGCATTGATCATGCCTATCCCGGCGGCTGCGGCAACGCCGGACAGCACGGTGCCGGGCAACGTCCAAAAGATTGGCATGAGGCTCAGGATCCCGGAGGCGGCGACGCTGAGGAAGATCACCGAAAGCACCAGGTTGTCAGCGAACAAAGCGCTGAGGATCAGGCCGCAACCGCCGATGAAGGCCGGGATCGCGGCATGCAGGCGACGCTCGCCAGTACGGTTGGAGTGGCTGGCGTTGAGCAGCATGGCCACTACCGCCACACCATAGGGGATGGCGGTCAGCAGGCCAATTTCAAGGCTGCTGGTGATGCCGGCGCTCTTGATGATCGAGGGCATCCAGAAGGCCAGGCCATAGAAGCCGGTATTGAAGGTCAACAGGATGAACACCAGCAACCAGACCCGCGGGTTGAAGAACACCTCGCTCAGGCGCGAAGCCTTGCCGTGGTTGTCCTGCTGCAGGTTGGCCTTGAGCAGTTGCTTCTCTTCGGCCGACAGCCAGTGGGCCTTGTCGATGCTGTCGCACAGGCAGGTGAACACCACGACCGCCATGATTACCGAGGGGATGCCTTCGATCAGCAGCATCCACTGCCAGCCGGCCATATCGTGCCAGCCATTGAGGCGGGTCATCAGCCAGCCGGAGAGCACGCCGCCCAGGGTCAGACTGATCGGCATGGCGATCAGGAACCCCGACATTACACGGCTCTGCCGTTGGGTCGGGAACCAGTAGTTCAGGTACAGGATCACGCCTGGGAAGAAACCGGCTTCACAGATCCCGAGCAGAAAACGCAGCACATAGAACATGGTGCTGGCCTCGACCTGAAACAGCTTGGCCAGCGGCACGGTAAAGGCCACAGCCATCGAAATGATCGCCCAGGTGAGCATGATCCGGGCAATCCAGAAACGTGCGCCGTAACGGTGCAGCAGCAGGTTGCTCGGCACCTCGAACAGGAAATAGCCCCAGAAGAACACGCTGGCGCCCAGGGCGTAGACGGTGTTGCTGAACTGCAGGTCGTTGAGCATGTCCAGCTTGGCGAAACCGATGTTGACTCGATCCAGGTAGGCGGCCATGTAGCAGAGCAGCAGAATCGGCAGGATGCGCAGAATGACCTTGCGGTAGGTGCGGTCTTCGAAGTCCGGATCTCGGGACAATGAGGTCTGGGTGTGCATTTGAGTGACCCTTGGGCATGTCGGCATGCCTGATTGTTGTTATTGATCGGATACCGGGCGCCAGGCGCCCGGTAGTGTAGCGGTCAGTGGATCGGGTCGCGGCTAGGCTGGCCATCGACCAGGCGCATCAGGCCCAACGGGTTGGCATCGTGCAGTGCCGGTGGCAGCAGCGCCTCGGGGAAGTTCTGGTAGCACACAGGACGCAGGAAGCGATCGATCGACAACGTACCGACTGAAGTGCCACGGCTGTCGGAGGTAGCCGGGTACGGGCCACCGTGAACCATCGCGTCGCAGACCTCGACACCGGTCGGGTAGCCATTGATCAACAGGCGTCCAGCCTTGTGCTCCAGCAGCGCCACCAGGTCGGTGGCCTGGACAAGCTCGCCTGGCTCGCCGAGCAGGCTGGCGGTCAACTGGCCACCGAGGGCCTGGAGGGCCTGGAGCAATTGCGCATGATCGGTCAGTTCGACCACGACGGTGGTAGGCCCGAAGACCTCCTCCTGCAGCAGCGGCTCGGCATCGAGCAAGCATTGCGCATCGGCCTGGAACAGTTGTGGCCAGGCCTGGTTGCCCTGCTGGTCGGCACCCGCCAGGTGCTGAACGCCGGAGTGCGCCTTGAGTTCGGCCACGCCATGGGTGTAGCTGCGCAGGGTGCCGGCGTTGAGCATGGTTTGGGGGGATTGGTCGGCGATCTGCGCCCCCAGTTGCTCGACGAAGGCACTGAACTCGGGCGAGCGGATGCCCAGCACCAGGCCCGGATTGGTGCAGAACTGCCCGCAACCGAGAACCACCGAGGCTGCGAGTTCGCGAGCAATGGCCTCCCCGCGTACGGCCAGGGCCTGGGGCAGGACAATCACCGGATTGATGCTGCTCATCTCGGCAAACACCGGGATCGGTTTTGGCCGTGCAGCAGCCAGATCACACAGGGCACGGCCGCCCTTGAGCGAGCCGGTGAAGCCCACGGCCTCAATGGCGGGGTGCTTGACCAATGCTTCGCCAACGCCGGAACCGAAGATCATGTTGAACACCCCAGCCGGCATCGCGCAGCGCTCGGCGGCACGCAGAATCGCTTCGGCCACCCACTCGGCTGTGGCCATGTGGCCACTGTGGGCCTTGAATACCACTGGACAGCCTGCGGCCAATGCCGCCGCGGTGTCGCCGCCGGCCGTGGAAAACGCCAGCGGGAAGTTGCTGGCGCCGAATACAGCGACCGGTCCCAGGCCCATGCGGCACTGGCGAATGTCCAGGCGCGGCAATGGCTGGCGCTCGGGCTGAGCGCGGTCGATGCGCGCGCCCAGGAAGTCGCCACGGCGCAGCACCTGGGCGAACAGCCGCAGTTGGCCACTGGTGCGGCCCCGCTCGCCCTGGATGCGGGCGGCCGGCAGTGCGGTTTCACGGCAGACAGTCTGGATGAAGTCCTCGCCCAAGGCGTCCAGCTCGCTGGCGATGGCGTCGAGGAATTCGGCGCGGCGCTGCGGCGCCAGCGCGCGGAACTGCGGGTATGCTGCGGCAGCAGCCTGGGCAGCGGCCTCCACTTCCTCGGCGGTGGCCTGCTGGAAGGCAATAGGCAATGGCTCGCCTGTGCTGGCATCGATGCTGCGCAAGGTCTGGTTGCCGGCAGCGCTGCGGCGCCCCCCAATAAAGTTGTGACCAGCGTGTTGAGTCATGGACGCTCCTGGAACTCGTTGAAAAGACTGGTCGCTAATCTAGGCAGGCGAGCGATTCTTTCCCAATGGCATTTGTGGATCGAGCGATAACGACAGGCTATCGAAAACCGTCGCTGCGTCCACGGCCCTTACGGGCATCGGCCATGAGGATCTGCGCGAACTCCAGGGCCGAGCCGACGAGCGGCTCGCCTTTGCGGGTGAGGATGCCGTAGTCCTGCGGCACCAGATGCAATGGCGTATCGAGCGTGCGCAACAATCCGCTGCGCAGGTGAGGCTCGACCATCGCCTGCGGGAGCATGCCGATCATCGGGCCACCCTGCAGCACATTGAGGAAGGTCTGGGTGGAGATGGTGTCGATGGTGTTGCGTGGCACGGCCACGCCTGCTTCTGCGAAGGCGCGCTCCATTCGCCCGCGGATCGGCGTGCCTTTGGGGTAGAGGATCCATGGCCAGTCGAGCAGTTGCTCCAGGCTCACAAATCCAGCATCGGCTAATGGATGGTGATGGTTGACCACGAAGCAGAACGGCTCCGGCGCCAGAGGCTGGAAGTCGAAGCGCTGGCGCTGGGATTCGTCGGTAAACCGCGCCACGGCCAGGTGCAGGATCTTTTCATCAAGCATGTGCATCAGGTGGTCGCTGGTCTGCTCCACCACCTCGATCGACAACAGCGGCCAGCGCTGCTTGATCTGCACGACGGCATCCGGCAAGGCCACGGCCGTGGCGGCGAAGATCCCGCCGACCTTCAGATGCCCATGCCCGCCCTCGCGCAGGCTACCGATCTGGTCCACGAAGTTGCGCGCATCGTTGAGCGCGACCTGCGCATAGCGCACCACCTGCTCGCCGAGGGCGGTGGGGGGCATGCTGCGTGGCTGACGTTCGAACACCGCGAAGCCGAGCAGGTTTTCGATCTCCTTGAGCATCTTGCTGATCGCCGGCTGGCTGAGGTTCATCTGCTGCGCGGCCAAGTGCATGTTGCGGGTGCGCCCGAGCGTGTCGATCAGTACGAGGTGGCGGAACTTGAGCCAATTGCAGAAATGGGAGAACGAGAGGTCCGACATGGGAATCCGCCTTTGGTGTAATAACGTGTTGTTATCATATGGTGAAAATATGCCATTGGAGTTTATCGCCAGCGTTACCTAGCGTGCAGCTTTTACCGATCAGGAACGCCACGACATGCCGCTCACCCTTACCCCTACCAACACCCTACCCAGCGACGGCTTCACTGGAACGCTGATCGGTCGTGCCTGGATCCCTGGAAACATTGCCGGTCCATCGCCGATCGTGCTGCGCGCCGATGGCGTGTTCGACCTGTCGCAACGCTTCGCGACCCTCAGCGAACTGCTCGAAAGCGATGATCCACTACAGGCGCTGCGCAGCACGCCGGGTAGCTACCTCACCAGCATCCAGGAGCTGCTGGCCAACACGGGCCCCCATGCCACTCCAGACAAACCCTACTTGCTGGCGCCGCTGGACCTGCAGGTGATCAAGGCCGCCGGGGTGACCTTCGCAGCCAGCATGATCGAGCGGGTGATCGAGGAGCAGGCCGGTGGCGACGCCGCCAAGGCCGAAGCGGTGCGTGCCACCGTGCGCGCGGTGATCGGCGACAACCTGCGGGCGGTCAAGCCCGGTTCGGACCAGGCCATGGCGCTCAAGGCGCTGCTGATCGAACAAGGCATGTGGTCGCAATACCTCGAGGTAGGTATCGGACCCGACGCCGAGGTGTTCACCAAGGCGCCTATCCTCGCCGCGGTCGGCAGCGCCAGCCTGATCGGCGTACACCCGGGCTCGCAATGGAACAATCCCGAGCCCGAAGTGGTGCTGGCAGTCGACAGCCGCGGACGCATCCACGGCGCGACCCTGGGCAACGACGTCAACCTGCGCGATTTCGAAGGTCGCAGCGCCCTGCTGTTGAGCAAGGCCAAGGACAACAATGCTTCCTGTGCCATCGGCCCGTTCATCCGCCTGTTCGACGAAAGCTTTGACCTGGACGCGGTACGCCAGTGCGTGGTCGATCTCAAGGTGCAAGGTGAAGACGGCTTCGTACTGGCCGGCGCCAGCTCGATGGATCAGATCAGCCGCGACCCAGAAGATATCGTCCGGCAGACGCTCAATGCCAACCATCAATATCCCGACGGTTTCCTGCTGTTCCTCGGCACCCTGTTCGCCCCCACCGCCGACCGCGATAACCCCGGCGCCGGCTTCACCCATAAGCCGGGCGACCAAGTGAGTATCAGCAGTCCACTGCTGGGCACGCTACACAACCAAGTCACCACCAGTGATCAGGCTACGCCCTGGACCTTTGGTGTCAGCGCATTGATGCGCAACCTGGCCGACCGCGGACTGCTGCAGCGCTGAGCATCCCCTCTTGACCACGAGACTCATCCATAACAATAAAAGCGAGGCTTGATATGCATACAGAGGCCAAGGTCTCCCCGACGCCCGATCCGCGCCAGCTGCGCCGGGCAATCTACACCGGCGCCATCGGCAGTGCTCTGGAGTACTACGATTTCGCGATCTATGGACTGGCCTCGGCGCTGGTCTTCGGCCACATCTTCTTTCCGTCGCTGGGTACCACCGGTGCACTGCTGGCGAGTTTCGCCACCTATGGCGCCGGCTTCCTGGCACGGCCATTCGGCGGGCTGTTCTTCGGTTCGCTGGGCGATCGCAAAGGGCGCAAGCTGGTGCTGCTGCTGACCATCGCGCTGATGGGAATCGCCACCACCCTGATCGGCCTGCTGCCCACAGGCCCGGTGGGGGCCGTGCTGTTGGTGCTGTTGCGCCTGTTGCAGGGGTTCGGCGCCGGTGCCGAGCAAACCGGCGCGGCAACACTGATGGCCGAACTGGCCCCACGCGAACGACGCGGCTTTTATGCCGCTCTCCCCTTCATTGGCGTATTCAGCGGCCTGGCGCTGGCAACTATCACCTTCCGCGTGCTGCAGGCATCGCTGACCCAGGAGCAGTTGCTCGATTGGGGCTGGCGCCTGCCCTTCCTGGCCAGCGTGGTCTTGATCGGCATGGCTGTCTGGATTCGCCTCAAGCTCAAGGAAAGCCCGGTGTTCCAGCAGCTGAGCCAGAGCCAGCATGTCATCGAATCACCGATGCGTGCGGTCCTGCGCAATGCCCGCCGGCCACTGGCGGCCACCACCCTGATGCGCATGGCCGAAACCGGTTGCTCAACCCTCTACACCACCGTTTCGATCGCTTTCCTCGCCGGCTTCGCCAGTCGCCACCTGGGTGACAGTGGCGCCAACATCACCGGCATCGGTACCGATGCGGTGCTGGCGGCGAGCATCCTCAGCGTGCTGACCACACCCCTGTTCGGCGCGCTTTCGGATCGCTTCGGTCGACTGGTGGTATACCGCGGCGGCGCGTTGTTCTGTGCGCTGTGGGCCTATCCGGCGTGGTGGATGATCGACAGCGGCGACCCAACGCTGGTCTGCATCGCCGTCGTCGGGGGCTTCGCCATTGGCGCCAACAGCATGCTGGGCGCCCAATGCGCGCACTTCACCGAATTGTTCGGCAACCGTTACCGCTATTCCGGTGTAGCCTTGGCGCGGGAAATCGGCGCGATGCTCTCCGGTGGCCTGGCACCGATCCTGGGGATATTCCTGGTTGGCATCGCCGGTGGCGCCTTCTGGGTACTGGCGCTCTACACAGCCGTGCTGGCCTGCCTGACCCTGATCGGCACATTGCTGTCGACCGAAACCCGTGGCCGCGACCTGACCGACCTGTCCGATGCCGTCGGCAGCGGCGCTGCCGCCACCACCCATAGTTCCGCTAGCGTGCCGGCCTGACAACGCTAATACCGCGCCCTTCAAGTGCAAGAGAGACAGACATGAGCACCACCTCGAAACGCCCGTTACGCAGCCAGCAATGGTTCAACGACCCGACCCATGCCGACATGACCGCGCTATACGTGGAACGTTACATGAACTATGGCCTGACCCGTGAGGAGCTGCAATCGGGGCGGCCAATCATCGGTATCGCCCAGACGGGCAGCGACCTGACGCCCTGCAACCGCCACCACCTGGAACTGGCCCAGCGGGTCAAGGCAGGGATTCGCGATGCCGGCGGCATTCCGATGGAATTCCCGGTGCATCCAATCGCCGAGCAGAGCCGCCGGCCGACCGCCGCGCTGGACCGCAATCTGGCCTACCTGGGCCTGGTGGAAATCCTCCATGGCTATCCGCTGGACGGCGTGGTCCTGACCACCGGCTGCGACAAGACCACCCCCGCCTGCCTGATGGCCGCCGCCACTACCGACTTGCCGGCCATCGTGCTGTCCGGCGGACCGATGCTCGATGGCCATCACAAGGGTCAACTGATCGGCTCCGGCACCGTGCTATGGCACGCCCGCAACCTACTGGCCGCCGGCGAGATCGACTACGAAGGCTTCATGGACATGACCACGGCCGCGTCGCCGTCGGTGGGCCACTGCAACACCATGGGTACGGCCCTGTCGATGAACGCCCTGGCCGAAGCACTGGGCATGTCCCTGCCTGGCTGCGCCAGCATTCCCGCGCCCTACCGCGAACGCGGACAGATGGCTTACGCCACTGGCAAGCGCATCTGTGAGCTGGTTCTGCAGGACGTACGCCCGTCACAGATCATGACCCTGGAGAGCTTCGAGAACGCCATCGCCGTGGCTTCGGCCCTGGGTGCATCGAGCAATTGCCCGCCACACTTGATCGCTATCGCCCGGCACATGGGCATCGACCTGTCACTGGACGACTGGCAGCGGGTCGGCGAAGACGTGCCGCTGCTGGTCAATTGCATGCCGGCCGGCAAGTACCTCGGCGAAGGTTTCCACCGCGCCGGCGGCGTGCCGGCAGTGATGCATGAGCTGCAGAAGGCTGGGCGGCTGAATGAGCACTGCGCCACGGTCAGTGGTAAGACGATCGGCGAAGTGGTGCGCGATACCGTGACCAGCAACGCCGAGGTGATTCTGCCATTCGAAGCGCCGCTCAAGCACCGCGCCGGTTTCATCGTGCTCAGCGGCAACTTCTTCGACAGCGCGATCATGAAGATGTCAGTGGTCGGCGAGGCGTTCCGCAAGACTTACCTGTCCGCACCGGGAGCGGAAAACAGCTTCGAGGCGCGGGCCATCGTTTTCGAAGGGCCAGAGGACTACCACGCGCGTATCGACGACCCAGCGCTGGATATCGACGAGCGTTGCATCCTGGTGATCCGTGGCGCCGGTACGGTCGGCTACCCCGGCAGCGCCGAGGTGGTCAACATGGCCCCGCCCGCGGAACTGATCAAGCGCGGTATCGACTCGCTGCCCTGCCTGGGCGATGGCCGCCAGAGCGGTACCTCAGCCAGCCCGTCGATCCTCAACATGTCACCGGAAGCGGCCATCGGCGGTGGGCTGGCATTGCTGCAGACCAACGACTGCCTGCGTATCGACCTCAACGCCCGCAGCGTCAACCTGCTGGTCGACGAGGAAGAACTGGCTCGCCGCCGCGCCGCTTGGCAGCCTAGCATCCCGCCGTCACAGACGCCCTGGCAGGAGCTCTACCGGCAACTGGTCGGGCAGCTCTCCACCGGAGGTTGCCTGGAGCCGGCGACCCTGCACATGAAAGTGATCGCCCGCGAAGGTGGCATGCCACGGCATTCGCACTGAGGTCCAGTCGGGCCTCTGAGGGTAGATAAGGCCAAGGAAGGCCAGCCTCTCCCCCAGTTGCCCGACAACCGGATGGGCTGCCCTTCGCGCATGCCGCTATAGGTTAGCGATACCCCACTTGGCGTATCGACCCTAGTGTCCTGTCTCGGAAATACGTTCTCTTTTGGCGAGTGGCTTGGGTGTTCGGCCAAGGCGCCGCGACGAGTCATAGCAGGGCTATGGCGAGGAGTGGCAACGCCGGCCGGGCGCCCAAGACGCCGCCAAAAGTGAACAGCTTATTTCCGAGACAGGACACTAGTTGGTTAAGCCACGGTTCTCTGCGCCGAGCAGTTCGAGATTTGCCTGGGCTGTGAGATCGGCTGGACACTCATCAGTTGAAACTTGCATTCACTCTCTCGAGCAGCCCATCAACTGTCTCACCCGAAAGATCAAGGCCTTCAAGCAAGTCATTTGCGTTCAACAAATCCTCACCTGCAATGAGCGCTGACACCGCGACCATCGTATCGGTAACAGGCATCGCGATTCCGGCAATCTTCCCAATAGCCGCCATGAAGATTAGCCCGTAAGGCACATCTTCCCAAAGATAGCGTGTATCCACCGACGTGGGTCCCGGCGGACCGCCTCGCTTGCGATGAAGCTCCGCTGCGACACTGGGCAAACCCGACGCGGCGACATCAAACGAGTTCCGAAGCTTTTGCTCGAACTTAGGGATGCTCCGATCAACTTGCCGCGCAGCGGCGGCAAGTCGTAATTTGCTCGGCGCGCAGCGCTATTGGCTAAAAATCGAATGATGCATCGCGTATTGAGGGCTTTTTCGCCCGATTTACCGTGTTAAGCGCGCAACTCACCCATACCCATCAGCTGTTTTCGAACCATCCACAGGTTTGACAGGGCGAACAGCGTGGTCAACTGAGCCGTGTTTTTCATCAGCCCACGAAAGCGCACTTTCACGTAGCCAAACTGCCGCTTGATCACTCGAAACGGATGCTCGACCTTGGCCCGTGTCTGAGCTTTGCAGTATTCGATCTTGCGCTTGACCTTGTAGAGCACGCTGCGCTTGTTCAGCTTGGAATAGGTACTGCGGCGTGCTGCAATCTGCCAGATCACCCCCCGATTTTCATGCTCTTCGCGCTTTTCGATACCGGTGTAACCGGCGTCTGCATACACGGCGTTCTCTTCGCCATGCAGCAGCTCAGCAACCTGTGTGACATCGGCCACATTGGCGGCGGTGCCATGGACGTGATGAACCAGGCCAGACTTCGACTCCGCGACCAAGCGCAATGGCGCTGAGTTTCTACGTCAGGTAGTGCAGGCGTTTCCATACAAAATCCACACTATCCTCACTGACAACGGTGTGGCGTTCACTGAGCAACCACGGTATCGCAACGGCGCGACCAATAGGTTCGGGGGACACATTTTTGATCGCGTCTGCCACGAGCACGGCATCAAACATCGTCTGACCAAGGCCTATCACCCCTGGACCAATGGCCAAGTCGAGCGCATGAACCGGACGATCAAAGAAGCCACGATCAAGGCCTTGCGATGGCGCACTCCCTTCAAGGTAATCTGTGAGGCTTGGACGAAAACCCCAGAGCGATTCACTATCAATCCGCACCATCTCATTCCGGGACCGTACACCTAGCACTGGCGCTTGAAAAGCACGGACTGAAAGTCTTCGTAGACTCGACTGTCTGGGGCTTCTACGGTCAATTGGTACGAAAAATCATCTCCCAGACACGGCCGTTGGATGAAGAAACAAGGGAAGAACACGTCAGTCGCGTCCATGCGGATGTTCATATGATGCTGGCGGGAGCCCTTCACCGCACCATTGCACAAACCGAAATGTTCGTGTTCGTCCGATCGGAAAAATCTGTTCCCTTGAGCTTCGGCGACAAGGCTAGAACCTTGTCTCCCTGGTTGTTCTCAGAGCTGCAATTCAGCTTTCAGGTTCAGCATGCCACTCCGAAACGTATTCGAGATAGGCTACACGGCGCTACGTTGGACAATGTCAAAGGGTTCAACAACATGAGCCTTGAGAGCATGCAGCACCTTATGGCTTTCAGGGCGTTTAATGAGCACTTGCCTCCCGTTTCGGGCGATCGTCTGCACGGCTGGATTACTAGCCTGCCTTCGGAAGTACAAGGTGAAGCTGCACTGGACTCGTTATATAGTCGGTTCAACTTAGCCAGCGAATACCGGCGGCGACGTGAGTCTCTAGGTACTTTCGCTTCCTCATGAACCGTATGGATGGCTCAAAGTGATCCATTGCCGGATAATCGACCTCAGGCATAATCAGCACCGCCACCATGGTGGTGACCTAGCCGTAAGGGGAGAAAGAAGTGCAGCCGGCGCCAGTCGGACTGACTCCTTTGGAACAAAATGACGTAGCAAGTCGTCCCCGCGCTCGGCGAAAGACTCGACCTCGATCCTGCCAACATAGCTGGCGACGATTTCGGCTGCGATTAACATCCCCAGTCCTAGCCCAGCAGTTGTGCCCTTTTCTTCTGCCGCGAAGTTTAATAAGCTCAGCCGCGCCATGAAAGAGCTGCTTCCGACGCGATGGGGACGAGTGCAAATCTCTTTGTTCAATACCGTTTTAGTTCATCAGCGACCGCTTAATTCGCTCATCTTCCCTGTACAGTTTTCATCTTCACGTACCGTCACACTGGTCAACTGCCACTATGACAAAATGAGTCCAAATCAGACGGCCCTGCGTACAGTCGACTTTTGTAGATCGATGGCAAGATCACGGTCGTGTATTCTGAGCCTCTGAACACACCTAAAGGAGTAGCCATGCTTCAGGTCGCAACTGCAAAGCTATTTACGAACCCTTCACATAGCAACTTGCTAAGAGGCGTGCTGTACACGAACGTCCACCTGCCGAGCGAAGTAACCGTTGAGACAGCGATAGGCTCCTTCACACCTCTCGCGCACACTCAGCATGGTAACGGAATTTGCTGGGATTTCACTGAGCATGTCGAGGGCACTGAGATCGGCCAGGGGGTACTGCACTCCAATGGCATTGATGCCTATATTGATGATTGCGCAGACGTAGTGTCGTTCAGCCTGGATTGCATTTGCACTCCGACCCCAACCATAGCAAACCGACTTATCAGTAAGGGCTCTAGCGACAGGCGTGATACCCCGAGCCAGCTTGTACCCAGGGTGTTTGATGAAAATATCTATGTCCAGCCTGATCTTGTTCAAGATTTCCAATTCTTCTTGCAGCACTTGATCGGTCTACCCCGCAAAAAGTTCTTGGGCGCCATGAAGGCAATACGAACGTATGTGGCGGCGCTCCACCGACTCGAAGAAGATGTAGACCTTTCCTACACGCTGCTGGTCATGTCAATGGAAACGCTTGTACAGGATTTCGATGGCTACGAAAGCAGCTGGTCGGATATCGAAGATCGTAAACGTCGACCGCTTGAGAAAGCAATGGAAGGTCTAGCCCCAGAACAAGCGGAGAAAGTAAAATCCACGCTTGTTCAGGTTGAGCATGTGGCAGCCAACCGAAGGTTCAAAGAATTTATTCGCAGCCATATAAAAGACGACCATTTCTCTCTCATTACCTCTGGAGAGTCTGAACCAATAGGCAAGAGAGAGTTCGAGGAAGCTCTGAATACCGTTTATGATGTGCGCTCCAAGTACGTCCACACCCTAAAGCCGCTTCCCAATGAGTTTCTAGCATATTCTGGCCAAAAAGAAACAGTGCACATCGGCGACAGTCTGATCTTTACAATTCGAGGACTTAGGCGCATAGCAAAAGCGGTGATAAAGTCCTTTATCCTTAGTCAAGAACAAGTCGAAAAAGAGCCATACAACTACATCTTTGAAAGCCCAAATATAATTCAGGGATTAATGTGTCCAAGCACATGGGTAGGCAGAACAGACAGGCTAACCAACGAAAAGTACAGGTCACATTTCGAGGGATACATCTCTCTCATTGACAGTTATCTAATCGACTATCCGCAGGGGAAGCTCTACGACGTTCGTGGCGTCTTAGAGATGGGATTGTCAAAGCGTAGCCAATTGAAAGCGGATCAACACAGGGCTCTTGTCGGTCTCTATATTGCCTTTACCAGATTTGTCCATCCTACCCTACACCCGGAAACCCCGCTCAAGAGTCGTGACTTTGATGCAATCAATACGCCTTCCATTGACTCTCTAGTCACTCA
>NZ_JBICMI010000057.1:0-7914 GCF_043106155.1 Pseudomonas sp. FYR_7
GGCGGCGAACCGCTGGTCGCCGTCAGCGCCCCGGCCGGCGTTGCCGTAGCCACCTCGCGCAGCATCGCCCTCGCCGCCAGCGAGCATATCGACAGCGTGGCCCAGCAGCACCAGCACCTCACGGCCGGCAAGAACATCGTGCTCAATGCCGGTGACGAAATCGGCCTGTTCGCCCAGAGTGGCGACCTGCGCCATATCGCCCACCAGGGCGAGGTGCTGGTGCAGGCCCAGCACAACGGCATCCGGGTGCAGGCTGACCAGAGCATCGAAGTCAGCGCCAGCCAGCAGCATGTCGTCGTCAGCGCCAAGGAACATGTCACCCTGCTTGCCGGCGGTGCCTACATCCGCCTCTCCGGCGGCAATATCGAGTTCGGCATGCCGGGCACCTTCACGGTCAAGGCCGCCACGCACGATCTCGGCGGCGGCACCCGCCGCGCGGCGACCTTCCAGAGCTGGCCACTGGTCACCTTCGGCCTGCCCACCAGCCTGGATCTGCGCTACACCTACGACGACCTCAAGCCCGTGGCCCTGGCACCGTTCCGCATCGAGTTCGAGGACGGCTCGGTACAGGAAGGCACCCTCGACGAAAACGGCTTCGCCCGCCTCGACAACCCACCCGGTGCAGGCCACGTCTACTTCGGCTTCGACCAGCGCCCTGCCTTCCCCGCGCGCGAGCGCCCCGCCAACAGCCTGCTCGGCCTGCAACCCGAAAGCCCCGAACAGGCCCAAGAAGCCCTCGCCCGCTATATCGAACAGGAAGACGAATACCTGCAGGACAACTTCTTCCCCGACGAAATCGCCGGGCTGGACAGCGAAGCCGAAGAACACCTGCTGCTCGGTGACTACCTCTACGACGACGAAGAAGGCGATCACGACCACAACGAGGACGACACGCCCGGCGAACACGAGGAGGTCATGCTCGCCCCGCAAGCCCTTGAGGAGGACGCTCAAGCATGAACACCAAAACCATCATCAGGCAGGCCGAAACCGACACCCTCGCCGAAATTCTCACCTGGGTACGGGAAGTCGTCGAAGGCCGTGGCCAGTCCGTCAGCCAGATGGTCGTCACCGTCGTGCTCGGCTGCATTCCCGGCGTCGGTCAGGCGCTCGACGCCTACAACATCCTGCGCGCCCTCCATTCGCTGACCCGCGACAGCGACAACGCCGACAATTGGATCGAACTGGTGCTCTGCCTGATCGCCCTGGTGCCGCTGTTTGGCGACGCGCTCAAGAACGTCTTCCGCATGCTGCGCAGCGGCATGCCCATAGGCCGCATCCTCGACAGCCTGCCCAGGGACGTGCGCGGCAATATCGAGAAGTGGTTCCGCGAGCTGGACTGGGCCAGCTATACCCGCCAGCTCGTCGCCAAGACCAACCAGATCCTCGATGGCATGATCGACGTGCTCGGCACCCGCAGCGCCCGCTGGATGATGGACAAACAGGGCCTCAACCGCCTGATCGCCCAGCTCCGCTCGCTCAAGGCCAAGGCCCAGCAGAAGATTGAACAGGCCATGGGGTCGCTGCAGCAGTCCCACCAGATGGCCATGGCCCAGCCCCTGCCCAACACCACCGCGGGCTCCCGCGCCAGCCGTCATGCCGACACGCCGCGCCAGTCGCCGCCCGGCTCATCGGCTCCGGCATCCAGCGGCAAGCCAGCGCAGCAGAGCTCCAGCACCGCCAGCCAGACACCGGCTACCTCATCCACACCCGCTGCCCGGCGCGACACACCCGATACCGCCGGCAAACCGCAAGCGCAGAGCGGCACCTCCGGCAACCAGACCGCCGCCTCGGCCCCGGCCAGCAAGCCGCAGCAACAGCCCGCCGCCGCCCGCCAGCAACAGCCCGCCACATCGCCCCCTGCCAGCAGCGGGCGCAGCACCCAGCCCAGCGCCGACAAACAGCCAGCCCCGGCCAAACGCGATGTCGCCACCGAGCCCAAAGGCAGCGTCACTCCGCGCCAGGGCCAGGTCAGCCCGCAACTGCGGCAAAGCCAGCGCTCGCGCTACAGACGGTCAAAGGCTGGCGCTCAGGGCGAGCACATCGCCGATTACTATTTCGTCAAGAACAAGAAGTCGCGGCAGAAGGTCAACCACAACGGCACCCTCTACGAAGGCCGCCAGCCAGGCCACCAGGGCATCGACCATATCTGGCACAGCGGCAGCCTGCCGCAAAGCTACCGGATCAGCGACACCAAAGGCACCAACGAGCCCTTCCACAAGAAACTGGAAGGCGCCATGCAAGTCTGGCAGACCCTGGAATATGGGCTGGAGCAGGCACTTGGGCAAGGGAATGAAGCCAAAGTGCGTAACTCCGTAGGCAAAACAGTTAGCGATGGGCGACAAATGAGCCACAGATGGATCTTTAGGAACATTCAAAATTCAAAGATCACTTCCGCACATACCGCCTTAATCTCCAAGATCAAATCATGGAGAGCAGTTGACTTTGATCCAGAAATTATGACATGCCCTTACGACCGTAGTTTAATCACCGTAGTTGGCCCAAACTATATCCAGCATGACAACAATGCTAAAACTAAAGCAGCTAGCAGGCAGGCGGCCGCAGGGAAATGTCGCAAATCGGCAAGCCGACATCAAATTGCCACAGAGTTTGTTATTCCAACAAAATTTCTATCAGAATAAAACTTGAAACTCAAGCAGTGACAAATGCACATGAAAAACACTAACAGCATCAACTGGGATCACTGGGCAGCATCCAAAGTTGCAGCATCGCAGTTTGAACAGCGACGGGAACCCCACCTACGTTACGTCACATACACAGCACAGTTTGATGAAACTCTTGAACGCATCCAGTTGGTCTGCTCAAGAATTTCTACTATTGCGAATGGAACAAAACCTGGTGGAATGATGAACTCCACCAACCTTCGTCTATGCGACCTCTTAGACTGGCTTAGCTTGCAGTATTCCGCCGGGGCTCCAGTGGGGCTATTTGACGAGATTTGGCCCTGCGCAATGGAGTGGGCTGAAGAATACGCCCAATGCCATGCCGCCTACCACAACTCGCCGGAAGCGGGTAACCATATGACACCGCATGCGGCATTACGTACCGAAGATTACTGGACGATGGCCCTGCGTCTTGTCTGCTTCGGTTTATTGACTGGCAACGCCGCACAGATGCCACGGGTGATGCAATTCCTCGACTATGGCAATGAGGATATGGACGTGCGTGATGGCCTGCTTGAGCGCCTGGTCGCGCCCTTTGTTGCCGGTCGTGGTACGCCCCCGGATACCGCCACCCGCCATCTGCCCTACCGCAAATTGTTCAAGGTATTCGACGCCGTCCCCGACAAGCGCCCGGCGCTGATGGCCAAGTACCTGGACGAGTGGTATCACGCCAGCCGCCGCGAACCCTATATCGACCAGCATGGTGAGGCAGATATTTCCTTCTATGGCTATTGGGCCTGGGAAGCTGCCGCCGTTACCTGGTTGTTGCAGATCGACGACAGCAGCTACCGCGATATGCCGTTCTACCCCCGCGATCTGGTAGATTTTGCCCGCAACCTGTCGGCCACACCCGCTACGCCATCCGCGCCGCCGCCCACCTACGCCGGCCAGTCCTGCCCGCGCGCCGGTTACTGGTTCACCCTGGCCCAGCACGGCTCGCGCCGCCAGTTCGCCCAGGACGACCTGTTCCCTGAAATCCCCAGCGAAACCAGTAAGGGCCTGACCCTCTGGCAATGGGCCGATGACCAGGGCGACCAGGGAACATCCGGCCAATGACCACAGCCAGCCCGCTGCCAACAACTGCCCTGAATACGTCTGCTCTGCCGAGCTGGCAGCAGTGGGCTGCATCAAAAATACCGGCTGATCAATTTGAACAACGGCGCGAGCCACATTTACACCACACGCCTTATCTATCGCTTTTCAACGAAACGCTAAGCAGCATCGTAAAAGTAAGCAACAGTTTGTCATCCCCTTCTGACAAAGCAACTTTGATAGGGCTATCAACATCTGCACAACAACGTTTGTGGGATGCCTTAGACTGGCTTAGCCTCCAATATTCCGCAGGCGCTCAAGCAGAGCTCTTCTCTAATATTTGGCCTCACATCATGGCTTGGGCCGGAGAGTATGCGACATTTCATGAGAGTTATCACAACTCTCCAGTCTCCGGAAACCACATGACGCCACATGTGGCATTGCGTACAGAAAGTTACTGGATAGTCGCTCTGCGGCTGACCTGCTTTGGGCTGCTTAGTGGCCATGCTGCGCAAATGCCGCGGGTGACGCGGCTCCTTGACTATGGCAATGAGGATATGGGCGTGCGTGATGGCCTGCTTGAACGTCTGGTCGCGCCCTTTGTTGCCGGTCGTGGTACGCCGCCGGATACCGCCACCCGCCATTTGCCCTACCGCAAGCTGCTCAAGGTATTCGATGCCGCCCCCGACAAGCGCCCGGCGCTGATGGCCAAGTACATGGGCGAGTGGTATCACGCCAGCCGCCGCGAGCCCTATATCGACCAGCATGGCGAGGCGGATGTCTCCTTCTACGGCTATTGGGCCTGGGAAGCAGCCGCCGTGACCTGGTTGCTGGACATCGATGACAGCAGCTACCGCGATATGCCGTTCTACCCCCGCGATCTGCTGGACTTTGCCCGCAACCTGCCGGCCCCGCCCACCACGCAGCAGCAAAATACCTGACGCCTACCCACTGATGCGTCCGCCGGGCGCACAAGGAGTGAACTATGAACTTCCCTGGCAAGCGCCCCGTCCGGCTGGGCGACAAGACCACCCACGGCGGTGCCGTTATCGCCACCCCCAACCGCAGCTCGGCCGGGGGCATCCCGCTGGCGGTGATCGGCGATGCGGTTAGTTGCCCCAAGTGCGGCCCGACCACGATTGCCGAGGGCGATGCCACCTGGACTATCGACGGCAAACCCGTGGCACTGAATGGCCACGCCACCGCCTGCGGTGCCAAGCTGATTGCCAGCCTGCCCGCCTGAAACCGGCCATAGACTGGGGCCGCCGCTGCACCGCCGATGTGAGTACGCATCATCAAGGAAATGGCTTGTCGTTACGGGCGGCCGTAAATCAACACGGAGCAAGAAGACACCAGCACACTGATACTTTCACGCCATCCGGGCCAGACACTGATGGTCGGCGACAACATTCAGGTAACGATTATCGAGGTAAAGGGCAACCAGGTACGCATCGGCATACAGGCACCCAAGGAGGTCGATGTTCATCGGCAAGAAATCTACGAGCGTATTCGTGCCGGTCTCCCCAAGCCCAACTCCGGCAACCATCCACAGTATTAAATCGCATTACCTGATCAGCCTTCGCTGATCAGGAAGGAGAATTGACCATGCTGTTCCTGACCCGCCGGCGCGGCGAAGTCGTAATCATCGGCGACGCTATTCAAGTCACGGTCATGCAGTTCGATCTGCATCAGGTTCGCCTGGGCATCCAGGCGCCCGGTGACCTCGAGATTCACTGGCAGGAGAACGCCCGTGATATCCGCACCCGCGCCCAACCGCAAAGCCCGGTTAGCGTAGACCGCCGGCATACTGAAACCGTGACGATTGGCGGCAGCATTCAGATAGCGATATTGCAAACCGGCCTACACCAGATCCGCCTTCGCGTTGAGGCACCCCGGGATGTTCGCGTCGATAGAGATGAAGTCCATCACCGCCCCCAGGTAAAACACGCCAGCGAGGCCGCACCGCCGCCAGCCCCAGCCCAGCCCCAGCCCCAGCCCCAGCCCCAGCCCCAGCCAAGCGAACCCTGCGCACGCTCTCGCTCAAACGCCACTGATCATATTTCGACCGGGCCATTTTTGGCCCGGCCTAGCCAAAAATGGCACAGTTAAAACCCTTTATTTTCAATCACTTAATATATTCCAGGCCAAAAATGGCCCGCCGCAACTGGATTCCACCTCGATTTACCCGGCCACACACGCGCCACCACCGCACCAGAATATCCACGCAGCCCAGTAAGTACGCAGGGTTCAAAGAAGCTTCCGGGCAAAAACACGTATTGGCATGCCCCCTGCAATGTCGTCCTCGTCCCCGCATGGGGCGGCATCAACGGCCACCGCGGCCCTCTCGACGACATAAGGAATCCGTCATGTCCACACCCGCCTACATCGCCATCACCGGCAAAACCCAGGGCAAAATCACCCAGGGCGCCTTCACTTCCGATTCGGTCGGCAACGTCTACCAGGAAGGCCACGAAGACCAGATCCTGGTGCAGGAAATCAAGCACCGCGTCACCACCCCTACCGACCCGCAAAGCGGCCAACCGTCCGGCCAGCGTGTGCATAAGCCGTTCGTCTTCACCTGCGCGCTGAACAAGGCTATCCCGCTGCTGTACCAGGCCCTGGCTACCGGCGAAACCCTGAGCAAGGTGGAAACCCAGTGGTTCCGCACTTCGGTCGAGGGCAAGCAGGAACACTTCTTCACCACCCTGCTCGAAGACGCCACCATCGTCGACATCAACACCGTGCTGCCGCACGCCCAGGACACCAGCAAGTCCGGCTACACCCAGCTGATCGAGGTCAGCATGGCCTACCGCAAGATCACCTGGACTCACGCCGTGGCCGGCACCGAGGCCTCGGACGACTGGCGCAAGCCTGTCGCCTGATGAGCGAACCGCCGCTGCCGGCCAGCGCCGGCAGCGGTTTCTCTTTGCCCACGGACTGCCGGACACCCCATGCCGGCCCGCAAGGAGCACGTCATGCCGCGCCAATCCGACCTGCGCTTCACCGTCACCGCACCTGCCGGCGATTTCGAGGTGGCCGCCTTCTCCCTCGACGAGGCTCTCTCCACCCCCTTTCGCCTGCACCTCGAACTGGCCAGCTTCGACCCGGCCATCGATTTCGCCAAACTCCTCGACCAGCCCCTGACCCTCCACATCGCCCAGGGCAGTGTTGTGCGCCATGTCCATGGCTTGGTCAGCACCTTCGAGCAGGCCGACACCGGCCACCGCCGCACCCGTTACCGTGCCACCGTCGAGCCCGCCCTGGCCCGCCTCGGCCTGTGCGCCGACTGGCGCATCTTCCAGGCCTTGAGCGTTCCCCAGATCATCGAGCAGGTTCTCAAGCAGCACGGCATCTCCGATGTCGAGCTGGTCTCCACCCGCGAGCACCTGCCGCGCGAATACTGCGTCCAGGCCGGCGAGACCGACCTCGCCTTTATCGAGCGCCTCGCCGCCGAGGAAGGCTTCTACTACGCCTTCGAGCACCGCGCCGACGGCCACCGTCTGATCGTCAGCGATCGCCTCTACAGCCACGGCACCCTCGACGGTGAACCCGTCACCTACAATCCCAATGCTGGCGGTGACCAGCCCGCTCCGGCCCTGCACCGCTTCGCCTATGCCGAGCAGGTGCGCACCGCCCGCCAGACCCAGCGCGACTACACCTTCACCCACCCGCGCTACAACCAGCAGCACAGCATCGACGGCCCCGAGCTCGACCACCAGCGCAGCGACTACGAGCGCTACAGCTACCCCGGACGCTACAAGCAGGACGAGGCCGGCAGGCCCTTCACCGAAACCCGCCTGCTCGCCCTGCGCGGCGATGCCCGTCTGGCCCGGGTCGAGGGCGACGATGCCCGCCTGCTGCCCGGCCCCGCGTTTACCCTCAGCGGCCACCCGCGCGACGACATGAACCGCGGCTGGCGTACCCTGCGCTTGCATCACGAGGGCGTGCAGGCCACCAGCCAGCAGGAAGACGCCGCCGACGCCGAACAGGGCACCCGCTACCACTTCAACGCCGAGTTGCTGCATGACCACACCGACTGGCGCGCCCCGCTGCCGCCCAAGCCACGTATCGACGGCCCACATATCGCCACCGTGGTCGGCCCCGCCGACGAAGAGATTTACTGCGATGAGTTCGGGAGGGTCAAAATCCAGTTCCCCTGGGATCGCCTGGCCGTCGAGGATGAGCACAGCTCCTGCTGGGT
>NZ_JBICMI010000058.1:0-15394 GCF_043106155.1 Pseudomonas sp. FYR_7
GGCTGTTCCGCGGCCACATTTCAGTTTCTTGGGATTTCAGACAGAGCCTAATCGCACTGGAACTCTCGTATCAGGTCATTCGGACATGGAATGAGAAAAACACCGAAGAACGCAAAGTAACGGATTGGATAGCCCGAAGTATCTGGGGAACAGGGATACACCAGAATGGGATATTCAGTAACGAAGTTCTCTCTCCCTTTACATCCGAAGAAGAAATCATTGGGTTTTATTACTTCTTTATGAAACCTCATATCGAAACGGATACGGCGGTACTGCGCACGATAGGTTCGCTGACTATTCCGGTATGGGGTGCGGTCAATCGGGCAAATCATGGCAGCCAGTTGCCAGCAGATGCCCGTACTGTCACCGTGGCATTTCCCGGCTGGCAGCCGCAAGTTAGCGCCTACACCATCACCCAGCATTATGAATTCAAGTTTACCGGCATACAAAAAACGCTAGATGACCCGGATCTTGTTAAAGTTCGCGATGGTGTCGGTTATATTAGCCACCCTACGGACACATTGGGCGGCAACATTGAAGTTAAATACTGGCCTAATGCCTTTGCCGAACCCAACCAGGTGCTTGAAATGGAGAAGACGTGAGCCAACAACCACAAGAGGCGCCGCTAAGTACAGACGAGTTGGAAACTAGAGTAGCCGCATTATGGCGTGGCGAACTGGAATGGGTGCGCCAGCACCCTAATCCTGATCTGTCCATGTTTGATGCGGAGTTTGAAAAGGAATTAAGCCGGACTGAAATACATGAGCTTCCTGCGCTTGATATTGCCATGTGGCCAAAAGACTTAAATTTCAATATTGATACCAGTGATCCAGGCAAATTCAATGATCGCTTTATCGAGATACCGGCCAAGTGCAGCAGCTCTGCAGTCCTCTTATTAATCAGCATTCATCATGTCGTCCTGATGTTTATTCTGGCATTGGCAGTATTCACTGGTGCATCGCCTGTTGAATTTGCTCCTCTATATTTGTTTGCCCTATTAATTCTGGCACCACTTACGTACTACTCCATAAAATCCAACAAACTATCCGCAGGTAGAATCCGCTATAACCGTCAGGCCCAACTGATCCATATTGATAATGGTCAAGGCCGTATTGCACATATCCCCTGGCGGCATATCAGGCCGGCAGTGGACAACCGCTACGGCCCAATGGGTGCCCTACAGCTCTACGCCCCCCATCCACATGCAGCAATAGAGAGCAATAAGCTGCGCACATCGGGAAACCCTCACCCCTCTTACTTGATGGAGCCCTACACCTGCGGTAGCGGAATTGAGGGGTTATATGACCTGCAGCGGCTTGAGGTCCTGCGCCGCTATATGGAGCATGGCATTAAGGCGGTTCAGCCGCAGCCGGGAACGATCACGCCGCAGCAGAAGGCCACTTATTCCAGGCACAGGCTGTCTCCACTGCTTCGCGTATGGCACTGGCTTTGCTTTATCCCGTTACTCGATAGGTACATGCGCCATGGCGCTGAAAACGCTGAATGGAGCGACGAAGTGCAGAATCTTTGCGGCCCAGCTCCCGATCTGCGCGGGTTGGATACCCGGCCGGTCAAATCCCGCACCGATATCTACTACCGCCCGGCCTACGACCATCCCGTCAGCTTCGGCTACCGCTTGGTGAATCGCCACGGGCACCCGTTACCGCAGCCGGCTCAGTCACTATCAAAAAGGAAATGACTCTAATGGAAATACGGTTCGAGCAGGCAGACGAAAATGCACATGACACGATCTTCAAGTTGCTGCAGGACGAAGGGCATCAAGTTGATAAAATCAGGATGGATCACAACTTCAATGTGATCGAATCGGACGGCAATAGGCTGATAGACCAGCGCGAGTCCGATATTTTTCTTCTCGTCGACAGGGCACTTGGCAAGCCTGAAAAACAGGCTTTCGACTGGCTGAACGAACATTGCCGACTACGCCCCGCCAAGCACAAGGACGTCTGGTTCTATGCACTTTGTGCCTGTGGCGTCTGGACACTGCTCCGCTCACCCTACCTTGTGGAGGATGCTTCATTTATCGAAGCGGCAGTGCTTCTCGGCATGAACTTGCTCTCCACTGCCTTGTTCGTGCTAGCCTATCTCATCGCCCGTACCAAATCCCGGCAGGATACGTCCGGGCAAGCCTTCGGTATCAGGAAGAACAAGCTGTTCTGGGCAGGAACGGTACTTGTGGCCTTGCTGTTCCTGTTCGGATTGGTGGCCCTGATCGACGCTCCCGAACTTGCCGCCGTATCTCTTCTACCGATCATCAGCCTCGGAACCGCCGCCATAGCCTTCCATAAGGCACGCTACTTTCACACACTCGAAGCGTTGCAAGGCCATGAGGTATCAGCATGATCCAGCGATTCTTCTCCCTTGCCCACAAGGCCTTTCCTATCCTTGCCTTGGCGGTGTTGTTCCCGGTACTTACAGCCTGTGAGCCGTCGCCGGATAAGGCGCTGTCACAACAAGCGAAATCTGGCGACCCGGCCGCTCAATATGAATTGGCCCTGGCCTACTCCGACCTGCAGCAATATGAAAAAGCCGTTCATTGGTGGAAGCAGGCCGCCGAGCAAGGTCATGCACCGGCCCAGGTCGACCTCGGCCTGATGCACCAGATCGGCGTGGGAACGCCGCAGAACCTCGTTGAGGCCCAGCGCTGGTACTTGGCTGCCGCAGAACAGGGCAACGCCAGCGGCCTGCATAATCTTGCCTACTTGTACCGACGCGGCAACGGTGTCGAGCGCGACGCCAGCCAGGCCGCCGCTTGGTATCTGCAGGCAGCACAGCAGGGCATTGCCCACTCGATGAGTGCGATCCATGAAGCCCACCTATCACATGGTGGGGCAACAGGTTACCGTGGCATCTCTGGCGAGCAGTTCCACGGCAGTAGGGCTTCGTAGTCGGCCACCGACGATGCATACGGCAGGCGCTCAAGTACGTGGCGCAGCCACGTATAGGGCTCCTGGCCGTTGACCTTGGCGGTCTCGACCAAGCTGTAGATCTGCGCACTGGCCGTGGCGCCCTTGGGTGTGTCACTGAATAACCAGGCCTTACGCCCGATGACAAATGGCTTGATCGCACGCTCTGCCAGGTTGTTGTCGATCGGCAAATGCCCAGCCTCGACATAGCGCTCCAACCGGCTCCAGTTGTTCGCCAGGTAATGCACGGCCTTGCCCAGGACACTTTGCGGTGTAACCTGGGAGTACGTCTTGTCCAGCCAGCTTTTCAACTGGCCGAGGATCGGCAGGCTTCTTTCCTGGCGACCGAGGAACCGCTGTTCGTCGCTGACCTCCTTGAGGTCGCGCTCGATGCCGTACAGCTTGTTGATCATCGCCAGTGCCACATCGGCGCGGCCCGTCTTACCCTTGGGCTGCACTTTCTGCGCCTCGACGAACTTGCGGCGCGCGTGAACCATGCACGCCAGCCGCTCGACGCCAGGTTGCAACGCCAGTGCGTTATAACCGGCGTAATCGTCGGTCATCACATAGCCGCGATACCCTTGCAGCAGGCGCAGTGGTACTTCCTGCGCACGGCTGGTGGTGTAGTCGAACAGCACAACTTGTCGATCAGGCGGGCCACTGGCCTGCACCCACATCCAGGATTGGCTGGTCGGGTCGCGGTCTGGCTCTTTCAAGACCTGTACGCGTGTTTCGTCGCAGTGAATCACCGGACTTTCCAGCAGCCGGTCACGCATCAGGTTCAACAACGGCTGGAAGTGCTCGCTGCACTGGATCACCCAACTCGCCAGCGTTTGCCGTGGAATCTGGATGCCGTGGCGCGACAGCACACGTTCAAACCTGTGCAGCGGCAAGCCATCGACGTACTTAGTCGTCAGCAGCATGGCCAGCACGCTGGGGCTGGCCATGCTTTTTTCGATCAACTGGGCGGGCTTGTCAGCAGTGACTGGAGCGGTCTCGCAACCACGGCAGCCATAGACCTTGCGCACGTGCTTGAGCACACGGATTTGCATCGGCACGATATCGAGCTGCTCGCTGGTTTCCTCGCCGATGACATGCTTGCGGCAACCGCAGGCGCAGGTCAGTTCGTGCTCGGGCAACTCATGGATGACTTCGATACGCGGCAGATCAGCCGAAAGCGGCTTGCGCTTGCCACGGTCTTCCCCAATTTCGCCAAGTTCCTTTTTGCGGTGTTCATACCACAGCAGAAAGACCGCGCCAAAGGTATTCTCAGACGCGAGGCGCGCAGCACGGCGTTTTTGTTTACGATCAGTATGGGGATTAATACCTTTGGCCAACAAAGCGCGAGCTTCATCACGCAGCGCCCGCGCTTCACGCAAACTAACTTCGGGATAGCCACCGAGAGAGATACGTTTCTGCTTGCCCAGCCAGTAATAACGGAGATGCCAGCTTTTACCACCGACAGGAGAAACGACTAGCCCAAGGCCATCGGTATCAGGGAGAGTATAGGTTTTTCCGGTGGCTTTAGCCTGCCGGATAATTAGGTCAGAAAGTGCCATCACATAGCTCCTAAGTTGAAACTTAGGCTCTATGCTCGCCACCGCACCGGCTCTATTCCAGCAACAATACGGAACGGTTATGCACCGTATTGTATGGCCTTAATTTTGGCCTCAAAAAGGCTGGCCGTTGGTGGATTTCGGTAGCCTTCGCTGGAATGAAAAAAGGGGCCAAAGCCCCTTTATTCAAAGACTTACAGACTTCAGTGGACGTCTGTAGATCATAATTTGGAGCGGGAAACGAGACTCGAACTCGCGACCCCGACCTTGGCAAGGTCGTGCTCTACCAACTGAGCTATTCCCGCAATTTGAAGCTTTACCGCTAATCGGCGTGAAGCGCCTTTACAGCCTTCACCACCACTGCACCGTGCGAACGCCACAGTATTCAAACTGGAGCGGGAAACGAGACTCGAACTCGCGACCCCGACCTTGGCAAGGTCGTGCTCTACCAACTGAGCTATTCCCGCAATGGCGTCCCCTAGGGGACTCGAACCCCTGTTACCGCCGTGAAAGGGCGGTGTCCTAGGCCACTAGACGAAGGGGACACACAACACTTTTCAGTGCACCAGCACCTGAACCTCACGATTCAGACTGGATTTTTATTTCCCGCCCCGCCGTTAAGCGTTGCCGGAGAATTTGGAGCGGGAAACGAGACTCGAACTCGCGACCCCGACCTTGGCAAGGTCGTGCTCTACCAACTGAGCTATTCCCGCAATATGGCGTCCCCTAGGGGACTCGAACCCCTGTTACCGCCGTGAAAGGGCGGTGTCCTAGGCCACTAGACGAAGGGGACACGCTGCTGGCATTACTGCCTGCTTTCACTTCCTGCTGCGTTCTGCTGTGTGCTTTACGCTGCAAGTGGCGCGCATTCTATGGAGGGATGGATAAGCCGTCAACCCTTTTGTAGAAATTTATTTAAATCAATGACTTCCCGCCCTGCCGTCCCCACTCGCCCCTGCGTTGTACGAAGCCCGAGCTGAATTTCTGACGTCAGCGCCGCATAAATGTGCCAGCATTCAGCCACTGGGCAAACGGCCGATAATAAACACAGGCTGTCAGGGATTATGCAACCTCGCCCTACACTCAATGATGCAATCCATTTCATGAGGCATTCACGGTGACACCACTTCTGATCACCCTGCTCGTCGTGGCGGGTATCGCACTGCTGATTCTGATTGGCTATCTCAATAACGTGGTCGAGAACGGCAAGCTCGAGCGCGCTCGATTGAAGATCGAACTGGCCGATCGCCTGCGTCGCTGTGGCGAAATCAGTGAAACCTTCCCCGGCCAGTACATGACGCCTGGGCTGAAATTGCTGCTGACCCGGCTGGAACTCAATGTGAACCAGCGCCAGCTTGCCCTGGACAAGCACAATGCCGACATCAAGGCGCGCATCGCTGAAGTAGAAGCGCTGATCGCCAAGGGCGAGCAGATACCGGTCAACAACCCACCCAACCCGATTCTGACCGAAGCCAAGGCCAAGGACGTGCGGTTTCTGCTCGAAGCCTTGCACAACCAGATCACCCGCGCCGCGCAGGAAGGCTTTTTACCTGCTCTGGAAGCCAAGCACTGGCTCAAGGAAATTCGCCACATCCTGGTATTACTGCATATCGAGTTCTTCAACAACCTCGGCCAGCAGGCCTTGCAGAACGAACAGCCCGGCCAGGCTCGCCTGGCCTTCGAACGGGGCGTGCAATACCTGCGCAAGCAGCCCGAACCGAAGGTCTATGAAGAGCAGCTGACGTACCTTGAAAAACTGCTGGCGCGGGTGAACGCCCAAGTGCTGGATCAGCTGGCGCCGACCGAAGACGAAGAAAACGAGCTGACCGAAGGCTTGAAGACCGACGACGAGGAAACCTGGAAGAAGAAGGCGATGTACGACTGAACATCTTGCCCGTACCGGCGGCTCAGGCATGCCGCCGGTACAGGCTCAGCGGCGATCAGCAGTCAGTCAGTTGCAGGAAAATCGCCGCCAGCTGCTCAAGCCCCGCCTGATCGGCTTCACTGAAACGCCCAACCGTAGGGCTGTCCAGATCCAGCACGCCTACCAGCCTGCCCTCCTTGACCAGTGGAATCACCAACTCGCTGTTGGACGCGCTGTCGCAGGCTATGTGCCCGGCAAAGGCATGCACGTCCTCTACCCGCTGGGTTTGTCGAGTGGCTGCCGCCGTGCCACACACGCCTTTGCCGAAAGGAATGCGCACGCAAGCCACCTGGCCCTGGAACGGGCCGAGCACCAGCTGTTCATCGCGATTGATGTAGAACCCCGCCCAGTTCAGGTCCTCGATCTGGTGATAGACGAAGGCCGAGAACTGCGCGGCGTTGGCGGTGAAGTCACGTTCGTCGGCGAACAGCGCTTGCACTTGCGCCGCCAGCAGGGCGTAGCCGTCCAGGCCAGCACCACTGGCATTAAGATCGATCATCGGGTTTGCTCCAGCAATTGCAGCCCGACCCAATAGCGGGCGAACTGATAGGCACATCGGCCATTACGATTACCGCGGCCAGTAGCCCAGCGCACGGCGAGTATGTCCAGGGCTTCGTCACGCTGCCAGCGCAGCCCGGCCGGGCGCGCGAGCTGGCCGATCCAGTGCTCGACCACATCGAGGAAGTGCTCCTGGCTGAAGGGGTAGAAAGACAGCCACAACCCGAAGCGATCGGACAAGGCGATCTTGTCTTCCACGGCTTCGTTGGGATGCAACTCGCCATCGACCATCTGCCAGTTTTCGTTATCGCTCTGTTTTTCCGGCACCAGGTGGCGGCGGTTGGACGTGGCGTACAACAGGACGTTGTCCGGGGCCTGCTCCAGCGAGCCATCGAGTACGCTCTTGAGCACTCGGTAGTCGCCCTCGCCTGCCTCGAACGACAGATCGTCGCAGAACAGGATGAAGCGCTGCGGCAATTTCTGCAGTTGCTCGACCACCCGCGGCAGGTCGGCCAAATGGTCGCGCTCGATTTCGATCAAGCGCAGCCCCGCCTTGGCGTGCTCGGCCAGCAACGCGCGCACCAGCGAAGACTTGCCCGTGCCGCGCGAGCCCCACAGCAACGCGTGGTTGGCCGGCAGGCCATTGATGAACTGATGGGTATTGCGGCCAAGCTGGTCACGCTGCTGGTCGACCCCGATCAGGTCGCTCAGGCGGATATCCAGGCTGACCTCCAGCGGCATCAGGTAGCCACTTCGGCCGTCGCGCTGCCAACGGGCAGCCAGGGTCGTGGACCAGTCGATCTCCGGACGCGGTGCCGGCAGCAGCGGTTCGAGACGGGCCAGCACCGTTTCGGCGCGGTCCAGAAAAGCAATCAAGCGGGCGTCCATGACGACTCCTACACATTCGAATTCGGGTTGGCGGGTGGCCCGTTATCCTTGCACCGCCCCGTACAGTCGCATCGGCACGTAGCACCGTGCCATGGCGTACAAGGCTATTGGGCGATGAAACGGCCAGCCCAGGCGGTCAGCCTGATCAGGGCTGAATATGTGACAGACCCGCCAGCAGCCGCGATCGATCGGCTATGCTTGCGCAGCGCAAGGAATGTGGAACCGGCTCGGGACTCATGGATATCAAGTTCACCAATCGCCTGTCATACAAGCAAGCCCGGTTGACAGTCCTGGTTGGCTTCATCCTGGGAACATTGCTCAGTCTTGTCCAGATCGGCATCGATTATGCCAGCGAAGACGCCTCGATCAACCGTGAAGTGCGTGCGCTGCTGCAAATCAGCCACAACCCGGCCTCGCGCATTGCCTACAACATCGACTCGGAACTGGCACTGGAGTTGACCCGGGGGCTTCTGGAGTCGCCTGCCATCGTGCGTGCACGGTTGATCGACAACAACGAGACGGTGCTGGCCGACGTTGAGCGACCGCGACTCGAAGACCGCTACAGGCCGATCAGCGACTTTCTCTTCGGCGATCATCGCCAACTGCGCGACCCCCTGTTTCTTACCCACATGCCCGACGAGTACCTGGGCACGCTGTACCTGGACGTGGACACCTACCCCTTCGGCCGGCGTTTTCTCGACCGCGCCGGCCTCACCCTGCTCAACGGCTTTGCCCGCAGCCTGGTGCTGACAGGTCTGTTGCTGGCACTGTTCTACATGATGCTGACCAAGCCGTTGGTCACGGTGATCGGTGCGCTGAGCGGCGGCGATGCGCGCAAGCCCATGCAGGGACGACTGCAATGCCCGCCCGGTCATGAGCACGATGAAATCGGTGTGCTGGTGAAGGTGGCCAACCAGCAGTTCGTCAGCATGTCCACCGAGATCGAGCAGCGCCGTACGGCCGAGAATCGGCTCACCCAGTACCTCAACGAGCTGGAGAATATCGTTGCGGCCCGCACCGACGAACTCAAGGCGAGCAACGACAACCTCAGCCTGACCAACCAGGAGCTTGAGCAAGCCCGGCGGCGGGCGCTGGACATGGCCCATGCACGGGCGGCGTTCCTGGCCAACATGAGCCACGAAATCCGCACGCCTCTGAACGGGATGCTCGGCATGATCGCCCTGGCGCTGGACAACCCACTGCCGGGCGAGCAGCGCCAGCAGCTGACTATTGCCCATGATTCCGGCAAAGTTTTGGTCGAATTGCTCAACGATATCCTCGATCTGTCGAAATTCGATGCAGGCCAGCTTGAGCTCGAACACATCCCTTTCGACATGGCGACCTTGGTCGAGGATACCGCCAGCCTGCTGTCGCAGAACGTGGCCCAAGGGGTCGAACTGACCTGCCTGATTGCCCATGACTTCCCGGCAAGCGTGTTGGGCGACCCCACGCGGGTGCGCCAGATCGTCGGCAACCTGTTGTCCAATGCTTTGAAATTCACGCGCTTCGGGCGGGTGGACGTAAGGCTTGAGCCAATGATCGGCGGCGTGCGCCTGGAAGTCCGGGATACCGGCATCGGCATCCCTGAAGATGCGCAAGCGCGTATCTTCCAGCCCTTCACCCAGGCCGGCGCAGGCATCACGCGTCAGTACGGCGGTACCGGCCTGGGCCTGGCCCTGACCCGTAACCTGTGCAAGGCCATGCACGGGCATCTGCATATCCGGTCCCAGCCCGGTTTTGGCAGCCGCTTCACCGCAGAGCTGCCCCTCAACGCCTACGCCAAGGCTGATGCGCCCGAGCCTTTGCACGCCAGCGTGGCTGCACTGACCGCAGCGGGCAGTGGCCTGCATGAGCTGATGCTTGGCCTGCTACCGGCCTTGGGCCTGGCGTATGCACGTCACGACGGCATTGAGACCGTAGCTGGCACAACCGACCTGCTGATCCTTGACGATGTGCAAGCGCTGGCCGAAGTGCGCAGGGTTTCGCAAATACCCATTCTGCTCGTCACTGCCTACGGCAATTTCCTGCCCAGCGAGCAGGCGTTGGCCATGGCTCCTCTGCATCAGCTCGCACGCCCGCTGACCCGGGGGGCGCTGTACCAGACGCTGCATCGGGTATTGCAAGGACACGATGCCGAGCATCCATTGGCAACCCCGCCCACCGCTACAGCCAAAGGCCGGGCACGCATCCTTCTGGTGGAGGACAACCCCGTCAATCAACTGGTGGCCAAGGGCATGCTGGCAAAGCTGGGGTGTCAGGTCGAATTGGCCACGCAAGGTGTCGAAGCCCTGGCGCGGCTCGAGGAGCAGGCCTTCGACCTGGTGCTGATGGACTGCAACATGCCGGTGATGGATGGCTACGAGGCCACCCGTCGAATCCGTGAGCGCGGCCGTTGGCCAGGGCTGCCGGTTGTCGCACTCACCGCCAATGCAATGCCCGAGGAGCGCGAGCGATGCCGGGCGGCCGGCATGGACGATTACCTGGCCAAGCCGTTCCGGCGCGAGGATCTGCTGGCCGTGGTCGATCGCTGGGTGCCGGTCAGCGGCTGAGCAGGCGCTCGATGTCCGCCTCCAATGCCTGCGGCTTGGTGGTCGGCGCATAACGCACCACCTGGCCGCTGACTGGGTCGAGCAGGAACTTGGTGAAATTCCACTTGATCTTCTGGCTACCCAGAATGCCGGGCGCCCGCTGTTTGAGCTCGGCGAACAAGGGATGGGTACCTGGGCCGTTGACCTCCACCTTGCGAAACAGCGCAAAGCTCACGCCGAAATTGCGCTGGCAGAACTGCGCGATATCACGCGCCTCACCCGGCTCCTGCTTGCCGAACTGGTTGCAGGGAAAGCCCAGCACCATCAGCCCCCGATCACGGTACCTCTGCCACAGCTGTTCCAACCCGGCGTATTGCGGCGTGAAACCGCACTGGCTGGCGGTGTTGACCACCAGCACGGCCTTGCCTGGGAAGTCGCCCAGCTTCTTGTGCTCGCCTGTAATGGTGACACAGGGAATATCCAGCAGCGATGCGGCCATGTTCGAGCTCCGGTCAGTCACGGGGGCGCAAGTCGATGCACACCGAGTTGATGCAGTAGCGCAGCCCGGTCGGTGGCGGCCCGTCGGGAAACACGTGGCCCAGGTGAGCATCGCAGCGGGCACAGGTCACCTCGGTACGGATCATGCCGTGGGACGTGTCGCGGATCTCGATCATCGCGCTGTCCTCGATGGGGGCGTAGAAGCTTGGCCAACCACAGCCCGAATCGAACTTGGTCTGGGCATCGAACAGCGCCAGCCCGCAGCAGATGCAGTGATAGATGCCGTCGCGGCGCTCGCTGTTGTACTTGCCGCTGAACGGGCGCTCAGTGCCTTTGAGACGGCACACCTGGTATTGCTCGGGGTCGAGCATCGACCGCCACTGTTCCAGGGTTTTCTCGATCTTTTGCATGGGGCTACCTCGGCAGGCTCAATTTCACCCTGCGCCGTCTTTTCCGGGGCGCGGGTGGCACGTATATTAGTTGGCTTCGTGTGCAAGGCGTTCAGTCTCGCACCCGCTTTGTGCCCTTACAAACCTTTCGGCCGGGCATAGCGCGTTTTCTCAATCGGGATTCCATCATGCAGTTCAGCAAATCGAACAAGCTCGCCAATGTGTGCTACGACATTCGCGGCCCTGTGCTCAAACACGCCAAGCGCCTGGAAGAGGAAGGCCACCGCATCCTCAAGCTGAACATCGGCAACCCGGCGCCGTTCGGTTTCGAGGCGCCCGATGAAATTCTGCAGGACGTGATCCGCAACCTGCCTACCGCGCAGGGCTACAGCGATTCCAAAGGCCTGTTCAGCGCACGCAAGGCGGTGATGCAGTACTGCCAGCAAAAGGGCATCGAAGGCGTCGGCATCGAAGACATCTACCTGGGCAACGGCGTGTCCGAGTTGATCGTCATGTCGATGCAGGCCCTGCTGAACAACGGTGACGAGGTGCTCATCCCCGCCCCCGACTACCCCCTGTGGACGGCAGCCGTAAGCCTGGCCGGTGGTAAACCGGTGCACTACCTGTGCGACGAGCAAGCCGACTGGTTCCCGGACCTTGAGGACATCAAGGCCAAGATCACCCCCAACACCAAGGCACTGGTCATCATCAACCCCAACAACCCAACGGGCGCGGTCTACTCCAAGGAGCTGTTGCGGGGCATGCTGGAACTGGCTCGCCAGCACAACCTGGTGGTGTTCTCAGACGAAATCTACGACAAGATTCTTTATGACGAAGCGGTGCACATCAGCACGGCCTCCCTGGCACCGGACTTGCTGTGCCTGACCTTCAACGGCCTGTCCAAGTCCTACCGCGTGGCAGGCTTTCGCTCCGGCTGGCTGATCATTTCCGGGCCCAAGCACCATGCCCTGAGCTACATCGAAGGCATCGACATGCTGGCCAACATGCGCTTGTGCGCCAACGTACCGGCCCAGCACGCCATTCAGACAGCACTGGGTGGCTACCAGAGCATCAACGACCTGGTGCTGCCGCCGGGGCGCTTGCTGGAGCAGCGCAACCGCACCTATGAACTGCTTAACGACATCCCTGGCGTGAGCTGCGTCAAGCCCATGGGCGCGCTGTATGCGTTCCCGAAGATCGACCCGAAGGTCTGCCCGATCCTCAACGACGAGAAATTTGCCTTGGACCTGCTGCTGTCCGAGAAGCTGCTCATCGTCCAGGGCACTGCGTTCAATTGGCCTTGGCCGGACCATTTCCGTGTGGTGACACTGCCCCGCGTAGATGACCTGGAAGCAGCCATCGGACGAATCGGCAATTTCCTCAGGACCTATTCGCAGTAAGCACACGCGTCGCGGGCGCTCACAGTTGGCTGAAATCGTGGTTGAAGCTGTGAGCGCTGGCGAGCCCGCCATAGGAAAAAGAGCAGCCTTGCGCGCGCCGTAGCATGTTTCTTACATCCTGCAATGCTCTATCCCACAGCCGGCTTCCCCTCCTCTGCCATACTGCGGCTTACACAGTTTGAAATAGTCCGTCGATTGAATCCCGGCGGCAGGCCCCTTATATACCCCGCAGTAAGCGACAATTCATCCGTCAGGAGAACGTAACAACCATGATGCGCATTCTGTTGTTTGTGGCCACCAACCTTGCGGTGGTGCTGGTTGCAAGCATTACCCTGAGCCTGTTCGGTTTCAACGGGTTCATGGCGGCCAACGGGGTCGACCTCGACCTTGGCAGCCTGCTCGTGTTCTGTGCGGTGTTCGGTTTCGCCGGCTCGCTGGTTTCGCTGTTCATCTCCAAGTGGATGGCGAAGATGAGCACCGGCACCCAGATCATCAGCCAGCCGCGTACCCGTCATGAGCAGTGGCTGCTGCAAACGGTCGAGGAGTTGTCCCGCGAGGCTGGCATCAAGATGCCGGAAGTGGGTATTTTCCCGGCCTATGAAGCCAACGCCTTCGCCACCGGCTGGAACCGTAACGATGCGCTGGTAGCGGTCTCTCAGGGCCTGCTGGAGCGTTTCTCGCCCGATGAAGTGCGCGCGGTGCTGGCGCACGAGATCGGCCACGTTGCCAACGGCGACATGGTCACCCTGGCGCTGGTCCAGGGCGTGGTGAACACCTTCGTGATGTTCTTCGCCCGGATCATCGGCAACTTTGTCGACAAGGTCATCTTCAAGAACGAGGAAGGCCAGGGTATCGCCTACTACGTCGCGACCATCGTGGCCGAACTGATTCTGGGCATTCTGGCCAGCATCATCGTCATGTGGTTCTCGCGCCGCCGCGAGTATCGCGCAGACGAAGCCGGCGCTCGCCTGGCTGGCACATCGGCCATGATCGGCGCCCTGCAGCGCCTGCGTGTGGAGCAGGGCCTGCCGGTCCACATGCCCGATACGCTCAAGGCCTTTGGCATCAATGGCGGCCTCAAGCAGGGCCTGGCCGGCCTGCTGATGAGCCACCCGCCGCTGGAAGACCGCATCGACGCCCTGCGCCGCCGCGGTTGATCCGCCCCACCCTGCAAAAGGCGACCTCGGTCGCCTTTTTTGTGAGTGCTCGATAACGCGGCAAGGCTGGGTGACGGTTTCAACGGCTGACCCGATAGACCCTCTCCCACAAGCTCGAGGCTCCCGCCTGCACGAACTTCGGGCTCTGCTCGATCACCTGCACCGCCTCGAGCTCATCCACTTGCCAGCCGGCGAACCCTTGCCGCAACGCGTCGTCGCTCACCGAAAACGGCGGCCCGGCCACCAGCGCCTGGTCATAGTCCAAGGTCACCACCAACCCCTGGCTGCCGGCAGGCAACAGAACCGCTAGCGCTCGGACATACTGCTCCCGCATTGCCGAGGGCAAGGCGATCAAGGCCGCTCGGTCGTAGAGCGCAGTACAGTCACCCACGTCGCTGCGCGACAACGCAAAAAAGTCGCCGCACCACAGCTCTATCGGCCCATGGCGCCAGACTTCGAATGCACCTGTGTGTGAAACCTGTGCCTCAAGCCCCTGTTCACGGAAGAAATCTTCCACTGCCCGACGAGACAACTCGACCCCCATCACGCGGTGCCCCTGCCCGGCCAGCCACCGTACGTCCAAACTCTTGCCACACAAGGGCACCAGTACCTTGCTGTTGGCTGCCAGATGCAAGCCAGGCCAATAGGCCTGCAGGTAGGGGTTAACCTGGGCTTGATGAAAGCCAATCTGATTGTCGGCCCACCGCTGCTGCCAGAATGCAGGTTCCATGTTTGCTCCCGATTATTCGATGGTTCATAGCCATAACTTGATTTGGATTCGATCAAGGCTTGGCCGAAGATGCGTGCATCTTAACCCTCAGGACCCTGCCATGCTGCCCAGCTTGTTCATCTCCCACGGCTCACCCATGTTGGCATTGCAACCCGGCGCTAGCGGGCCTGCACTGGCGCGCTTGGCCCAACAGCTGCCTACGCCACGTGCGATTGTCGTGGTATCGGCCCACTGGGAAAGCCGCGATCTGGCGGTAACGAGCGGCGCAAGGCCGGACACCTGGCATGACTTTGCTGGCTTTCCTGCAGCGCTGTACGCCGTGCAGTACCCAGCACCGGGCGATCCGGACCTGGCGCGACGTATCTGTGAGCGTTTGCAGGCGGCCGGGCTACCCGCTCACCCAGACGCCGAGCGGCCATTCGATCATGGCGCCTGGGTACCGTTATCGCTGATGTATCCGCAGGCACAGATCCCGCTGGTGCAGGTGTCCTTGCCCAGCCATTTGGGCCCCACGGTGCAGGTACGCATTGGCCAGGCCCTGGCCGGGCTGCGCGAAGAGGATGTCCTGCTGATTGGCTCTGGCAGCATCACGCATAATCTTGGAGAACTGGACTGGCAGGCTGGGCCAGACAAGATGGCACCGTGGGCGCTGGCCTTCAGGAACTGGGTGGTTGAGAAATTGCAGATCGACGACTCCCAGGCCCTGCTCGACTACAGGGCGCAGGCGCCGTTTGCCGTGCGCAGCCATCCCAGCGATGAGCATCTGCTGCCGCTGTTCTTCGCCCTAGGCGCGGGCGGGGCTTTTGGTGTGGTGCACCAAGGCTTTGCCTTGGGTGCACTGGGGATGGATATCTACCGATTCGATTAGGCAGCGCCTGATTGCTTGCAAAAAAAATCCCCGA
>NZ_JBICMI010000059.1:0-10070 GCF_043106155.1 Pseudomonas sp. FYR_7
GGCTGTTCCGGGGCCACATTTCAGTTTCTTGGGATTTCAGACAGAGCCTAAGACAGCCCTGCATTCTGTCATAGCTGCACTACACACGTTTCATGAGCTGTATGATGCACGTAAGCGCAGCAACTGACAGTGTCGAGGTTCTATCACTAACAACCGCTTCGTCCACGTTTGTACGTACAAGTGCGACACTGTTTCAGCCCCCTCCCCCAAATTTTTCCCTATCTCAGGGACGCTCTTCCCCCACGCCGCTGACCCACCTCAAGATCTACTCGCAGAAATAGCTGCCTGCTCAGGAGCTACGAAGAGGATATGCTGCTCACCTAACGAGAATGGCACCGCTACCTCGCCCACACCTTCAATTACCCGGAACTGATGCCCTGGTACCTTCCCAGAACACCGAGCACTGCCGCCCACTCATTTAGTTCCGAGCGCTCACCGATGGCTACACACCCGGGTCGATGCTCCTCACACATAGCGACGGCCAGGCAACCACCAGCTAGGTTTTACCTAACTCAAGCTTGCTCAGCTTTGGGAGCCCTAAGGGGAGCAGAGACTTTGATGGCCAATTGCACCCTAAAAGCGCCTCCCAAAGCATGCAGTTGGGTGATTACGATCTCAATAGGGTGCAATGAGGTGCAGTAGCATTCATCTGGCTGATTGCACACTTGATAGGCGCTCGTGATCGCGCCTGTCAGAGGTCGAATTTCGAGCAACAAAAAAGGGCTCCAGATTTCTCTGAGCCCTTTATTTACTGCGATTTGGCGGGGAACCAGGGATTCGAACCCTGGGAACGCTCTCACGTTCGCCGGTTTTCAAGACCGGTGCATTCAACCACTCTGCCAATTCCCCGGATGCATCTGGAATACTGACTGAAGCATGCAGCTGGGATTGGCCTTAGATAAGAACTCTAGGATAGTTGCCCATCGACGGTTTTCAAGACCGTTGCCTTAAACCACTCGGCCACGCTTCCAGCTGCTTTGCGGCCGCCATAATACCGGAATGAAACACGCTGTCAAACTCTCTGTGTCGCGGCTTGCAGGAGCTCTGGTAGACTCCTACCATCTTCGACGTTTCATATCACAGGTTCACCAAGGAGTGTCGCCATGCGCGAACAGGATTATGCCGTACATCACGGCCAGCAGGTCGAGCAGCAGGAGATCAGCAAGGTCCTGCGCAACACGTACAGCCTGCTGGCACTTACCCTCGCATTCAGCGGCCTGATGGCCTTCATCTCACAACAGATGCGGTTCGCCTACCCGAACGTGTTCGTCGTGCTGATCGGCTTCTATGGCTTGTTCTTCCTCACCGCCAAGCTGCGCGACTCGGTGTGGGGCTTGGTTTCCACCTTCGCCCTCACCGGTTTCATGGGATTCATTCTCGGCCCTATCCTCAATCGCTACCTGGGCATGAGCGGCGGCGCCGAAGTGGTCAGTTCGGCCTTTGCCATGACGGCGCTGGTGTTCGGTGGCCTGTCGGCCTACGTGCTGATCACCCGCAAGGACATGAGCTTCCTCAGCGGCTTCATCACCGCAGGCTTCTTCGTCCTGCTGGGTGCGGTCGTGGCCAGCTTCTTCTTCCAGATCAGCGGCCTGCAACTGGCTATCAGCGCCGGCTTCGTGCTGTTCTCGTCGGTATGCATCCTGTTCCAGACCAGCGCCATCATCCACGGTGGTGAACGCAACTACATCATGGCGACCATCAGCTTGTACGTTTCGATCTACAACCTGTTCATCAGCCTGCTGCAGCTGTTCGGCATCATGGGTCGTGACGACTAATCCAACGTTGTGTCCAAAGAAGCCCGCTTACGCGGGCTTTTTTGTGCCTGCGGTTTTTACCGAATATGCACGGTCTGAAAGCGGTACAGCGCCCATACTTATTGACCTAAAAGTCAGGTAACAAAGGCGATGATCGTCGAACAGGCGGCTAACCGGTATTCCCCTACCGCATTCCCTATTCTGCCCGTAGAATGCGCTCCTTTTTTATAGACGGGCAGCGCTGCGCAATGAGCTCACAGGAACACAGCCCAGGTGCAACAGCGCCTGACAACGAACTGGTACTGGGTCTGGAAGACAAGCCACGGCTGCTCATCGGCTTGCTGGCAGCGCTGCAACACCTGCTGGCGATCATTGTGCCGATCGTCACCCCTGGCCTGCTGATCTGCCAGGCGTTGGGCGTCTCTGCCCGGGATACCAACCTGATCGTGTCCATGTCTCTGGTCATCTCCGGCATCGCCACCTTCATCCAGTGCAAACGCTTCGGCCCTTTCGGTGCCGGCTTGCTGATCGTGCAAGGCACCAGCTTCAACTTCGTCGGCCCGCTGATTGCTGGCGGGGCCTTGATGGTTAAGCAAGGCACGCCTGTGGAAGGCGTCATGGCCGCCATTTTCGGCGTGGTCATTGCAGGCTCATTCGTCGAGATGGGCGTCTCGCGCATCTTGCCCTTCGTCAAACGGCTGATCACCCCGCTGGTGACCGGCATCGTGGTGCTGATGATTGGCCTGACGCTGATCAAGGTCGGCCTGATCAGCATGGGCGGTGGTTTTGGCGCCATGGCCAACGGGACCTTTGCCAACGGCGAGAACCTGCTGCTGTCAGGCGTGGTACTGGCGATCATCGTCATCCTCAACCGCATACCGGTGGTCTGGCTGCGCAGTTGCGCCATCGTCATCGCGCTGGCGGCGGGCTATGCCCTGGCCGGCTATCTGGGCCGCCTGGACTTCACCGGCATGCACGAGGCCGCGCTGTTCCAAGTGCCGACACCCTTGCACTTTGGCCTCGGTTTTTCCTGGGCACTGTTCATCCCGATGCTGGTGATCTACCTGGTGACCTCTCTGGAGGCCATCGGTGATGTAACCGCCACCAGCAAGGTCTCGCGCCAGCCCGTGGAAGGCCCGGTGTGGATGCAGCGCATCAAGGGTGGCGTGCTGGTCAACGGCGCCAACTCACTGCTGGCTGGCGTGTTCAATACGTTCCCAAGCTCGATCTTCGCCCAGAATAACGGCGTCATTCAGCTGACCGGTATCGCCAGCCGTCACATCGGCGTATGGATTGCGGGGATGCTGATACTGCTGGGCTTGTTCCCAAGCGTTGCCGGGGTGATTCAGGCGGTTCCAGAGCCTGTGCTGGGCGGCGCGGCCATGGTCATGTTCGGCGCAGTGGCAGCCTCGGGTATCAATATCCTGGCCAGCACCCGGCTCGATCGCCGCGCCTTGTTGATCATCGCCGTATCGCTGGCCTTGGGCCTGGGCGTAGCGCAGGTACCCGAATTTCTTGCCCATATGCCAGCGGCGATTCGCAACGTGATGGAGTCAGGTGTTGCTACCGGAGGCATCTGTGCCTTGGTACTCAACTGGTTCCTGCCCGAGGGCCAGGCAAAGGCCTGAATACCACGGGCCTGCAGCAGTCAGGCCTTTTTGTTTATCATGGCGCGATTCAATAGCACGAGTTCGCCATGAAATTTGCTATCGCGGTGTTTTCCCCCGCACAGGCACCCGCTTCCCGCCGGGCGCTGCGCTTTGCCGAGGCAGCGCTGGCTGCGGGGCACGGCATCACCCGCTTGTTCTTCTACCAGGACGGGGTGCACAGTGCATCGTCCAACGTGGTAGCCCCTCAGGACGAACAGGACATTGCGCAGCAATGGCGCACGTTCGTTCAGGCCAATCAGCTCGATGCAGTGGTGTGCATCGCCGCCGCCCTGCGTCGTGGCGTACTGGACGAACGCGAAGCCAGCCGCTATCAACGCCCTGCCGTGAATCTGCAGCAACCCTGGGAACTGTCCGGGCTTGGTCAGTTGCATGAAGCGGCGCAAACGGCCGACCGGCTGATCTGCTTTGGAGGCGACTGAATGGCCAAGTCCATGTTGATCATCAGTCGCCAGGCGCCCTGGAGCGGGCTGTCTGCCCGCGAAGCGCTGGATATCGTCCTGGCCGGCGGCGCCTTCGATCTGCCGCTGGGCGTGCTGTTCCTGGACGATGGCGTGTTCCAGCTGGCCTGCGACCAGCACCCTACCGCCCTCGAGCAAAAAAACCTGGCTGCCAACCTGCAGGCACTGCCCATGTTCGGCGTAGACGCGTTGTACGTCTGTGGCCATAGCCTGGCTCGGCGCGGCATGACGCACGCAAGCCTTGGCCTGCCGGTAGAGGTACTTGACGATGCGCAGCTTGCGGCTTTGATCGCACAGTTCGACGAAGTGGTGACGCTCTGATGACAACCTTGCATGTAATAGCCCACTCCCCGTTTGGTGACGAACGCCTTCACAGCTGCCTGCGCTTGCTCGGCAGCGAAGACGCCGTGCTGCTGTGTGGCGATGCGGTCTACGCCCTGCTCCCAGGCAGCGAGCCGTTGCGTTTGCTGGAGCAGGCCCAGTTAATCGGTCGCCTTTATGCACTGGAAGAAGACATTCAGGCCAGGGCCATTGCGTCCTCGCTGGCAACGACGGTCGACTACCCAGGCTTCGTTGCGCTGTCCCTGCACCATGACAAGGTCAACAGCTGGTTATGAACACGCTCGATATCGAAGGCAAGGCCATTGCCCTGGACCAGGACGGCTTTCTGGTCAACCTTGAGGATTGGTCAACGGCCACCGCGCAAGGCTTGGCCACCCGCGAAGGCATTGACCTGACGCCTGACCACTGGGAAATCCTGTCATTGCTGCGCGCGTTCTACCAGGAGTATCAGCTCTCGCCCGCCACGCGCCCCCTGATCAAATACGCAGCGCTCAAGCTAGGCCCGGAAAAGGGCAATAGCGCCCATCTCAATCGCCTGTTCAATGGCACTCCCGCCAAACTTGCCGCCAAACTGGCGGGCCTGCCCAAGCCGACCAATTGCATATGACCAGCCTACGCCCGCTTACCCTGGAAACCCCCGCTGAACACCCCTTCGCCGAGTACGTGCGCATCCTCGGCAAAGGCAAGCGTGGCGCGCGCGGCCTGACACGCGAAGAAGCCCGCGCCGCCATGACCTTGCTGCTTGAGGGTAAAGTCGAAGACGCGCAGCTGGGCGCCTTTCTCATGCTGCTACGGCACAAGGAAGAAAGCGCAGAAGAGCTCGCCGGCTTCACCGAAGCGCTGCGCGCGCACTTGCAAGCGCCTGCCATGGCCGTGGACATCGACTGGCCGAGCTATGCCGGCAAGAAGCGCCATCTGCCCTGGTACCTGTTGGCCGCCAAGTGCCTGGCCGGCAATGGGGTGCGTATCCTGATGCACGGTGGCGGTGCGCACACCGCAGGCCGCCTGTACAGCGAACAACTGCTCACGCTGCTGCACATTCCCCTGTGCCGCGACTGGCAGGCCGTCAGTGAGGCCCTGGACCAGCACCACCTGGCCTTTTTCCCACTGCAGGACTGGGCGCCTGAACTTCAGCGCATGATCGACCTGCGGAACATTCTGGGCCTGCGCTCGCCGATCCACTCCCTCGCACGGGTGCTGAACCCGCTCGGCGCACGCTGTGGCCTGCAGAGCATCTTCCACCCGGGTTACCAGGCCGTACACCGCGAGGCCAGTCGCTTGTTGGGCGATCATGCGATCGTGATCAAGGGTGATGGTGGCGAAATCGAGGTGAACCCGGATGTGCTCAGCCATCTCTACGGCACCACTGACGGCAAAGCCTGGGACGAAGAATGGCCTGCCCTGAGCGAGCGGCGCCACGTCAAGCCGGCAACGCTTGAGCCTGAGCACATGCTGGCCTTCTGGCGAGGTGAGGTTGAAGACAGCTATGCCCAAAAAGCAGTGCTGGCCACCATGGCGCTGGCGCTTCGCGGGTTGGGGCAAGACCGCGAGCAGGCGTTTGCCCGCGCGCAAGCGTGGTGGGCTGATCGCAATCGATCGATTTAACCGATCATACCGCCCCACTCTTTGCGCTATTGCTTCGAACGTCTTTCTCTAGACTGGGCTCCAAAGACAAATCGCTTTTGTTAAGGAGCTCATCATGGGCCTGTTGGTCGACGGTCGCTGGCATGACCAGTGGTACGAAAATGGCAAGGATGGCGCGTTCAAGCGTGAGGACTCACAGCGGCGCAACCCATTGCCTGCCGCTGAGCCGGGGCGTTACCACCTGTATGTTTCGCTGGCCTGCCCCTGGGCTCATCGCACTCTGATCATGCGCGCGCTCAAAGGCCTCGAGCCGCTGATCGACGTGTCGGTGGTCAGCTGGTTGATGCAAGGTGACGGCTGGACCTTCGACCGCCAGAACGGCTCTTCGGGCGATCACCTCGACGGGCTCCAGTACCTGCACCAGCGCTACACCCAGGACGACCCTCATTACACCGGGCGCGTGACCGTACCGGTGCTGTGGGACAAACAAGAGAACCACATCGTCAACAACGAGTCGGCGCAGATCGTGCGGATCTTCAACCATGACTTCAATTCGCTGACCGGCAACCTGCTCGACTTCTACCCGCAACCGTTGCGAGCGGACATTGACGCCTTGAACGAACGCATCTACCCGGCCATCAACAACGGCGTTTACCGCGCAGGCTTTGCGACGACACAGCAGGCCTACGAAGCGGCCTTCGACGAGGTGTTCAGCGAATGGGATCACCTCGAAGATGTGCTTAGCCGACACCGCTACCTGGCAGGCGAGTACCTCACCGAGGCCGACGTACGCCTGTTCACCACGGCGGTGCGCTTCGATGCCGTTTACCACGGCCATTTCAAGTGCAACCTGCGCCGTCTGAGCGACTACCCCAACCTGACCCACTGGCTGCGCGAGTTGTATCAATGGCCAGGGGTAGCCGACACGGTGAACATGCAGCACATCCAGAACCATTACTACCTCAGCCATACCACCATCAACCCCAATGGCATCGTGCCAAAGGGGCCGCTGCTGGACTTCAGGCTGCCCCATGATCGCGCACGCTTGCCCGGCAAGGGTATATGGGGTGGGAGCTGAACTAGCCTGTGCCCTGCCCAGACCGAATCAGTCGCGCATGAACCCGCCATCGACGTCCATGATCTCGCCGGTCACGAACCCGGCCTCCCGCGAGGCCAGGAAGCATACGGCGGCGGCGATGTCGCGGGGCGTGCCGGCGCGGCCAAGCGGCATCTGTGCGAGCACTTCTGCCCTGGCCTGAGGCGCCAGCGCGCTGGTCATCTCGGTGTCGGTCAGTGCCGGCGACACCGCGTTGACGGTGATGGCATAGGGGCCGGCTTCTCGCGCCAGTCCTTTGGTCAAGGCGATCACCGCGCCTTTGGCCGCCGCGTAGCAGCTATTACCCAGCAAGCCACCCCCACGCTTACCTGCCACCGATGCGATATTGATGATGCGCCCGCTTTGGCGCGCCATCATGCCCGGCAGCACGGCCTTGGCGCAGAAAAACACGCTGTTCAGGTCAATGGCCATCACCCGGTTCCATTCCGCGGTGGTGACCTCCAGCAAAGGGCCAGTCGAGACGATGCCTGCGTTGTTGACCAGGATGTCGACCCCTCCCAACAAGGCTTCCACCTGGTTCACCATGGCCTGGACCTGAACCTCATCGGCAACATCCGCTCCCACGCCAACCGCCTCGATCCCGGCTTCTCGCAACCGAGCCGCAGCCGTCTCGGCCGCCTCGGCATCCAAATCGCACACCCCTACTCGGGCACCGGCCTGGCCCAGTGCCGTGGCGATCGCATGACCAATGCCACGGGCGGCGCCCGTTACCAGGGCCGTGCGGCCGGTCAGGGTGAAATTGAGTGCAGCATGCACAACGGGAGTGCTCATGGTCGTCATCCATCAAAAAATGGCCGCAGCCAGGCGCGCCTGCTCATTGGCAGCAGGCGGTCGTCTAAGGTACTGGAGGGTCAGGGCATCACGCGGTGCCGCAGGCGCCGAGCGCCAACTGCTCCTTGAGCGGGGGAATGTCCAGCCGGCGCATCACCCGGTACAACGAGGGCCGGCAGATCCCCAGAGCGCGGGCCGCCGCCGACATGTTCCAGCGGCAGCTCTGCAAGGCCTGTAACACCTCACTGCGCTCATCGCCTGAAGGCGCCGCCCGGCGGATGGGCGTGATGTTGGCAGGCAACGCAGCCGGGGTCTGGCACTGCTCGATGAAGTCCAGCGGCAGATCGCTGCGCAGCATTCGCGGGCCTTCCATCACGGCGCAGGCGTAACGCACGACCGCCCGCATCTGGCGCAGATTCCCCGGCCAGGAGTGGGCCATCAGCAAGCTCCACACCTGCGCCAGTACCTGGCGTGGATCACAGCCTGGCAATTCATGGGCCACCATGTTGCACAACAGCTCGCCACGGTCCTGGCGCTCGCGCAGCGGCGGTAACTGCACCACGCCCGTGGCGATGCGATAGAACAGGTCCTCGCGGAAACTGCCCTCGGCAACCCGTGCCGAGAGGTCCTGGTGCGTCGCGCAAACCAGCGCAAAGTTGACTGGGATGCTGCGCTCGGCACCCAGGGGCGTTACCTCACGTTCGGCAATCACCCGTAGCAGGCGCGTCTGTTGTTCCAGGGGCATGTCGCCGATTTCATCGAGAAACAGCACGCCGCCATCGGCTTGCTGAACCTTGCCTTTCTTGCCGCCCGGTAAAGCACCCGAGAACGCCCCGCGGCTATAGCCGAACAGCTCGCTTTCGATGAGGGTTTCGGGAATGGACGCGCAATTGAGCGCCACCAGTTGTGCACCGCGGCGTTGACTGTGCGCGTGCAGGGCGCGGGCGAGAATTTCCTTGCCGGTACCGGTCTCTCCGCGGATCAGTACGGCAATGCCACGCTCTATCAGCCGCAAGGCCCGGTTAAAGGCCTGACGCACCACAGGGTCACTGTCTTGAGCGATGTTGCACGCCTCCACGACGGGTTGGAGCGCACGAACGGCAGGGTTACAAGCGGTCATTAGCGTCACCTTTTTCTTGTTCTATAGCTTTTGACTATGTCGACTGGCGGGCTTGTGACGCCGCCTCGGCCGAATGACGTTGCACGGTTCACATTAGGGAGGCGCAGTTATATTTTCCAATACATAATCATGCATCGACTGATACCTTCGAGAGCATCATGATTGAGCTCAGGCATCTGCAGTACTTCCGCACGCTGGCCGAAACCCTTCACTTCGGCCGAGCGGCCGAGCGCCTGCATATTTCACAGCCACCGCTGTCGCGGCAAATTGCGCTTCTGGAGGAAGAGCTTGGGGTCAAGCTGTTCGACCGCTCCCGGCGCAGGGTCGAGCTGACGGAGGCCGGCCAGCGCTTCTACCTCGATACCGGCACGGTGTTCGCAGCCTTCGAGCAAGCCAAGCGCAATGCACTGGCCGCCGCGCGCGGTGCGGCAGGGGCACTTTCCGTGGGGTTCATGATGTCCACCGCTTACAGCATCACACCGGCGATCACCCGCCGTTATGCCGCGCTGTTCCCCCAGGTGAACTTGAAGTTGACCGAGACGCTGCCATTGGACCTGGCCCAGGACATTACCAGTGGCAACAAGGATGTAGCGATCATGTACCGGCCTCAGGACTGCACAGGCCTGGAAACCGTCACGCTGTACCGCGAGGAAATGACCCTGGTACTGCCGCCCGGCCACCGCCTGGCCGAGCAAACCGTCGTGGAGCCACGTGAGCTTGCCGGTGAAACCTTCATCATCGTGCCACGGCGTATTGCCCCTGCCCTGCATGACATGATCTGCAACTACTGCCTACAGCATGGAGTCACCCCCAACATCGGCCTTGAGATCAACATGCAGCAGACCATCGTCAACCTGGTGGGCGAAGGCCTGGGGGTGGCGATGGTCCCCCGGTCGATGCGCAACATGCGCCTGGCCAGTACCAGCTTCAGGCCCCTGCGCGAAGCACCGGTGATCGAAGTGGTGGCCGTGTGGAAGGCCGACAATCACAACCCCTGCATCGCCACCTTCGTCGAAACGGCCTTGCAAGCCGGGGAACAGGCGACCCGAGAGGATGAGGCGCAACGCGGTTCAGAGCAGTGAGTATCTGGTCTGGAGGCCGGCGACCGGCCATGTGGGGCTGAAATCCTGGGGCCGCTGTGCGGCCCATCGCGGCGCGAGGCCGCTCCCACAGGTATTTGAGCTGCGCCCCAAATGTTGGACATCCGTCCACTTTTAGGGCGCAGCTCAATTGCTCACCCTCGATACTTTGCTC
>NZ_JBICMI010000060.1:0-565 GCF_043106155.1 Pseudomonas sp. FYR_7
GGGGCCATATCGCCATCCCGCGTATCGGCCACGAGGTCATCGTCGACTTCCTCGACGGCGACTGCGACCAGCCCATCGTCACCGGCCGCGCCTACCCGGCCACCCATCCCACTCCCTACAAGCTGCCGGTGCACAAGACCCTCAGCGCCATCCGCAGCAAGGAGCATCAGGCCGGCCGTGCCAACGAGCTGCGCATCGACGACACCCATGGCGAGATCAGCGCCGCGCTGATGAGCGACCATGCCGACACGGCCCTCCACCTGGGCTACCTCACCCACCCGCGACCCAAGGGCGGCGAACCCCGTGGCGAGGGCTTCGAGCTGCGCACCGATGCCAGCGCCGCCCTGCGCGCGGCCAGAGGCCTGCTGCTCTCAACCGAGGCCCAGCCCGGTGCAGGCGGCGGCCATCTTGTCCGCGACCAGGCCATCGCCCTGTTGGAGAGCGCGCTGGAACTGGCCCGCAATCTCGGCCAGGTGGCCGGCGAAAACCAGGGTATCGGCCACGACCCCGAGCCGCAGCAAACCCTGACTACGGCCGTGCGCGAACTCGACCACGGTGCCAACGA
>NZ_JBICMI010000061.1:0-180159 GCF_043106155.1 Pseudomonas sp. FYR_7
GGGGCCGCTGCGCCATCCATTGCAGCGACCCTTTTATCCGTCAAGCGTGAATCAAGTCACAACCTGATAGCAAGGCACATAAGCCGCCCCACCCGGCAACTTCATCCGATGCTGGTCAACGAATGCCTGCAGCAAACGCCCCAGCGGATCCAATACAGCGCTGTCACCGCGAATCTGGTAGGGCCCGTGCTCTTCAATCAGGCGAATGCCCTTGTCCTTAACGTTACCCGCCACAATCCCGGAAAACGCTCGGCGCAAATTGGCCGCCAGTTCGTGAGGTGGCAACTCGCGGCGCAGATCCAGGTCAGCCATGGCCTGGTGAGTGGGGTCGAAGGGTCGCTGGAAGCTCTCTTCGATCCGCAGCAACCAGTTGAAATGGAACGCATCGTTGCGCTCGCGACGGAACTGTTTGACCTGCTTGAGCCCTTCGACCATGTGGCGCGCCACTTCAGCCGGGTCGTCAATGATGATCTCGTACAACCGATGCGCTGCCTCGCCGAGCGTTGCGCCGACGAAGGCATGCAATTGCTGCAGGTAGGGCTCTGCACTGCGTGGGCCCGTCAGCACGACCGGGAAGGGTACATCCTGGTTATCCGGATGCATCAGGATACCCAGCAGGTACAGGAATTCTTCTGCCGTGCCTGCACCGCCCGGGAAGATAATGATGCCGTGACCGACCCGCACGAACGCCTCCAGGCGCTTCTCGATATCTGGCAGGATCACCAGTTCGTTGACGATCGGGTTGGGCGCCTCGGCGGCAATGATGCCCGGTTCCGTCAGGCCCAGGTAGCGACTGCCCTGCATGCGCTGTTTGGCATGGGCAATGGTGGCACCTTTCATCGGGCCTTTCATGACGCCAGGGCCGCAACCGGTGCACACGTCCAGCTTACGCAGGCCCAGCTCATGGCCCACCTTCTTGGTGTACTGGTATTCCTCGGTGCTGATCGAGTGACCGCCCCAGCACACCACCATCTTCGGCTCGACGCCAGGACGCAGGGTGCGGGCGTTGCGCAGCAAGTGGAACACGTAATCGGTGATGCCCTGGGAGCTTTCCAGATCGATGCGCTGGCTGGCCAGCTCGCTTTCGGTATACACGATATCGCGCAAGGCGCTGAAGAGCATCTCCCGGGTGCTGGCGATCATTTCACCATCGACGAAGGCATCTGCCGGGGCGTTCAGCAGCTCCAGGCGAACGCCTCGGTCCTGCTGATGGATGCGCACTTCGAAATCCTGGTAGGCCTCGAGGATGGTCTTGGCATTGTCGACATGGGCGCCGGTGTTGAGGATGGCCAGGGCGCACTGGCGGAACAGGGTGTAAAGAGTGCCGGAGCCGGCTTCGCTCAGTTGCTGTACTTCACGTTGGGACAGCGTTTCTAGGCTGCCTTTGGGGCTGACGGATGCATTGATGACATGGCGTTGGGGCATCTAAGTCTTTCCTGTGCGGGTAAAACATCCTTCTTTGACCACACCATACCGAGAAATGGAAGCGGCAACGAGAGGCATGCAAAAAAAGCCCGGCACTTCATGGCGGCCTCAGCGGCGCGCGTTGCGAAACAATCACCCCAGCAGCCGCTGCACGGCCAGGGTAATGGCCAAGCCGCCCCCAAACAGCCACACGTTGAGGATTGCCCCCGTTGCCAGCACGCGAGGCCCGGCGTGGCGTATCTGTTCGAAGCGGGTTTCCATGCCCAATGCCGTCATGGCCATGGTCAACGCAAAGGTGTCCAGGCCGTTGACGGCTTCGCGCAGGCTCAAAGGTAGAACCTCCAGCGAATTGACCGCTACCAGTGCCAGAAACCCGAACGCAAACCACGGCACCGTGAGCCGACCCTTGCCTGACGCCAAGCCGGATTTTGGGGTTCGGCTGATCCACAAGCCAACCAGTAACAAGACAGGCACCAGCAGCATCACACGCGTCATTTTCACGATGGTTGCCACATGGCTGGCATCAGGGCCAAGGGTACTGGCAGCGCCGACTACTTGAGCCACTTCATGGAGGGTGCCGCCCAGCCAAAGCCCAGCGGTCTGGGCATCCAGGTGCAGCCAGCCAGCCCGAATCAGAAAGGGATAGAAAAACATCGACGCCGTGCCGAACAGCACCACGCTGCCTACGGCCACTGCACTTTTATGCGGCGCGCTGCGCAGTGCCGATTCAAAGGCCAAAACGGCCGCAGCCCCGCAGATGGCGCTGCCCGCAGCTGTAAGCAGAGCAGTCTCGCGGTCAAGCCCGAGCAGTTTCATGCCACACCACAGTCCTATCGCCAATGTGCTGCTGATCACCAGCAGCGAGATCACCAGGCCAGGCCAGCCAACGTGTGCAATTTCCTGCAAGCTGATCCGCAGGCCGAACAAGGCGACGGCAACCCGGAGCAGGGCCCGGGCGCAGAAGTGTATGCCCTGTGCATAGCAGGCCGGCAGGCGATCTTTCAGCACATTGCCAACGAACGCGCCGGCCACGATGCCGAGGATCAACGGGCTGAGGCCAAGCTGGACGAAAAGGGGTAGGGCAGCCGCTTGGCTGATGCCCAACGCAAGAACGGTAACCAAAAGCACACCCTTGAGCGTTGCGCAGCGGTGCGCGGCAGGTGCGTCAGATGGCGTATAAGGGGCAGGTGTCATGGAATTCTCCAGCAACTGGAATCAATGAGCACCACGGTATGTTGGTTATAAGCTTATGAAAAATCGTAATTAGGGATGAAAAATATCCACTTAGCTGATAGTTTTCCGGGATGACTCCAGAACAGCTTATAACTTTCGCCGTCGTGGCCGAGCACGGCAACATCAGCCATGCCGCAATGGCCCTGCATCTGTCTCAGCCAGCGGTGTCTGGCCAACTTAAACTCCTTCAGGAGGCGTTTGGCGAGCCTCTTTATCATCGGGCAGGGCGCGGGGTGCGCCTGACAGCAGCAGGTGAACAGCTACTGGCGCATGCGACCCGCCTGCGCGATACGTTCGATCAGGCGCGGTCACTTCGCGAAGCGATGCGCGGCCTTCAGCGCGGTACCTTGCGGATCGGTGCCAGCACTACGCCTGCAAGCTACGTGCTGCCGTACCTGATCGCCCAGTTCAAGGCACGCTACCCGGAGGTGGTGATCAGCACCATACAGGGCAACACTGCTGAAATCGTCACCGCCTTGGGTGACGTGGATTTGGCGTTGATCGAAGGGCCGCCGGGGCGAGACCTGCCCGTGGGCACTGGCGTGACCGAGTGGCTGGAGGACGAAATCGTCGCCATTGTCCCGGTTGCACACCCCTTGGCTTGCGCCGAACCTCGCGCCTTGAAGGAGGTGGCCGACTTCCCAATAGTGCTGCGTGAGCAGGGCTCGGGCGTGCGTCAGGTCGTCGAGCAAGCGTTTGCCAACAGTCAACTACAGATGCGGATTGGCCTGGAGATCGCCGGCGTGGAGGGGGTGAAGGAAGCAGTACGCGCCGGTATGGGCGTAGGTTTCGTGTCTGCCATGTCGATTCGTCACGAAGGGATGGTTTTACGCAAGGTCCAGGTGGGGCCGCGTTCACTGGTTCGCCGGTTTTCGATAGTCCTGCCCCACGCAGGCTCACCCTCTCGAGCGGCTGCCCGCTTTCACGAGCTTTGTGTGGCCTTTTCCGGGGCTTCGACCCACGTTTCACGCTCACCCACCACCGGCACTTCATGACACATGCGCCCGTCCCTGCAGACATCGCCGCAAGGCAGCCCGACTGCCACGCGGCACGTGTGCTGTCAGGGCCGCCGCTACCTCATCAGAAGTCGTCTTTCGGGCTCTTCTTGAAGGTCCAGTCGGTATGCTTGCGGGCTTGGAGGAAGCTGTTGCAATTGGCCGTAAAGGTATTGCGATTGGCCTCTTTGGACAAATCCGCCAGAATTTTCTTCTGCATCTGCGGGGTGCAGTTCTCAGCGGTCGGCTCGGGCACCGTTTCTTCACTGCAGCCTGCGAGCAAGGCTGCCAAGCCCATTGCCGTGACCAGCTTTGCCAATTTGATGTCCATATCGCGATCTTTCTCCTGGTGTGCTGAAAGGGCAGGTGATTGTTGAACCGGGCAGCATGATACGTACACGGGCCTAGCAATGCCACCTGCAGAAAGTCACGCGCCTACGTTGAATACGTGCTTCAAATAGGCCACGAAATTTTCATCCCGGCACTGCGTCTTGCCTGGGCTGTCCGAAATCTTGGCCACCGGTGCACCGTTGCAGGCCGTCATCTTGATCACCATGTTCATCGGCTCGACCCCCGGGATGTCGCAGGTCAGGCGCGTCCCGATGCCAAAACTCACGTTGATGCGCTCGTGCAGCGCGCGGTAAAGCCCAAGCGCCTTGGGCATGTCCAGGCCGTCTGAGAAGATCAGGGTCTTGGTCTTCGGGTCGATACCCAGCCGGTGGTAGTGCGCGATGGCTTTCTCCGCCCACGCCAGCGGGTCGCCCGAGTCGTGACGCAGGCCGTCGAAGAGCTTGGCGAAATAGAGGTCGAAGTCCCCAAGGAAGGCATCCATGGTGATGCAGTCGGTCAGCGCGATACCGAGCAGGCCGCGATACTCGCGCACCCAGCACTCCAAGGCTGCAGCCTGGCTGTCCACCAGGCGAGGACCCAGCTGCTGGTGGGCCATGAACCATTCGTGGGCCATGGTACCAATTGGCCGTAGCTCGTATTCCCGGGCCAGGTGCACGTTGCTGGTGCCGACGAAGCGGCCTGGGAAATCGCGCTTGAGGATGTGCACCACCTCTTCCTGCACCCGATAGGAGAAGCGTCGACGAGTGCCGAAATCCGCCAGCTGAAAGCCCGCCAATTCATCACTGCTGGCCTGGGCCTTGAGCCAGTCGAGGTTGCGGTACAACTGTTCGCGTACCTGCTCGATCACCACCTCCCGGTAGCGGTAACGGTTGCGGACTTCGCTGATGATCGCCAGCAACGGGATTTCGTACAGGATGACGTGCAACCAGGGGCCGCGTACGCGTATCGCAAGCTGGCCGGCGTCGTCCAGGCCAACATGCACGTAGCGCAAGTTGAAGCGGAACAGGCTAAGAAAGCGAATGAAGTCAGGCTTGATGAAGGGAATCTTCTCAAGGTAAGCAAGCTGATCCTGGGTGACGGTGACTTCGGCGAGTTGCTCGACCTGGTAGCGGATTTCTGCGAGATACGGGGCCAGGTTCTCACCGTTGCGGCAGCGAAATTCCCACTCCACCTCGGCATTGGGGTAGTTGTGCAGCACCGCCTGCATCATGGTGATCTTGTAGAAGTCGGTGTCCAGCAAGTTCTGAACGATACGGGGGCCAAATACGCTGTCACTCATGCTGCTTGCTCCTGGATCAGGGCCAGTTGATGGTCGAGGGCCGACTCGTCGCCGCATAGCTTCACACCGTCGGCAGCCAGGGCGCCGCAGGCCTCTATCGCACCGGCCTGGCTCAGGGCGCGGCAGGCCGGTAGGTACAGCAGCACCTCGAACCCGGCCTGGCGCAATTGTCGGGCAGTGGTGCGCACGCAGTAGTCCAGTGCGAGCCCGCCAACGATCACAGCACCCACCTGATGCACCTTGAGGTATTCGATGACGCCGGTGGAGCGGCGCTCGGCCAAGTCGTGGTAGCAGGCACCATAGGGATGCAGGTCGGGCTCCACGCCTTTCCACACGAAATAGTCGTACTCGATGGGGGCAGGCAGGCCTGGCAGCAGCTCGAAACCGGGAGTGCCAGGGACGCAATGGCTGACCCAAGTGAGGTCCGCGTTGGCCAGGGTCAGCGGCTGCAGCATCTGCGTGGCTTGGGCCACTACCCACGCGGCATTGGCGGGATGCGCATCCTTGCTGCCCAGTCGCAGGTCGGCCCGCTGTGCCATGACGTTGAGGTCTGGTGCGATTTCATGACCCTCGGGGACTGGGAGTTCCTGGGGCGCATGGCACGTGAAGCCTATTTGTGCGTCGACATCGAAGCTGGCGATTTTCATGGAGGTTCTCCTCGCTGGAATGGCTACATAATCCACCTGGTGTTGTATATGTGTCAAGCATCCATTATCTGGACGTTACGGCCGATTTACTTATTCGCTCTGGTGAACTATAAAAGGCTTCGGTCAAGGAGTTACGAGTGAGTACAGCTGAAGTCCTGGCAAGCGTCGACATCGTCGCGCTGCGCCTGCCGCCCGGCAGCGAGCACCTGCAGGTGCTTTTGCATCGCCGTGAGCGAGAACCGCATCAGGGCCAATGGGCACTGCCTGGGGTGATCATCAATGGGCGCACGCCTGATACCAGCCTCCAGAGCGCAGCCCATCGCGCCTTGAGCGAAAAAGCGCGCGTCCAGCCACACTATCTGGAGCAAGTCGGCACTGAAGGCAATGCCTTTCGGGATCCGCGGGGTTGGTCATTGAGCACCTGCTATTTGGCGCTGTTGCCCGCCCGCCAGGAAGTCGAGGATGAGCAACTAGCCTTTTTCGACCTCGCCGACGTGGCTGATAGCAGGGTGCTGCTGCCATTCGATCACAACTTGTTGGCGCGCCGAGCCTGTGAGCGGCTCGCGGCCAAGTCCGTCTACAGCAGTTTGCCGTTGTACCTGCTCGACACCCGGTTCACCGTGCTCGACGCGCTGGGGGCCATGCAGGCGTGCCTGGGCCAGCCTGTAAATGCAACGTCGCTGCGCAAGCGCCTGGAGCGTTTGCGCGTGCTCGGCTGGGTCAGGGACACAGGCGAAAAGAATCAGCCACCCATGGGGCGTCCGCAGCAACTGTACCAATACATGGCGCAAGGGCAGGGGCCATTCATGTTCGACCGTAGCCTGCTGCCGGAGGGCAGTTAAGCATCCCTCTGGCAGATTGACTGCGCGGGGCGGTCAGCGCTGACATTGAACGACTGATCAATCTCAGTGGAACGAACCGCGAATCAATGCCTCTTATCCAGAGATGGCTGGCCTGTGCCGCGGATTCCCCTGACATGAGATCGCTTCAAACCCCTCTAATCGACGACGCCTCCACACCGCTGAGCTTCCTGCTCAATGGCGGTGAGATTGGCCGTCTGCTCCAAACGATGAACTGGGAGAATTCGCCACTTGGGACGCCGCATGGCTGGTCCCCGCACCTTCAGGCCGCCATGGCCACATTGCTGCCAGCGCAGACCCAGGTCGTGTTGTTCTGGGGCCCGGATTATGTCGCGCTGTACAACGATGCCTATGCGCCCACTATTGGTCATAAGCACCCGCAAGCCCTCGGGCGCCCGGCGCGCGAGCACTGGGCCGAACTGTGGGACGACCTCGAACCGTTGCTGCGCGGTGTGCGTGAAACAGGACAGACGTTTTCGGCCAAGGACCGTCCCTTCTACATTGAGCGCCGAGGGCACGGTGAGACAGTGTATTTCGACGTGTCGTATTCCGCCGTGCGCGAGGCTGATGCAAGCGTCGGCGGGGTCTTGTGCCTGGTCACCGAGACCACGGACCGGGTGCGTTTCCACCAGCGCCAGGCTTTTCTCCTGGAATTGAGCCGTACGTTGCCTGGGCTGGGTGATGCCGCACGTATCGAGTCGTATGCGGTTCAGCGCCTGGCCCAGGAGTTGGGCGCAGCCAGGGTCTGCTTCGGTGAAGACAAAGGCGACGGTGTTGGTTTCAAAGTCAGCCATGATTGGTCCGATGGCGTGGCGTCCTTGACGGGCACCCATTCGTACATGACGTTCGGCGCCGACTTGTATGAGCAATTGAGCGATGGCAGGACCGTTCAGCACAGGTACGAACAGCCTGAGCCTTGTCTGGCGGGCATAAGCACCGCCTTGCATGCCCCTGTGCTACGGGGTGGGCGACTCGAAGCAGTGTTAGGCGTTCATTTCAGCGATGCGCGAGGGTGCTTCGAGGAGGACTGTCAGCTTGTGGAGGAAACCGCCAAGCAAGTGTGGGCTGCAATCCTCCATGCCCGTGCCGAGCAGGCGTTGCACTTGCTGAACCAGAGCCTCGAGGAGCGGGTTGCCACGGCGCTGGCCCAGCGCGAATCAGTCATGATGCAACTGCACGAAGCCCACAAGATGGAGATGATCGGGCAATTGACCGGCGGTATCGCCCACGACCTCAACAACATGCTCACGCCGATCATTGGGTCGTTCGAGCTGCTGCGCCGGCATCCACATGCCGAGCGCGCGCCCCGGCTGATCGACGGGGGCCTGCAGGCAGCAGAACGGGCGCGCAATCTGGTCGCTCGCCTGCTCAGCTTTGCACGCCGTCAGACACTCAAACCGCAACCGGTGTCCTTGGCAGCACTGGTCGAGGACATGCACGAGTTGATGGCGCGTTCGCTCGGACCCACCATTGCCGTGCATGTGAACATCGACCCGTCGTTGCCCTGCGTCGTGGTGGATCCTCACCAACTGGAACTGGCCCTGCTGAATCTGGCGGTCAATGCCCGGGATGCTATCGGCGGCGCCGGCCAGCTGCAAATCATTGCCGGTGATGACACCTACTGCCTGACACCCCCCGAGGACCTTGCGGGCAAACGTCTGGTATGGATTCAGGTCAGGGACAATGGCTGCGGTATGGACGATGAACAGCTCAGGCGGTGCATCGAACCCTTCTTTTCTACCAAGGAGGTGGGCAAGGGGACTGGCCTGGGCTTGCCTATGGTCCAGGGCTTGGCGGTTCAATCCGGCGGAGGGTTCGAGATCCAGTCCACGCCAGGGAAAGGCACCCAGGCGACATTATGGCTGCCGGCCAGCGATGCATTGCCCACCCATCGCGATGCCGAGGCTTGCGATGGACCTGTGGCCGAGCGTCCCAGCCGGGTGTTGTTGGTAGACGATGAAGAGATCGTGCGTCACGCAACGGCTTTGCAATTGCGCGACCTGGGCTATGAGGTGACCGAAGCGCCAAGTGCCGTGGCCGCTTTGCGCTTGGTGGAAAAGGGGTGGCTGCCTGATGTGTTGGTGACCGACCACGTCATGCCGGAGATGACCGGTGTACGCTTTGCCCAGCAAATGCGCCAGCATCACAGCGAGCTGCCGGTGCTGATCATCACGGGCTATGCCAATTTGACGCCGCGCCAGCTAAGCGGTTTCGAAGTGCTGCGCAAGCCTTATCGACGCGCCGAACTCGCCCAGAGCGTGGCGCGCCTGCTGGCCGGAACTACCCTTGACCGAGGCTGAAACGCAAGCTTTAGCCCGCTTGCACGCTGCACGTCCTATCCGTTTCGGACAAGGCCGTCGGAGCCTGTTGCGGCAGGTACAGGGTGAAGGTCGTGCCCTTGCCCTCGACACTGCTGACCTTGATATCCCCCCCGGACTGCTTGGCGAAACCGAATACCTGGGACAACCCCAGCCCAGTGCCTTGCCCAGCAGGTTTGGTGGTGAAAAAAGGGTCGAATATCCGCTCGAACAGCTCCGTGCTGATGCCAACTCCCGTGTCGGTGACGGAAATCGCGGCATACGCGCACGGATCGGGAACCTCATCGCGGCTGACCGGCAGGTGCTGGTGGGCTTGGAGGCGCACGCGCACGGTGCCCACACCGGCCATAGCATCGCGGGCATTGAGCATCAGGTTGATAACCGCCGTTTCCAGTTGGCTGATGTCGGCGCGCACGTGGCACGGCGAAGCAGGCAAGTCCAGCTCGACGTCAATGCTCGCACCTGCTGCGGTATCGAACAGGTCGGCCATGGCTGCCAGCCGAGCCGCTGCGTCGAACACCTGCGGATTCAAGGCCTGGCGCCGTGCGAAGGCCAACAGTTGGCCGGTCAACTTGGAGCCGCGCTCGACCGTCTTGACCATGGTGCGTAGATAGCGCATGCGCCGATCGTCGTCCAGGCCCGGACGCTGCAAGAAATGCAGCGAGGCATGGATGATGGTCAATATGTTGTTGAAATCGTGCGCCACACCCCCTGTAAGCTGGCCGATGGCCTCAAGCTTCTGGGCCTGACGCAGTTCCGCTTCGGTGTGCAGCAGTTGCGTGGTGCGGGTCTGCACACGTTGCTCCAGGCTGGAGTTGAGCGCCTCGAGCGCGAGCAAGGCGGCCTGCGTCTCGCCCGTGGATTGGGCATGCTGGATATGCGCCCAACTGCGTTCGGTCACGTCACCGAGCAAGACCCGCTCGTATTCGGTCCACGCGTGCGCTGACGCGCTGTTGACCGCCATCAAGGCGGTGAGCCTTGCGCCTTTTATCAGCGGCACGCAGCACGTGGCATTGATCCCAAGGGCTGCAAATACAGCCGCCTCGGACTCGGGAAGTGCCTGCCTGCAATCATCGAGCGCCAATGTCAGACCGCTGCGCAGTCGTTCGTTCACCTGCTTGCCAAAAGCTCCCAGGCGATGCTCTCCGATCAACGAGGGGCTCGCGTCGGTCACCGCTTCGCCACAGACCGTGAAGGTGTCATCGTCAGCTTGCATGACCGCATAGATACAGCTTGATAGCCCTAGGTGCTCAGCGAGCAGGCGCGTGGTCGTTGCCAGAATCGCCTCCGGGTCTACCGCTTGTGCCACTGCCCGGCCGAGGGTGTCCAGAAACGCCAGGCGTTGGTTACCCAGCACGGTGGCCGTGGTTTCGGTGACGGTATCGAGCATTCCAAGCACATTGCCATGCAAGTCACGAATTGGGCTGTAGCAGAACGTGAAGTAGGCACGCTCCGGCCCGTTGTTACGGTCGATGACCAAGGGGAAGTCCTGGATGTAGACCGCTTCGCCTTCGAGGGCCCTGTCGGCCATGCAGCGGATATCGTCCCATGCCTCCTGCCAGACCTCTGCAAACGGTACCCCCAGCGCCACCGGCTTGCGCCCTAGAATGGGGAGAAAGGCATCGTTGTGGAAGGTCAGCAGATCGGGCCCCCACAGCACAGCCTGTGGAAAATGCGAGCCCAGGCACAGCGCCAAGGTGGTCTTGAGGGTATCGGGCCAGTTTTCCAGCGGACCCAACGAGGTGCACGTCCAGTCATGCCCAAGAATGCGGTCGGCCATCACGCCGCCGCCTGCTAGCCACTTCGCCATCTGCTCTGCCGGTCATTGAAACAGGGTGCTCTAGGGTGCACCCTGAAGGCACGATTGGCGAGCGTTTTATGGCGCTTGGCCAGTCAGCGAATGAAGTGCACCTTGCCCACGTCATCGTTGCCGGTGTAAATCCCGTAGACACCGGCCTGACGCTCGAGAATGTAACGCTCGAGAATCTGCCGGATGGCGGGGTAGTAGATGTCGTCCCACGGGATCTGCTCTGGTTCGAAAAACCGATAGGCCAGGGTTTCCGGTCCATACTGGCCCGTTTCCTCGGTGACGAAGGCGCGGAAGATGATGTAGACCTCGCTGATCTTCGGCACGCTGAAAATGGAGTAGGGGCAGACGATCTCCGCCCGTACGCCGCTTTCCTCCCACACTTCGCGCAGCGCCGCCTGTTCGGTGGTCTCGCCGGCTTCCATGAAGCCTGCCGGCAGCGTCCAGGTGCCGGGGCGAGGGGGGATGGCGCGTTGGCACAACAGGTATTTGCCGTCGCGCTCAATGATGCAACCGGCAATGATCTTCGGATTGATGTAATGAATGTAGCCGCAGCTGGCGCAGTGCAGCCGTTCATGGGTGTCCCCCGCAGGTGTGCCCTGGGCCAGCGTCGTGGTGCAATGAGGGCAGTAGCGGGGAGCACTGGGCATGATCAGCGACCTATGCGAGGTTCCTTGAGGGCCAGGGGAGCGACGATCTCGCGAACCTTGGCGTTGTCGTCTTGTTTCTGGCGCAGATAGTCCAGTGCAACCTTGGCGGCTGCACGCACGTGATCGACCGAGGCCTGGTGAGCTACCAGGGGGTCGCCGCTTTTGATGGCCTCGACCATTTTTTCCATTTCCAGGTTGCTGGCACCACGGCGGTTGGCCTGGGATACCGATGTGGCACGCAGGTAGCTGATGCGCGCCTGCAACTGACGAAGCTGCTGCGCCGCGACCTGGTTGCCCGAACCCTCGAGCAGCACGTCATAGAACCCTTGCACCGACTCGAGCACCTGCTGCAGCTCACCTTCTTCCAACGCCTCACGGTTGACGTCCAGGGCTCGTTCCAGCGCGCGGATGTCCTTGGCCTTGGCATTGAGCGTGAACAGCTGCACGATCAGGCCTTCGAGTACGCAGCGCAACTCATAGATGTCGCGTGCATCTTCAAGGGTGATGATCGCAACACGCGGGCCTTTGGCGTCGGCGAACTCCACCAGGCCTTCGGACTCCAGGTGGCGCAGGGCTTCACGCACGGACGTGCGGCTGACGCCAAGGCGGTCGCACAGATCGCGCTCCACCAGGCGGTCGCCTGGGAGCAGGTGGAAGTTCATGATCGCGCCCCGCAGTTTGTCGAGCACGATTTCGCGCAGGGTGACGGGGTTGCGATTGACCTTGAAGCTGTCGTCCAGTGGCTGGCGTTTCATCGAGTGCGCTCTGAATGAGGCTGCCCGGCCACGACCGTAACGGGGCACCACGACCCTGGGTGCTCCTTGCGTGGGTACGAACAGCCCGGTGTTAACGGGTGGACTCCGCGTCGGCCTCGGCGAACGCTTCCCGGGCCAGGCGGAAACTGTCCACCGCCGCCGGGACGCCGCAATAAATGCCGACCTGGAGCAGAATCTCGCGTACTTGCTCGCGGCTCAGGCCGTTGCGCAAGGCGCCGCGGATGTGCAGCTTGAGCTCGTGCGGCCGGTTGAGTGCCGAAATCATGGCCAAGTTTATCATGCTGCGCTCTTTGAGCGACAAGCCTTCGCGGCCCCAGACATGGCCCCAGCAGTACTCGGTCACCAGCTCCTGCAGAGGCTGGGTGAATGCGTCGGCATTCTGGATCGACCGGTTAACATAGTCTTCGCCCAGGACCTGTGTGCGAATCTGCAGACCTTTTTCGTACTTTTCATTGCTCATGTACGCTACTCCGGAATAAAACAGGGGCGCTAAGGAGAGTTAGAGGCCAGCGCGCCCCTGAAAAAGTCGCGCCTCAGCCCAGTGGGGGCAGGGCGCCCAGCTTACCCTTGTGGTACACCATGGGCGTCATCGGGTCGGCGGGCAACACCAGGTTTTTAACGGCGCCCACAATGATTGCATGGTCGCCGCCGTCGTACTCTCGCCACAGCTCGCATTCGATGATCGCCGTGGCGTTGTCGAGCAGCGGGTTGCCCAAGGCGCTCAAGTGCCACTGTACGCCTTTGGCCTTGTCCTTGCCTTTGCCCGCGAAGGCGTAGGCTTCGGCCGTCTGGCCTGCCGACAGCAGGTGAATGGCGAACTGCTTGCTGTCGCGCAGGATCGGGTAGGTGTCGGAGGCGTAGTTGGGGCAGAACAGCACCAGCGCCGGGTCGATCGACAGCGCGCTGAAGGCACTGGCAGTGATGCCGACGATGCCACCCTCGGCGTCCAGGGTGGTGACGACCGTCACCCCGGACGGGAAGGAGCCCATCACGTCTTTGTAGATGCCAGGTTCGATCATCGGTGTTACCTCTTAGCGCATCACGAAGGGGTCGGGCATGGGGGCGGTGGACAGGTTGATCCACACGGTTTTCAGCTCGGTGTAGGCCAGCACGGAATCGATGCCGCTTTCGCGTCCGTAGCCGCTGTTCTTGAAGCCGCCGATGGGCGCCATGGCAGATACGGCGCGGTAGGTGTTGACCCAGATGATCCCCGAACGCACGTCGCGCGCCAGGCGGTGGGCTCGACCCAAATCGCGGGTCCAGATACCGGCGGCCAGGCCGAACTGTGAATCGTTGGCAATGGCCAGCGCCTCTTGCTCGGTCTTGAAGCGAATGACGGTCGCCACCGGTCCAAACACCTCTTCCTGCATGATGCTCATCGAGTTGCTGTCGCATTCGAACAGCGTTGGCTCGTAGAACCAGCCCTCGCCGTCGACCTGGGCCCGTTTACCGCCCAGGTGCAGCTTGGCGCCTTCGGCCTTGGCCGCGGCGACCAGTTGTTCGACCACGGCCAACTGCTGTGCAGTGGCCATCGGGCCCATCTCGCTGGCATCGTCCTGGGGGTTGCCAATGCGAATGCGCTGGGCACGCTCGATCAGGCGCTTGACGAACTCGTCGAAGATTTCATCCTGCACCAGCAGGCGCGACCCGGCCACGCAGCTTTGTCCGGACGCTGCATAGATCCCCGCCACGGCACCGTTGATGGCGCTGTCTAGGTCGGCGTCTGCAAAAATGATGTTCGGCGACTTGCCGCCGAGTTCCAGCGACAGCTTGGCGAAGTTCTCGGCGCTGCTGCGCACCACATGGCGAGCGGTGGCCGCACCGCCTGTGAAGGCGATCTTGCGCACCAGCGGGTGACGGGTAAGCGCCGCGCCGGTGCTCGGGCCGTAGCCTGTGACCACGTTGACAACGCCAGCCGGAAACCCTGCTTCCAACGCCAGGCGCGCCAGTTCCAGAATGGTCGCCGAGGCATGCTCGGAGGGCTTGAGCACGATGGTATTGCCAGCGGCCAGGGCCGGCGCCAGTTTGATCGCCGTCAGGTACAGCGGGCTGTTCCACGGGATGATCCCGGCGACCACACCGATAGGCTCGTGCACGGTGTAGGCGAACAGATCCGGCTTGTCCAAGGGCAGTGTGCCGCCTTCGAGCTTATCGGCCAGGCCTGCGGTGTAATGGAAGAACTCTGGCAGGTAACCCACCTGACCGCGGGTTTCGCGGATCAGCTTGCCGTTGTCACGGCTTTCCAGCTGGGCCAGGTGTTCCTTGTTCTCGGCGATCAGGTCCCCGAGACGGCGCAACAGCTTGCCACGGGCTGTAGCGGTTATGCCCCGCCAAGCCTGGCTTTCGAATGCCCGCTGGGCGGCTTGAACCGCCAGTTCCACGTCGGCTTCGCCTGCGTCCGGCAGCTGCGCCCAGGGCTGTGCGGTGGCCGGGTTCAGGCTGTCGAAGGTCTTGGCGCTCTGCGCATCGCACCATTGGCCGTCGATGCACATCTGAAAACGAACGAGGCTCATGCCACAATCCCCTTGGCTGATTCGGTCAGGCTGCGGGCTTTGGCGAGAAAATCCAGCAGCATCTTGTTCACTTCGCGCGGTGCCTCCACCGGCATCATATGCCGCTGCTCGGCCAGCACCACACTGTGCGCACCCGGGATACGGGCGGCGAGCTGGCGGGCCATGGCCGGGGTAGAGCCGGTATCGAGCTCTCCCGTGGCGATCAGCGTCGGCACCTGGATGCTGCCCAGATCACCTGCGCGGTACATGTCCTGGGTGGCAAACAACGAATAGGTGGTGTGATAACCCTGTGGGTCGTTGCTGGCCAGCACGTGACGGATGGCAGCCACCTGGGCGGGGTTCGCCGCCTTGTACTCGCGGCTGAACCAGCGGTCCAGTGCCGCCTCGACATTGGCGTCCGGGCCCAGCTCTGCTGCCTGAGCGGCACGGGCAATAACCCCGGCGCTCTGTTCGGGGCTGCGGTTGAAGACGCTGTTGAGCACCACCAGGGCAGCGATGCGCTGGGGGTAGTGCAGGGCGAAGGCACGTGCGACCAGGCCGCCCATGGAGAAACCGATGACGATGGCTTGGCTCAGTTGCAGGTGATCGAGTACCTCGGCCAACTGGGCGGCATAGCCTTCGAGGCCGACGTCGGCCGGGGGCAAGGCACTCTGGCCGTGGCCGAGCATGTCATAGGCGATGACGCGGTAGTCGTTGGCCAGGCCAACGATCTGACCGCCCCACATTTCCTTGTTCAGGCCCACGCCGTGAATGAGTACCACGGGTTGACCCTGACCGACGGACAGGTAACTGGTGCCGGCGGGGGTGCGTTCAGCGACGGGCTGAATCATGGAGGGCGCTCCTTTGAGGTCGGGCGTGGCGAATTGATCGCCACACCCAGGCCCGGCTTGATTGTTGTTATTGAGCGTTGGCCTTCTCGGCCGCCAGTTCTTCCAGGTCGATGTAGCGGTTGCCAATGCGTGGGTGCAGGCGGCCGCCATCGGCAGCGCCAAGGACCACCACGATTTCATCGGCGCGAGGTGCGTCCTCGATCTGCATTTCCAGGGTGATGTAGTGCGAACGCAGGCCTTCGTCGTCTTTTTGCATCATCGGAATCTGGATGGACGTGCCAGGGCCACCGCGCTTGTTGGTAAAGCTCAGGTAGCTTTTGGCCTGCACGGCTTCGCGGTAGTGGTTGCCGAAGCGCAGGGTATGGATGACGGCCGATGCGTGTTCGATTTCACCGTCAGCGCCCACCACTGCCGCCTTGCCGTAGGCCTCGATCTTGTCGGCACCACCGATGGCGGCGGTCAGTCGCTCGACCATCAGCGCGCCAAGTTCCGAGCAATGCGCGCGGATTTCGGGCTTGAGGTCGTCGACGAAGCCACGGCCAGCCCAAGGGTTCTTGATGACCACCGCCAGGCCCACCATGGTGACCGGCGTGTCAGTGGCTTTGCCACCTTCGATACGGGTCTCTTCGGAGTAGGTGACGATCTTGCGAATTTCAAAACTCATGGGGGGGCTCCTGTACGGTGTGATCAGATCTTGTTGTCTGATGGTATACCATAATATTTGTTCTGCAAGCATTGCGTGGCGTTTTCTCATCCCACCGAGACGAAAGGTGAGCTGATGTGCAGGTCTACATCGCATCTGTATCGAGCGCGCGGGGGCGGTACCTGTATTTGGGCTGAAAAAAACCCGCTCGCGCATGGCCAGACGACCCGCGCGAGCGGGCATGCCCCGCAAAGAATCAGGTAAAGGGAATTCAGGTGAATGCCGGGATCACTTCCTTGATGAACAGCTCCAGCGATTTTTTCTTCTCGGCGTGGGGCAAGCTGTTGTCACACCAGAAGCTGAATTCATCGACGCCCAGTTCCTGGTAGTACTTGATGCGCGCGATGATTTCTTCCGCAGTGCCGATCATGGTGTTCTTGCGGATGTTCTCCAGCTCGAATGCAGGCACTTCGGCGAACTTCGCTTCAGGGCTGGGCTCCAGGAAACCATTGACCGGCGTGGTCTTGTTGCCGAACCAGGCATCAAACGTGCGGTAGAAACGCGAGATGGCGCTGGCGCCCACCTTCCAGCCGTCCGGCTCTTGCGGGCTGTGTACGTGGGTGTGGCGCAATACCATCAATTGTGGGCGCGGCACGTCGGGGTTGTTGTCCAAGGCGGCCTGGAACTTGTTGCGAAGGTCCAGCACTTCCTCGTCGCCCTTCATCAGCGGCGTCACCATCACGTTGCAGCCATTGGCCACGGCGAAGTTATGCGAGTCAGGGTCACGGGCCGCGATCCACATGGGTGGAGTGGCATTGAACGGCTTGGGAACACTGGTGGAGGTCGGGAACTTGTACACCTCGCCTTCATGGGCGTAGTCACCCTCCCACAGCTTGCGTACCACAGGCACCATTTCGCGCAGCGCCTTGCCGCCATCGGTGGCTGGCATGCCATTGGCCATGCGATCGAATTCGAATTGATAGGCGCCACGGGCCAGACCCACCTCCATGCGCCCGTTGCTGATCACATCGAGCAAAGCGCATTCGCCGGCGACGCGGATCGGGTTCCAGAACGGGGCGATGATGGTGCCAGCGCCCAGGCGGATCTTCTCGGTACGCGCCGCCAGATAAGCCAGCAATGGCATGGGGCTTGGCGAAATGGTGTATTCCATGGCGTGATGTTCGCCGATCCACACGGTGCTGAAACCGCCGTCTTCGGCCATCAAGGTCAGTTCGGTGAGGTCTTCGAACAACTGGCGGTGGCTGACCTGTTCATCCCAACGTTCCATGTGCACGAACAACGAAAATTTCATGGGGCATTCCTCGGACTGGGTAGTGTCACCCGGCGTACAGCCGGGTATCGCAGCGGACAGCGCAATGCTTTGCGCCAAGTGCGTTCAGGGGGGGCAGAGGTCAGGCGAGTGCAGGCAGGCTGGCCATCTTCCCGCGGCAGTACACCATCGGCAGCGGCGCTTGCTCCGGCACGATCAGGTTGTGCACCTTGCCCACCATGATTGCGTGATCGCCCCCTTCGTATTCGCGCCACAGCTCGCATTCGATCACGGCGGTAGCACCGGCGAGAATGGGGTTGCCCAGCGCGCTCAACGACCACTCGATGCCGGCGGCCTTGTCCTTGCCCTTCTTGGCGAAGGCGTAGGCCTCGGCCTGCTGATTGCCGGATAACAGATGAATGGCGAAGCGTTTGTGCTTGATCAGCACCGGGTAGGAGTCGGACGTGTAGTTGGGGCAGAACAGCACCAGGGGAGGGTCCATCGACAGGGATGAGAAGGCGCTGGCGGTCAAGCCAACGACCGAGCCGTCGTCGTCCAGGGTGGTGATGACGGTAACGCCGGAGGGGAAGGAACCCAGGACGTTCTTGTAGACGGTTGCGTCGATCATCTGATGTACCTCTTTAAAGCTGCGGTGGGCCGCGGTTTTTATCGTTGATGTGTCTGATGGTATACCGTAATACCTTTTTTGCAAGCACATTTTTAGACTTGGCTAAAACCGCGATGAGTGGTCCAAACCCGCGTATTTAAAGGGTTACAAGCGCTCATGATCACTTTTCGTTAATGGCTGAATCGGATCAGCTGACATTTAGAAATGCGGATCAGTATTGTCAAAAATTTGGAATACCATAATATGGTCTTCAGCTGAGAGGCCGCCTAGATGCGGTTTCCTTACAACGATAAAAACGACCTTTCGAGCTAAAAACCATGTCCCAACCGTCGTCGCAACATCAGTTTGTCGAGAATCACACGGTCGATTACGTTCCACCTGCCGAGCGCCATGGGAAGGCGCGCGACCTGTTTACCCTCTGGTTCAGCACCAACATTGCGCCACTGCCCATCGTCACCGGCGCCATGGTGATCCAGGTGTTCCACCTGAACCTGTTGTGGGGGCTGATCGCCATCGTCATGGGGCACTTGCTGGGAGGCGTGGTGATTGCCCTGGCCTCTGCACAGGGGCCGCAGCTGGGCATCCCGCAGATGGTGCAGAGCCGGGGCCAGTTCGGACGCTACGGCGCGCTGCTGATCGTTTTCTTCACCGCGCTGATCTACGTGGGCTTCTTCATTTCCAACATCGTGCTGGCAGGCAAGACCATCCACGGCATCGCACCCACGGTCCCCATGCCCGGCGCGATCGTGATCGGCGCCTTGAGCGCCACCGCCATCGGCGTCGTGGGCTACCGTTTCATCCACATTCTGAACCGCATCGGCACTTGGGTCATGGGCTCGGCGTTGCTGGCGGGGTTCATCATGATGTTCACCCAAGTACTGCCGGGCGACTTCTTCAGCCGTGGTGCCTTCAACCTGTCCGGGTTCATCGCCACCGTGTCGCTGGGCACGATCTGGCAGATCAGCTTCTCGCCGTACACCTCCGACTATTCGCGCTACTTGCCGCGTGAGGTAGGGATCGCGCGTCCATTCTGGGCGACCTACTTCGGCGCCACCCTGGGCACTATCCTGTGCTTCAGCTTCGGGGCAGTGGCCGTGCTGTGCGTGCCCGAAGGCACCGATGCCATGGATGCCGTCAAACAGGCCACCGGCTGGCTCGGGCCAATCCTGATGGTGCTTTTCCTGCTCAACATCATCAGCCATAACGCCCTGAACCTGTACGGCGCCGTGCTTTCGATCGTGACAGCAATCCAGACGTTCTTCGCCCAGTGGACGCCGAGCATCAAGGTGCGTGTGGCGCTGGCCAGCGTCATCCTCGTGGCCTGCGCACTGGTGGCGCTCAATGCTTCGGCCGACTTCATCGGCCAGTTCATCGGGCTGATCCTGGCGCTTCTGCTGGTGCTGGTACCCTGGGCATCGATCAACCTGGTCGACTTCTACTTGATCAAGAAAGGCCAGTACGACATCGCCTCGATCTTCAGCGCCGATGGCGGCATCTATGGCCGTTTCAACCACCACGCGATCATTGCCTATGCCTGCGGCATCCTGGTGCAATTGCCATTCGCCAACACGGCGCTGTATGTCGGCCCATACTCGAACATCGTCGAAGGGGCCGATCTGTCGTGGCTGTTCGGTTTGTTGGTAACGGTGCCGCTGTACTACTGCCTGGCAACCCGTGGCAAGGCAGCGCAGAACGTGGGGCGGGTGGTCAGCGTCAGCAAGTGAGCCAGTGGCCTCACGTTGAGGGGCCGCTGGTCGGCCCCTCTCTGAGGATTACACCTTGAATTGCGCAACCATGGCATTGAGGTCTACCGCCAGGCGTGACAGATCCTGCGCTGCTGCGCTGGTCTGGTTGGCCCCGGCCGAGGTCTGCATTGACAGATCACGGATGTTGACCAGGTTGCGATCCACTTCTCGGGCCACCTGAGCCTGCTCCTCCGAGGCGCTTGCGATCACCAGGTTACGCTGGTTGATCGAGGCGATGGCTTCGGCGATGACCTCAAGCGCGCGCCCTGCACCTTGGGCCACCTCCAACGTACCGGCCGCCCGACCCTGACTGCTGGACATCGCCGTCACGGCGCGTTCGGTGCCGTTCTGGATGCCTGCGATCATCTGTTCGATTTCCGCAGTCGATTGTTGAGTGCGGTGGGCGAGGGCGCGCACCTCGTCGGCCACCACCGCGAACCCTCGGCCCGCTTCACCTGCCCGCGCCGCTTCGATGGCGGCGTTGAGTGCCAGGAGATTGGTCTGCCCTGCGATAGCGCCGATCACGTCCAGCACCCGGGTAATTTCATTGGCGCTGGTGGCCAGCTGCTGCACCTGCGCCGAAGTGCCGGTAACTTCGGCTACCAACTGCTCGATGGATTGCAATGCCTGGTTGACCTGGTCACGGCCGTCGCGGGTCGTGCGGTCTGCGTCTTTGGAAGCATCGGCCGTGCTCACGGCATTGCTGGCAACTTCTTCCACGGCGACGGTCATCTGGTTGACGGCCGTGGCAGCCTGGTCGATTTCGGCGCTTTGCTGGTGCAGACCACGGCTGGTGTCTTCGGTCACGGTGTGCAGCTCTTCGGACGCCGACGCCAGTTGGTCCGACGAGGCCGCAATGCGGGCAATGGTCTGGCGCAGGTTGGCTTGCATGCGGGCCAAGGCCTTCAGCAGCAAGGCGGGCTCGTCGCGGCCCTCAGCCTGGATGGGCTGGGTCAGGTCACCGGCCGCCACGCGCTCTGCGGCGGTAACGGCTTGGGCTAGCGGCACGATGATGCTGCGTGTGAGCAGGTAGGCGATCATCACCAGTGCCAGCAGGATCACAACCAGTGCCGTGATAATGGCCACCAATGCCTCATCGGCCACGTCGCTGCTCAGTTGGGATGCAGCTTCTGCGCCTTTGGCGTTGAAGGCGATGAGTGTGGACATGGCTTGCATCATCGTTTCGGCACGTGCCGTCAGCGGGCCGTTGATCAGCTGGCGAGCCCTGTCCATGCGCCCGGCCGAAAGCTCGGCCAGGACCGTTTCCTGGAGCTCATGGTAGTGCTGATAGGCGCTGCGAGCGGTTTCGAACAGCCCGCGGTCTTCGTTGGACACGATGGTGGCCACATAGGCCTCGAAGCCTTCATCCAATTCGCGTTCGATACTCTGGATCGTACTCAGGTAGCGGGTGCGCTCGCTGGCATTCTCTTCCAATGCACTGCGCAGGGTGAGGGCGCGAGTACGGCCCAGGTTGCTGTTGATTGCACTGAGCGACATGACGGTGGGCATCCAGGTCAGGCGGATTTCATCCGTGGACTCATCCATCTGCTGTGTTTCATACAGGGCGACCAGTCCCATGGTCAGGATCAGCATGCCCAACAAGGCAAACACGCAGGCTGCGCGAATGCCGATCTTCATGTTCCTGAAAAGCATCGAAAGCTCCTAGGGATGGTGTGCAGGGGGCGAGGCGCGTTGGCGCAAGCCCTTCGGGACGGCGCCAGGCTCTGGAGATGCTAAGGGGCGGGAGGGAGAGTGCGGTGGACTTGAATGCGCGGATGATGACATAAAGCCATTATTGTAGGACAGTCATGCAATGTAACGAGATGAGAGTGCAGATGCCCCTGCACTGGGTTCTTGAAGCGGCCTCTCACCGTCCACTTTGCTGACGCCGATACGCCCCCGGCTGTACGCCCACGGCCTTGGCGAAGGCACGCGTGAACGCCGCTACCGATTGATACCCCGCCTGAGCACCTACCTGTTCGACCGTATGGCCGGCGCGCAGCAACTGGCTGGCATGGCGCATGCGCAGTGCCAACAGCACTTGGCCGGGTGACTGCCCGGCCAGCTCGCTGAAACGCTTGAAGAACGCCGACCGCGACAAACCCGTGCACGCCGCCATGCGTTCCAGCGTCCAGATGGCCCCAGGCGCCTTGATCAACTGTTCGAGCAAGTCCGCAAACACTGGCTGGCGGGCAAGGGCGATCAGCCCACCCAGCGGCTGAGCGCCATGCACCTGTTGGCGCAGGGCATACAGGAACAACAGGTGCGTCAGTCGCTCCAGCAAGACTTGAGAGGGCCCGTTGGCGCGCCGGCATTCTTCCAGAATCAGATCGAACAAGGCGCGGGCAGCGCTACCTGCGGGGTCCTCGGCGCGCAGGATGATCAGATCGGACATTGCGTCGATGATCAGCGCCGAAAGGCCGCTGCTGAAATGGAAGAACCCACAGACCAGGCCCACCCCATCGCTCGCCTCGGCATCAAGGGGCTGCATGGGCTGGCGCGGTTGGGCGCAGGCCTGCGCGGCATCGGCTTCGCTGGCAAGCCGATAGCTCACATCACGCAGCAGGAACACGGCATCGCCGCGCTCCAGGCGCACCGGCTGCTCGAGGGTCTCTGCGTGCAGCCAGCAGCCACCTTGCACGACCAGGTGAAAACTGGCGTGGCCCATGCCGTGGGTGCTGGCGTGCCAGCCTCCACAGTAACGGCCGACATGAAACAGGCTGGCGTCTAGCTCGAGGCTTTCTAATAACCGCTCGACGAGATGGCTGGACGAAATCATCTAAGGCAAACACTCAGGAGCAAGTAAAAACGACTGATGAATATGGAGCGTACTTCTTATAACCAACAGACTGTACTGATACACGGCAAAGGAGAGTACCCCATGTCCTCGCGCATTACCCTACACGACCTGCAGACCGCACCAGAGGCGGCCAAGCCGTTCCTCGAAAACGCCCAGAAGAACTCGGGCTTCATCCCCAACCTGCTGCGTGTCCTGGCCAACGCCCCAGCCGCGCTGGAAACCTATGTCACCGTTTCGGCGTTGAACGGCAAGTCGGAGCTGACCTTGGCCGAGCGCGAAGTGGTGCAGTTGATCGCCGCCACCCAGCACGGTTGCGACTTCTGCGTGGCGGGCCATACGGCAGTGGCCCTGAACAAAGCCAAGCTGCCCCACGAAGTGGTCGACGCCCTGCGCGCGCGCGGCGAGCTTCCCGACGCGCGATACGAAACCCTGGCGGCGTTTGCCCGCGAAGTCATCGCCACCCGCGGCGATGTGAGCCCGGCGACTTACCAGGCTTTTCGCGACGCTGGCTTCACCGAGGGCAATGCGCTGGAAGTGATTCTGGGCGTCAGCCTCGCAACCCTGTGCAACTTTGCTAATGTGTTCGCCCAGACGCCGCTCAACGATGAGCTGGGTAAGTATCGCTGGCAACAGCCGTCTGCTTAGGACGCAGGCAACCCGCCGCACTGCGGTCGGTACTGGAACGGTCATTGGCCGTGAACGGGTCGCCAGGCGCCCGCGGCGTTTCAAAAGGAGCAAGAAAACATGCAAGAGTGCGCATTTCGACAGTGGCTGGATGCCAATGCCGAAGCCATCGACCGTGGCCAGTGCGAGCCGCAACAGGTGCTGTCCCAGATAGCGCAGTCGCAATTGCTGCGCGTTGGCATCGACCCTGCCCTGGGCGGTTCAGGTGGCCAGATCACCGACGCGGTGGAGGCCATCGCAACCATTGCCAGCCGTTCACTGGCCACGGCCTTCGTGTGCTGGGGGCAGCGGGCCTTCATCGAATACCTGCTGCAGAGCCCCAATACCGGGCTGCGCGAACGGCTGCTGCCTGCGCTGTTGAGCGGTGAGCTGGCCGGCGCCACGGGCTTGTCCAACGCCATGAAGTTTCTTTCGGGTATCGAGACGCTACAGGTGCGCGGTCGGCCCCAGGAGGATGGCTGGGATTTGGAAGGGCGGTTGCACTGGGTGACCAACCTGCGCAAGAGCGGCTTCGTTGTAGCCGCTGCCATCGAGGATGACGCCGGTGGCGCCCCCTTCGTGCTGGCCATTCCGTCCGATGCACAAGGTCTTGAGCGCTCTGACGACCTGCAACTGATGGGCTTGCAGTCGAGTAACACCGCTGCGCTGGCCTTCCACCAGGTGCAATTGTCGCGTGACTGGTTGCTGCACGACAACGCCCGCCAATTCCTGCCCCGTGTCCGGCCGGCTTTCCTGGGGCTGCAGTGCGGCATGGCCATCGGCCTGGCGCGCAGGGCGCTGGAAGAAGTCCAGGGTCACCTGCACGGGCGCGCTTCGTTCCTGGATGAAGCCAGGCAGGTACTCAGTGCTCGCCTGGAGAACACCGTGAGTGAGCTCAAGCAAGGGCTGCTCGATGAGCGCTTCAGGGAGCAGCCGGCAGCGCTGTTCAAATTGCGCATCACCCTGGCCGAGTGCGCCGCCGATGCCGTGCAGCTTGAGCTACAGGCCAGCGGCGGCAAAGCTTACCTGTGCGAATATGGCGAAGGCTTCGCGCGGCGCTGGCGTGAGTCAGCCTTCGTGCCCATCGTCACGCCCAGCCTGGTGCAACTGCGCGCTGAACTTCATCGCCAGGCAGCATCGGCATGACCCACGTTGTGCTACAAGCCAAGGACATCAGCCTGGGCTACCCCCGTGCCGAGGGCTGGCAGCAGGTACTGGCCCGGTTCGACCTGCAACTGGCCCCAGGCGAGGTGGTGAGCATCCTGGGCCCCAGCGGTGTCGGCAAGTCCAGCCTGCTGCGCGTGCTTGCGGGCCTTCAGCAACCCCAAGGCGGGCACGTAATGTTGCACGGCCAGCCGCTGCAGGGCCCGCATCCGCGCCTGGCGGTGGCCTTTCAGGACCCAAGCCTGCTGCCTTGGCTGAGCCTGGAGAAGAATGTCGCCTTCGGCCTGGACTTCGCCCGCCAGCCAACGCTTGCCGCAGACGAGCGTCGGGCACGCGTCGACCATGCCATTGCTGCCGTAGGCCTGGACCATGCACGCAACCAGTATCCGGCCCAGCTCTCCGGCGGCATGGCCCAGCGCACGGCATTGGCCCGTTGCCTGGCGCGCCAGCCAGAAGTGCTGCTGCTCGACGAGCCGTTCGGCGCGCTGGACGAGGTGACCCGCGCCGACATGCAGCAACTGCTGCTGCAATTGATCGCCACGCACAACACCGCGGCGGTCCTGATTACACATGACATCGACGAAGCCCTGCTGTTGTCCGACCGCGTATTGCTACTGGGCGACCACCCAGCGCACACGCTCGGGCAATGGCTCGTCGACCTGCCGCAACCCCGGACGCAGCAGGTCGAGGCATTGGGCGCCTTGCGCATCGAGATTCTCAAAACCCTTCGGCGGGCAAGCCGCACAGTCGAACCCCAACCCACCCCCTTGCCCTCGGAGGCTGTCCATGTGCATGGATGACTGCTGCGCCGCTTCTTCGCGTCGCGATTTTCTCAAGATGAGCGCACTGCTGACCGCAGCGGGCGCATTGCCGCTGCTGTCCAGCTTGCAGGCACGCGCCGCCGCCGAACCCGATGCGCCTGTGCGCATCGGTTATCTGCCCATCACCGATGCCACCCCGTTGCTGGTGGCGCACAACAATGGCCTGTTCGAGGCCGAAGGCGTCAAGGCCGAACGGCCGGTCTTGCTGCGCAGTTGGGCACAGGTGATCGAAGCGTTCATTTCCGGGCAGGTCAACGTCATCCATCTGTTGTCCCCGATGACGGTATGGGCGCGTTACGCAAGCAAGGTGCCGGCCAAAGTGGTGGCCTGGAACCATGTGGGCGGCTCGGGGCTGACGGTGGCGCCAGATATTACCGACATGAAACAGCTCGGTGGCAAGACCGTGGCCATTCCGTTCTGGTATTCGATTCATAACGTTGTGCTGCAACAGATGCTCGCGGACAGTGGCCTGACCGCCGTGTCCAAACCCGCCACAGCAGCGCTTGCCGCCAACGAAGTGAACCTGCTGGTGCTGCCTCCCTCGGACATGCCCCCGGCCCTGGCCAGCAAGCGCATCGCCGGCTACATCGTCGCCGAACCGTTCAACGCCTTGGCCGAAAACCTCAAGGTCGGGCGCGTGCAGCGCTTCACCGGGGACGTCTGGCGCAACCACGCCTGCTGCGTGGTGTTCATGCATGAACACGACCTGAACAACCGGCCGAACTGGTCGCAGAAGGTGGTCAACGCCATCGTCAAGGCCCAGCAATGGACCCGCGAGCACCGGGCCGAGGCGGCTGCTTTGCTGTCCAAGGCAGGCCCTAACAAGTACACCCCACACGACCCCGCGGTGTTGACCAGAGTGCTGGCACCTGCTGCCAGCGACCGTGCCGACTACATCGCCACCGGTGCCATACAACACCAGCAGTGGGATGAGAAACGCATCGACTTCCAGCCTTATCCGTACCCCAGCTACACCCAGGAGCTCGTCACACGGCTCAAGCGCACCTTGATCGAAGGCAACAACGCGTTTCTCGCCGACCTGGACCCGGCACACGTGGCCGGTGACCTGGTAGACGACCGTTTTGTGCGCAATGCCATCGCCAGCGTCGGGGGGCCTTCGGTCTTCGGTATTGCCGACACCTTCGAGCGCAGCGAGGAGTTCGCGGTCTGATGCGCAAGCATGTGGTGCATGCCAGCCTGGGGCTGGCCGGGTTGCTGGGGTTGCTGCTGGTCTGGTGGGCAGGGGTGGCAGCCTTCGGCCAGCCCGATGGCCTGTCGGCACGCTTCTCGCCCTCGGCCACCTTTACCAGCCTGATCGAGCTGCTTGGGCAAGGCGAGGTGTACGGACATATCTGGGTCAGCCTCAAACGCATCCTGATCGGTTTGCTGCTGGCGCTGCTGATCGGTGTGCCCCTTGGGCTGCTGGTGGGCAGCTACCGGCACCTGGAGGCGGCGACTACCCCTGCGTTCCAGTTCCTGCGCATGATCTCGCCGCTGTCGTGGATGCCGGTCGTGGTGATGCTGATGGGGGTGGGCGATCAGCCCATCTACTTCCTGCTGGCGTTCGCTGCGCTGTGGCCGATCCTGCTCAATACCGCTGCCGGGGTGCGGCAACTGGACCCGCGCTGGCTGCAGCTCAGCCGAAGCCTGAGCGCCACCCGTTGGGAAACCCTGTGCAAGGTGATTGTCCCCGGCGTGATCGGGCACGTGCTCACAGGGGTACGGCTGGCCATCGGCATTTTGTGGATCGTGCTGGTGCCCTGCGAGATGCTCGGGGTGAGCGCAGGCTTGGGATACTTCATTCTCGATACACGCGACCGCCTGGCCTATTCCGAGCTGATGGCCATGGTGCTGCTGATCGGGGTGCTGGGCTTTGCCCTGGATGCGCTGGCCCGCGGCCTGCATCGACGTTGGGTGCATGCCTGAGTGCGGACGACCTGCGCCTTGTCACGGGCGCAGGAGCAGGGGAATCAATGTACCGTCAGGCGTTGCTGCACGCAGGCCTGGGCCTGAAGGGCTAGCTCATCCAGACGCTCGTCCCGACGCTGTTCGGCCTCAATCATGGCGTCTTCGCCGTGCTGGTTCAGCAGATAGGTGTGGATTTGCATGACTTCGGTCGTCTGGTAGATAGGCGCGATGTCCAAGCGCCCGATCAGGGCATCACCGCCTTGCCCGGTACTGCTCATCAGTACCTGTGGGCCGTTGGCCGAGACCGCTTGCATGCCCATGACTTCGAACCACGGCACCTGGTGGGCAAAGGCATTCAGTTCAATGTAGCGGTACTGAGCCTGCAGGTCGGCCAGCAAGGCGCGCGCGATCCCCTGGCGGCGGTGCGTGGGCGCTACAGCGAGAAATGCCAGGGCACAGGCCTGGTCGTCGTTGTCGGCTGGCAATGCCAGAGCAAAGCCCAGTAACTGGTCCGGGGCATCGGCATCGAGTGCCAGAGTCAGGGCAACGCGCAGCCCGCGGGTACCATCGAGTGCTTGCAGATACTGGTGCACCTCCATGCCTACACCGTACTGGTACAAGGGGTACAACGGGTTATCAGGCGTAATGGCGACACTGCTCAGCTCACCCACTTCGTGGATGACCAGTTCACGGATCTGGTTCTGGAACGACTCGGGTGGCACGCTGGACAGGCGGCTCAGGATGTACATCGGCAAACAGGCTCCGGCGAATGGAATACAGCCCGCAACATGAGTGCGCGGGCTGTACAGTCTACCCGTTTTTGCCGTTATCGCCGTGGGCGCGCATGGCGTCGATCATCAAGTCCAGGTTCTGCACGGCAGCCCCGGCAGCCCCTTTGCCCAGGTTATCGAAGACGGCGGTCAACAGCACTTGGCCTTGCGAGGGGTTGGCGTACAGGGCCAGGCGCAGATCATCGGTCCCGTTGAGCGCCTGCGGGTCGAGGCGCTCGGCTGTGCCCTGGGTTTGCAGCGGCATCACCTTCACGTGGCGGGCGCCTTGGTAGTGCTGCTCCAGACACGCCTGCAACTGCTGCGCGCTGACCTGGCCGGGCAGCAAGCGCAGGTGCAGGGCGATGCTGAGGACGATGCCCTGGCGATAGGCGCCGTAGGCGGGCATGAACATAGGGCGGGCCGATAGACCGGCATGGGCCTGGATCTCGGGCACATGCTTGTGCGCCAGGTCCAGCCCGTACATGAGCCAGGCCGAGGCGGCGCTACCGTCCTGCTGCTCGTGCCGCTGCACCGCTGCGCGCCCGCCGCCGGAATACCCCGAGATGGCATGGATGGCCAGCGGGTAGTCGGCAGGTACCAAGCCTGCCGCGATCAGGGGGCCGAGCAATGCGATCGCGCCCGTCGGGTAGCAGCCAGGGTTACTGACCCGGGTACTTTGGCCGATATGCGCAGCCTGGTCCCGATTCAATTCGGCGAAACCGTAAGTCCAACCTGGCGCGGTGCGGTGGGCGGAGCTGGCATCGATCACCCGTACACCGGGGTTGTGGATCGCGCTCACCGCTTCGCGTGCAGCGTCATCGGGCAGGCAAAGTATGGCGATGTCGGCACGGTTGATGGCCTCGCTGCGGTACCTGAGGTCCTTGCGCTGCGCGTCGGCAAGTGTCAGCAGGCGCAGGTCCGTGCGAGCGTGCAGGCGGGCATGGATTTGCAGCCCGGTGGTGCCTTGATCGCCATCGATGAAAACAAGAGGTAGATGCATGTTCACGTGTCCAGGCGGGTAGGTCGGACACCAGAGTCGCTCAAGCTGGGCATAAAGAAAATTTACATTTCATGACGGGCACGTTCAGTTATTCTGAATCTTCCGACGTTTACCTCAAGGAAGCCGTAGCCCTGTGCGTGAAATCAGCCTTGACCGCCTGCGTACGCTGGTGGTGATCAGCCAGCTTGGGTCTTTTGCGGCGGCAGCCCGTCAGCTCAATCTGGCACCCCCCACCATTAGCCTGCATGTGGCCGAGCTGGAGTCGCGGGTGGGCGCCACGCTGCTGACCCGCACACGCGGCCAGGTTCGACCGACAGTCATCGGCGAAACCCTGCTGGTGCGCGCCAGACGCCTGCTTGCCGATGCCGAAATGGCTCTGGATGAGGTGCGCAATCAAGTGCAAGGCCTGACAGGCCGCGTGCGGCTGGGCGCATCGACCGGGGCCATCGCGCACCTGCTGCCCGAGGCGCTTAAGCACCTTCGCAGTGAACACCCTGGCATCGACGTGCAGGTGCAAGTGCTCACTTCACAAGCGTCCCTGGTGCAGCTGCGTGAAGGGCTGCTGGACATTGGCCTGGTGGCGCTACCACAAGTGGCGGGCAAGGGCCTGGCGGTCACCGCTTGGCGCCGAGACCCCATCCTGGCCTATATGCCGGCTGACTGGCAGCCGCCGGCAGCTGTCACCCCCCAGTGGCTGGCCGAGCGGCCTTTGATTCTCAATGACAGCAGCACGCAGTTGTCGCGGGTCTGCACCGAATGGTTCGCAGCGGCCGGGCTGCACCCACAGCCGCGCATCGAGTTGAACTACAACGACGCGGTCAAGCGCCTGGTTGGCGCCGGGTACGGTGCTACGTTGCTGCCGCAGGAAGGTGAAGCGGTGGAGGCGGACCCGCGTCTGGTCTGTCGACCCTTGCGGCCTGGGTTGTGGCGGCAGTTGGGGATCGCCTGCCGGGACGCCAGGCAGGAGAGGGCTACTACCTTTGTGCTCCAGGCACTAGAGCGGCTTGGTCAGTAGTATGGGAAGGCGCAGTAGCGGTGAATGCTGGGGATGACGGGTTGAGCATCTACCGGAGCAGGGCTGCGCAGCAGCCCCGGATCTATAGCTCGCCCCGGCCAGGCCGACGAGCCGGCAAGTCCGTTTCGAAACTTAAGAATCTGCCGGTCTGTGCAAGACAGGCAATCCTCAACACAGTCCTAGAACCAGCGATCGTTCTTTTTCCGCCCACGGGTCAAGGCCGGCAGGATGAGACCCACCAACAAACCGGCCCCTGCGATGCTGCCGCCATACACCATGTAGCGCATCATCACCTGCTTGTTCTCGTCACCCAGGCGCGCTTGAGCGTCGCGAAGGTTCGATTGGCTCTGGTCCAGCTGCTCGTTCAAGTCCTTGTTGCGCGCCTGGAGTTCATCGACCAGTTGCTTGCGCGAATCCAGGGTTTCCTGCATACCCTGCACCCGGTTTTTCCAGCTGTCATCGATGGTCTTCAATTGCCCTGTCAGCTCGGCCACCTGAGCATCGAGCTGAGGCAGGCGCTCATTCTGACCGGGCACTGATTGCAGGTCACTGGAAAGGATCCACACCACATCACCGTTTTGTCCACGAACCTGACTGTAGTTGCCCTGTGTACCGATTAGCGTCAGTGGCTGCCCGGACTTTAGCGTACCGACGATACGGTGGCCGTCAGTCGGGCCACTGCGTACGTAGGTGCTGAGGCTGTCACTGACCCAGCGTGCATCGCTGGCTGGCGCCTCGGCGTGCGCGGGCGTGACAAGCGCCAGCGCGCTGGTAAGCAGACCGCCGCGCAGGGCAGTGAGGGCAAAGGCAGTTGGGCGGGAGTCGGGCATTTTGGGGTCTTCGCTGAAACTGGACAAATGTAGGCCGGTGGATGGGCCGCGAACCGGTCGGGGAGTGAACCGTCAGCGAAAGACCGTTTTTTTGTAAGCTGGTTCACCGATAGCATCGCGAAAAGTCTTCAACATGTTGCGCAATTGGATGAGCTGCGCAGCAGTGGGCATCAGATCAATCTGGATGATCGTCAGGCACGCCGATCGTCAATTCATCAGGCAGGGGCAGTAAGGGCGAGGCCTGCAGGGCCCACCAGGCATTTTTTCTGTAGACCGGCTCGAATTGGTAAACCTGCCCGCGGCAGGGCGGCGTACCTGGGTCGAGCAGGTGTCGCCCCTGAAGAAGAAAGCCGACGCCGTTGGCTCCCAGAATGCAGCCAAACGCCTGGTCGGTATCGAACCAGGCGACTCTACCTTGCAGGAGGTCATTCATGCGCGCTGCGCTCATTCGGCTGGGAGACGCTGACGATATTGCGTCGGTCGCTGGCAATACGAAACTGGCACTTTTACCAGTTTCGCGGGTAGGTATCAGAGCGACCGATCTGCTGACCTCACGATTCGGTCAGCTCCTTGGTTGCAACCGCTTTCACCGAGGCTTTCTTCTCCTGAACGACGATGTAGAACTCTTCGCCATGCTTGACTGCGCCATACAACACGGCCTTTTCGATCAGCTCGGTTCCGCGAAGATGGCGCAGCATCATGGGGTCCTTGCGCAGGTCGCGATAAAGCGCCAGGCACAGCAGCACCATGACCAGTACGAAGGGCAGGGCCACTACGATGGTCAGGTTCTGCAGCCCGGTCAGGGCTTTGTCTGGCGCGCTGGGGTCACCGATGGCCAGCATGATGGCTGCGACCGTGCCGGTGAGCGCTCCCCAGAAAATCACCGTGCGCCGCGAAGGGGAAGTGGTGCCATGTTCGGACAGCGTCCCCATGACCAGTGACGCCGCGTCGGCACCGGAGACGAAGAAGATACCGACCAGGATCATCACCAGGACCGACGTGGCAGAGGCCAACGGGTAACTGGCGAGCAATTGGTACAGCGCATGGTTGCTGTTGACCGCACCATCCGCCAGTACGAAGGCGCCTTCGCGCAAGGCATCGATGGCCGCCCCGCCGAAGATGGTGAACCACACCAGGCTGACCAGGCTCGGCACCAGCAACACCCCGGTGACGAACTGGCGAATGGTGCGCCCCCGGCTGATACGGGCGATGAACATGCCAACGAAAGGCGTCCAGGAAATCCACCACGCCCAATAGAACACCGTCCAGCCGGCCAGCCAGGCGTTCATGGGTTCGCCGCCGCTTGCATTGGTCCGCGCCATCATTTCCGGCAGCATCTTGATGTAGATGCCGATCGATGTCGGCAGCAGGTTCAGCATCAGCAAGGTAGGCCCGACCAGGAACACGAACACGGCGAGCATCAGTGCGAGCACCATGTTGGTATTGGACAGCCACTGGATACCCTTGCCGATGCCCGATACGGCCGAGGTGACGAAGGCAATGGTCAGCACGGTGATCAGTGCGATGTAGAACAGCTTGCCGGGGTGCTCGATCCAGCCTTTGTATTCGAGGCCGCCTGCAATTTGCAGCGCACCAAGCCCCAACGAGGCGGCCGAGCCGAACAGCGTGGCAAAGATTGCCATCATGTCGATCAGACGGCCGAGCGGGCCATTGGCATGCTTGCCGATCAAGGGCCTGAAGGCTGCGGATATCAGTTGGGAGCGGCCGCGCCTGAAGGTGCCGTAAGCGATGGCGAGCCCGACGATGGCATACATCGCCCAAGGGTGCAGCGTCCAGTGAAACAGGGTGGTGGCCATGGCCACCTGCATCGCTTCGCTCGACTGTCCAGTGGTCGAGCCCGGCGGCGGGGAAACGTAGTGCGACAACGGCTCGGCCACGCCGAAGAACATCAGGCCGATCCCCATGCCGGCACTGAACATCATCGCCACCCACGACACCGTTCGAAACTCAGGTAGTTCTCCATCCCGGCCCAGCGGTACGCGACCATATCGACTGGCAGCCAGCCACAGCACGAACACGACGAACACAGTGGAGGTCAGTACGAAGAACCAGCCGAAGTTGAGAATGACCCACGACTGCGCACTGGACGCGCTACTGGCCAAATTGACTTGGTTGAGGAAACCCCACAGCACGAACGCGATGGCCAACAGGCTGGTCAAGCCGAATACGACCCAGTCGAGCTTGCCCTCCAGGCGCCGGTCCTGTCGGGCTTCGTCGGTTTTGGAGGGGTCGGTAACGCCAAGATCGGGTGTCTCTGCGGAGTGTTCCTTTACCATGAAGTGGGAGCCCTGTGTGGCGTGCCTGCTGAAACAGGCTTGTTGTTGTAGAGGCGAGCGCGTGGTGGCGTTCTCGGCAGGGTGGTTTGCCGGGCGATTATCCTGCGCGTCAAATCCCGCTGCCTGTCCCGGTTGCGCCGTGGGGCTTCCATTGCGCGACCTGCTGGTCACTTTTAGTTCTTGGGCGGATGACCCTTTCTGTGCCGTGTTCTGTTAACCTGATCGACATCACCCGGGCCTGCTTGTCCGAGTAGCGTGGACACGCTGCTGCTCGTGGCCTGCGCCGCATCAGGAAACGGAGATTCGTCAACATGGCCACTGATCGTGTGAGCCTGATTCATTTCGATAAATTGAGCATGAGCCCCGCTGCGGCCGATCGCTTCCAGCAGGCCCTCGACGCCCTGGAAACGCTGAAACTGCAGGATCGTTATGTCTACCTCATCGCGCCTTATCTGGGTGATATCGCCGACGCCTCCGATGCTGAACAATTGGCCACTGCCGTCGAGCAAGGCCTGCGCGTGGTCGACGAGCTGCTGAGCGGCAAGTCGGTCACCAAGGCCAAGGCCGACGAGGTGCGCGAGGTTTTCCAGCGGGCAGGGGCGCGCGCGCGGCTGGAACTGACCGCCTGAAGCAGCTTATTGTCTAGGGCCCAGCACAGGGATCGAGGTATCACAGCGTCGTCTGCCGGAGGTCTCGCATGATCAAGGGTTGGGTTGGCCTGTTGTGCCTTGGGCTACTGCCACTGCTGGCAATGGCTGCCGAGCCGTGTAAACGGCTAACCGCCACTGGAAACCCGGAATATCCCCCCTACCTTTGGCATGACCCCCTGGACCCGCACCATCTGATTGGGGCCAATGCGGATCTGGTCACGCGCCTGGCCAACAGCCTTGGCCTGGAAATCGACGTCCTCTATGTAGGCCCTTGGTCCAGGGCCCAGGAAGAGGTTCGTACCGGCAGGGTCGACCTGATGGCCGGCTACTTCATCACCGACGCCCGCCAGCAGCAAATGGACTTCATCCTGCCGGCGTTTCTCTACACGCCGAGCGTGATCTGGGCCCGTCAGGGGCATGGCTTCGTCTACGGGCAATGGTCGGACCTGCAGGGGCTCAAGGGTGGAACGCTGGTCAATAACAGTCACGGCCAGCCGTTCGATGCTTACGCCAAGCAGCACCTGACGCTCGAAGCGGTGCCCAGCGCCAGGCAAGCTTTCGAAAAGCTGATGCACGGGCGCAGTGACTATGTGATCTATGAGCAGTACCCAGGCCTAGCCCTGGCGCGCACCTTGGGCATCGACCAGCAGGTGCTGGTGCTGCAGCCGCCTGTCTCCAGCGAAGGCCTGTACCTGGCCCTGTCCAAGGCTTCGCCGTGCAATCAGCCGGCGCTGCGCGAAGCCCTGAGCCGGGCGATGCAGCAGCTCAACGCGCAGGAGGTACCGCAGCAGCTGCTCAAACTCAACCTGGAGCGCAGCCGCTAAGGCCTTCCGGTGCTCGAATGCGCGGCATGGGTCAGCGCATCTGCAGGATGATCGGACTAGGGCTGGCAGGATCGGTATCTTTGCGCAGCTTGGCCACTGCCGCGGCTTCGACGGCGTTGCCGTGGTTACCCCAGGCACTTCGGATATAGCTCAGCACCTCTGCTGTTTCCTGATCGCTCAGTTGTGCACGCATGGCGGGCATGCGGTAGGCATCGGGCCTGCCATCGGCCACGGCCCGCTGCGACCCGTTCAGGGTGATGTTGATGGCTGAAGCAGCCTCCTTTGCAAGCAACGAAGTGGCGCCGGCCAAGGGCGGCATCCACTCACCCTGGCCCTTGCCGTCCATGCCGTGGCAGGTAGCACAGCGCGCCATGTACGTGCGTACGCCTGGGCGCTCCAGCTGGGCGAGCGTCGGCTCAGGCTGGTACTGCCAGGGTTTGCCATCTCGGGATGGATCGCCGGGCAGTGCCTTGAGGTAGTGGGCGATGGCCTGTAGATCGCCATCGGTCATGAACTGCGTGGAGTTGTTGAATGCCTCGGTCATCGAGCCGAAGACCACGGCATGTCGATTGCGACCGGTCTTGAGAAACTGCACCACCTCAGCTTCGTTCCAGCGGCCAAGGCCGGTGTTAGGGTCATTGCGCAAACTGGGCGCGTACCAGCCGTCGAGCAAGGCGCCTGCGAGATACGGGGCGCCTGACTCGTCGAAGGCTTTTTCATTGAAAGCCAGGCCTCGGGGGGTATGGCAGCTGCCGCAGTGCCCAGGCCCCTGCACGATGTAGGCGCCGCGATTCCACAGTGCATTCTGGTCGTCCTTCGCCACGTAAGGGCTCGCAGGTGCGAACGCGCCGTTCCACAGGGCGATGGGCCAGCGTAGGTTCAATGGCCAAGGTATGTCGCCAGGCGTGTTCGGCTGTCGTGCAGGCTGAACACTGCGCATGAAGAAGGCGTAAAGCGCACGTATGTCGTCGTCGCTGAGCTTGGCGTAGGAGGGGTACGGCATGGCGGGATAGAGGCGGCGCCCGCCAGGCGCCACACCGTGGCGCACGGCCCGGTCGAAGTCGGCCAGCGAGTAGGCGCCGATGCCTGTCTCCGGGTCGGGTGTGATGTTGGTGGCGTGGATCGTGCCAAGCGGGGTAGCCATCTCGAGCCCCCCGGCCATCGGCGGTTCGCCAGGCAGGCTGTGGCAGGCGACGCAATCGCCCAGCCTTGCGACGTATTCCCCGCGACTGATCAATGCCGGGTCGTCGGTGGCGCGTGCCTGCTCATCAGAGAACGGCGAGGCAGGTTCACGGGTGACGTACCAACCGGCCAGGCCGGCGGCGACCGCGCAGGGCAGCAACAGCCAGCCAAGGGTTCTAGCAGTACGAGGGTGCATGGCGGCGTCCTTGTCGGTCAGCTGAAGGTATGACGGCTCATGGGCAGGCTGCGAACCCGTTGTCCGGTCAGTTGGGCCACGGCATTGGCCACCGCCGGTGCTACCGCGGGCAACGGTGGCTCGCCGATACCGCCCATCTTCGCGCCACTCTCAACGATGCGTACATGTACCCGAGCCATGCGCGCAGGCGGCAGGATCGGGTACAGGTCATAGTTGCGCGCACGCGGCATGCCATCGACGTACACCGCTTCCTCGACCAGCGTCTGCGACAACCCCAAGGCCACCGCGCCATTGACCTGGTGCTCGATGATGGCCGGATTGACGATGCTACCCGGATCGATCGCCTGCCAGATGTCGTGGACCTTCACTTGGCCGTCTTCGATGGAGACCTCGGCGATCACGGCCGCTTCGGACCCGAAAGGGGACGCCATCGCCAAGCCTCGGGCCCGCCGCGTGCCATCCTCGGCAGTGAAAGGCCCTCGTTTCCAGCCCCCTGAAAGCTCGACGACCGCTTGCAACAACTGGGTCAGGCGCGGGTTGTCTCGCAGCAGGTGCCGACGCAGGGCCAGAGGGTCCTGGCCTCCTTTGTCCGCCAGCTCGTCCAGGAAAGACTCATAGAAGAAGTCATTGAGCGAGTTGCCCACCGACCGCCAATAACCGAGCATGGCCGGGCCTTTGACGTACACCTGTGCGATGCGCTTGTTGGCTATGGCATAGGCCTTGCCCGATAGCCCTTCCAGTGCCGTGGGGTCGACCTTGTCACCTTGCTTGCCGGCCAGGGCTTCGGTGGGGCCTTCCGTGGCGCTGACCGCCTCCAGGACTACCGGCAAGCCTTCGGCATCGAGCCCGGCGCGGAACTTGACCGCGGCGACAGGGCGTAGCACATCGCGAAGGAACTCTTCCTCGCGGCTCCAGATCAGCTTGACGGGCTGGCCTACCGCCTTGGCCAGGGCGATGGCCTGCGGGTAAGGGTTGGCGGACTCATACAGGAAGTGTCGACCGAAGAAGCCGCCAAGCAGCGGCGAGTGCAGCGTAATCTGGTCGGGTGACAGCCCGGTACGCTTGGCGATGTCATCGCGGAACATGTCGGGCGCCTGGTTGGGCAGCCAGACCTCCAGTGTGCCGTCGGGGTTGAAGCGGGCCAGGGCAGAAGGGGGCTCGAGCTGGGCATGGTTCAGGTACTGGTTGTGGTAGCTGGCCTCGACAGTGGTCACGGCGTTGTCCAGCGCGCTTGCCACGTCTCCGGCCGTTTCTTCATCACGGGTTGGACCCGTGGCACTGGCCAGGTGCTGGAGCCAGCCGTCGCTGGAAAAATCCGCCGGCATGGCCCGCACGGTGGAATCTGCGGCTGGCTCCAGCCACTGTACTTGCAGTGCCTCGACCGCACGCTTGGCGTGCCACCAACGCGGTGCAACCACCGCTACAGCACCGGGCAGGCGATGCACCGAGTGCACGCCCTTCATGGCAGCCACCTGTGCCTCATTGCGCACCTGGCCCACCGTCATGCCCAGGCGAGGGGCATGCTGCACGGCGGCATGAAGCATATTAGGCACGCTGAGGTCGATGCAGTACATGGCCTTGCCGGTGGACTTGTCGTATGCATCCAGGCGCCGAACTGGCTTGCCAATCCAGCGAAAGTGGGCAGGATCACGAAGCTTGACGGTGGCGGGGTCGGGGACCGGCAGGTCCATGGCGCGTTCGGCCAGTTCGCCGTACCCAAGCGTGCGCCCTGACGTGGTATGTACTACGGTACCCGGCGTCGTGGTGAGCTCGCCCACCGCGACACCCAGTTGCTGCGCAGCGGCCTGCAGCAACATCGCCCGCGCCAGTGCGCCCAGGCGGCGCATGGTGGGGTAGCTCATGCGTACGGACATGCTGCCGCCGGTGATGCGCATGCCGTTTTCCATCACCACATAGGCTTGGCCAGGTGGGGCGCTGTCCACGATGAAGTGAGCAGGATCCACATCCAGCTCCTCGCCAACAATCTGCGCCATGGCGGTGAACGGTCCTTGGCCGCCTTCCATGAACGGACTGAGCAGACGGACCGTGCCATCCGGTCGGATTTCCAGGAACGCCGGTACCTGGGTGCCTCGCTGCACATCGGCAGCAGCTTGCACACGCGCAACGCCCGTCGGCAGGCCGAAGCCCAGGACCAATGCGCCTGCAGCCGTGCCGACGAGGAAGCGGCGACGCGAGAGATTGACGGTTTCGCCAACTTGCAATCTATGCAGTTCAGCAGCGGGATCAGGCGTGCTCATCAGGCTTTGGCTCCCTGCGCCAGGTCATGCATGGCTGCATGAATAGCGTTGTAGGTGCCGCAGCGGCACAGGTTGATCATGGCTGCATCGATCTGCTCGGCGCTGGGTGCCGGGGTATGCTTGAGCAGCGCGGTCGCTGCCATTACCTGACCGGATTGGCAGTACCCGCATTGCGCGACCTGGTGTTCCACCCAAGCCGCTACCACCCGCTTGCCCACAGGGTCCGCCTCGATCGCCTCAATGGTCGACACGTGTCGGCCAACCACGCCGGACACCGGGGTCACGCAGGCGCGCACCACAACGCCGTCCACCAGCACCGAGCAAGCCCCGCACTGGGCCAGGCCGCAGCCATACTTGGTACCGGTCATGCCCAGATCGTCGCGGATCACCCACAAAAGGGGCGTGTCGGCGTCTGCATCGACCTGGTGGGTCGTGCCGTTGATGAGTAGTTCCATGGTTCACCTGCCAGTCATCGGTTAGCGCTGTTCTTGTCATGATCGTGGGGTGCGTCGCCCCGTGTAGAAACGCTAGCACAGCGCTGAACCGGTGCCTGCGCCAGGCTGTGCAGATACAGAGGATCAGGCAAGGATTTCCCCGGAATGCGCAAGCGCGAGGCCGCCATTGACGCGCATGCCGGTCGGGGAGGATTTCCGCTGTGAAAAACCGGATAATGCCGACCATTGTGTTTTGCACGCTTAAAATCACGGTAAACCCGCATGGAAATCAAGGTCAATTTTCTCGACAATCTCCGTCTCGAAGCCAAGTTCGATGACTTCACGGTGATCGCCGATCAACCGATCCGCTACAAGGGCGATGGCTCGGCCCCTGGGCCATTCGACTATTTCCTGGCGTCCTCGGCGCTGTGCGCGGCTTACTTCGTCAAGCTCTACTGCCAGACACGCGGCATTCCCACCGAAAACATACGCCTGTCGCAGAACAACATCGTCGACCCCGAGAACCGCTACAACCAGGTGTTCAAGATCCAGGTGGAGCTGCCGGAAGACATCACCGACAAGGACCGCCAGGGCATCTTGCGTTCGATCGAGCGCTGCACGGTCAAGAAGGTGGTGCAGACCGGTCCGCAATTCGTGATCGAGGTGGTCGACAACCTCGATGCCGATGCCCAGGGTTTGCTCATGCCGGTGGCCGAAACCAGCACCCGTATCCCTGGCAAGGACCTGCCACTGGAACAGACGATTGCCAACATGTCCGGCATCCTGGCCGACCTCGGCATGAAGATCGAAATTGCTTCGTGGCGCAATATCGTGCCCAACGTCTGGTCGTTGCATGTGCGCGATGCGCAGTCGCCCATGTGCTTCACCAATGGCAAGGGCGCTACCAAAGAAGCGGCGCTGGCGTCTGCCCTGGGCGAATTCATCGAGCGGCTGAACTGCAATTTCTTCTACAACGATCAGTTCTGGGGAGAGGAGCTGGCCAATGCGGCGTTCGTGCACTACCCGGACGAACAGTGGTTCAAGCCCGGCCCTCGGGATGCCCTGCCTGACGAAATCCTCGACGCGCATTGCCTGGCCATCTATAACCCCGATGGCGAACTGCGCGGCTCGCACCTGTACGACACCAACTCGGGCAACACCGCCCGGGGCATCTGTTCGCTGCCGTTCGTGCGCCAATCAGACCAGCAGGTGGTGTACTTCCCGTCGAACCTGATCGAGAACCTGTTCCTGAGCAACGGCATGAGCGCGGGCAACACGCTGGCCGAAGCGCAGGTGCAGTGCTTGTCCGAAATCTTCGAGCGTGCGGTCAAGCGTGAAATCCTCGAAGGCGAGCTGTGCCTGCCGGACGTTCCCGCCGAGGTGCTGGCCCGCTATCCGTCCATCGTCGCGGGTATCCAGGGGCTGGAGGAGCAGGGCTTCCCAGTACTGGTCAAGGACGCCTCGCTGGGTGGCGAATTCCCGGTGATGTGCGTCACCCTGATGAACCCGCGCACCGGTGGTGTGTTCGCTTCGTTCGGTGCGCACCCAAGCCTTGAGGTGGCCTTGGAGCGCAGCTTGACCGAACTGCTGCAGGGCCGCAGCTTCGAAGGTTTGAACGACCTGCCACAGCCCACCTTCGAAAGCCACGCCCTGACCGAGCCGAACAATTTCGTCGAGCATTTCATCGACTCCAGCGGTGTTGTGTCGTGGCGCTTCTTCAGCGCCAAGGCTGACTTCGAGTTCGTCGATTGGGATTTCACTGCCCAGGGCGAAGGTGCCAATGCGCAGGAGGCAGCCACCTTGTTCGGCATCCTCGAAGACCTTGGCAAAGAGGTCTACATGGCCGTGTACGACAACCTCGGTGCAATCGCCTGCCGAATCCTGGTACCAGGCTATTCGGAAATCTACCCGGTCGAGGACCTGATCTGGGACAACACTAACCGGGCGCTTTCCTTCCGCGCCGACATCCTCAACCTGCACCGCCTGGACAATCGCTCGCTCAAGCTGCTGCTCAAACGCCTGGACAATTGCGATGTCGATGACTACACCACCATCACCACGCTGATTGGCGTTGAATTCGACGACAACACGGTATGGGGGCAACTGACCATCCTTGAGCTCAAGCTGCTCATCTGCCTAGCCGTGCAGCGCTTCGAGGAGGCCAAAGAGCTGGTCGAGGCGTTTCTTCAGTTCAACGACAACACCGTGGAACGGGGGCTGTTCTACCAGGCGCTTAATGTGGCATTGGAAGTGCAATTGGACGATGAACTGGACATGGCCGACTACGAAGTCAATTTCCGCCGCATGTTCGGCAACCCGCGCATGGATGCGGTGCTGGGCTCGATCGAGGGAAGCGTGCGCTTCCACGGCCTGACCCCGACCAGCATGAAGCTCGAAGGGCTGGATCGCCACCTGCGTCTGATCGACAGCTACAAGAAGCTGCACGCCGCTCGGGCGCGACTGGCCTGACGTCTGGCAGGCATGCGGGCCTGGATAGGCCGCGTATGCCACGAAGGGCAGCGGTTCGGGGTTTTTTGCAGGATATTTCAGCTATGTATGGCTGAACTATCGGCTCGTCAAGGTGCTCATTTGCTAGGCGCACCCTGCGTATCCCCGCGGGCCGTCTCTCGTCGGCCCCGGTCACTGAACGAAAAGGAGGCACCGTGACCGTTTCCGACCCTACCCTGTACCGCTGCAGACCCGGCCCGCTGCATGCATTATTGTTGGCGGGCACCGTGCCACTGTTCCTGGGGGCAATGATTAGTGACATTGCCTACTACAACAGCTACCAGATCCAATGGAGCAACTTTGCCGCCTGGCTGATCGCAGGCGGGTTGGTGTTCTGCGGGCTGGCCCTGCTGTTCGCCCTGGCCAACCTGATCAGCGCTCGACACAAGACCGGGCGGCCAACCCTTTACTTCTTGCTCTTGCTGGTGACGTGGGTGCTGGGGTTGGTCAACGCCTTCGAGCATGCCAAGGACGCCTGGGCTGTGATGCCGTCCGGGCTGGTACTGTCGGTGATCGTGACCGTGCTCGCTGTGGTGACGGCATGGCTTGGCTTGAGCAACCTGCGTTCGGGAGGTGAAGCATGAGAGCGCTGCACGCTGTGAGCTTGTTGTCCCTTTCGCTGTTGCTGGCGGCTTGCGGCGGTGAGGGTGACCCCACCCAGGCCCGTGGGCCTGACCCGAAGCTGCCCGAGCCCCAGCGCGGTCTGCTGCCCAGCATGAAGATCGCCGAGCCGGTGGCCTGGGGGCAGCAAAAGCCGACCGTGCCCGACGGTTTCAGCATCACGGCCATCGCGACCGACTTGAAGATCCCGCGTCAGAGCCTGGTGCTTCCCAATGGCGACATCCTGGTGGCCGAAGGGCGTGGCGGCAGCGCTGCCAAACTCAAGCCCAAGGATGTGATCGCCAGCCAGATCAAGGCCAAGGGCAATACTCAGGTCAAGGGCGGCAACCGCCTGACCCTGTTGCGCGATGCCGATGGTGATGGCAAGTATGAGCTGCAGACCGTTTTTGCCGACAACCTGAATGCGCCCTATGGCCTGGCATTTGCTGATGGCAAGTTGTACGTGGCCAACCAGGACGCACTGGTGCGCTTCGACTACCGCGACGGCCAGACTAAGGCCGACGGCCCACCGGTCAAGCTCACCGACCTGCCGGCCGAGGTCAACCACCACTGGACCAAAGCCCTGACCATCAGCCCGGACGGCCGCTTCCTCTATGTCGGCATCGGTTCGAACAGCAACATCACCGAGCGCGGCCTTGAGGTCGAGATCGACCGTGCGATGGTATGGGAAGTCGATGCCCAGACGGGCGCACATCGGCCCTACGCCACCGGGCTGCGCAACCCCACTGCACTGGCTATCCAGCCGGGTACCGGGCAGCTCTGGACAGTGGTCAACGAGCGCGACGAACTGGGCCCAGACCTGGTCCCCGACTACCTGACGTCCGTGCGTGAGGGCGGCTTTTACGGCTGGCCCTACAGTTACTGGGGGCAGAACGTCGACGACCGGGTGCGGCCGCAGAATCCTGACAAAGTAGCTGCGGCGATCAAGCCCGACTACAGCCTGGGGTCGCATGTCGCGGCGCTGGGTGTCGACTTCTCAACGGCCGCCATGGGCCAAGGCTTTGCCGAGGGGGTGTTCGTGGGCGAGCACGGCAGCTGGAACAGGCCGAACCCGGTTGGCTACAAGGTCATCTTCGTGCCGTTCAGCAACGGCAAGCCGGCAGGCGAACCCATCGATTTCGCCACCGGCTTTCGAGGTGAGGATGGCAAGACGCGTGGGCGTCCAGTGGGTGTGACAGTCGATCCGCGTGGGGCATTGATCATTGCGGACGATCTGGCCAACACCGTATGGCGGGTGACGCGCAACTGATGCGATCGGCTGCAGGGGCGGGACTGTCCGTCCCTGTGGCTTACTCTCTAGGATCATGGCTATTACGCCTTGGCATAGCCACGCAGATTCGCTATTCGCCACACGAATAGTTTCCATCTCAGCTTTCGATTTCCATGCGAGGCGTCAATAGCCTCATGCTGAACCCCGTCCTGTTTAGCGAGAACGGTCATGTTCAGTAAATCCCTGATGATAGTGCTGTTACCCATTGTTTTGGCATTGATTGCAGGCGCGGTTCTGCCGTTTCAAGCGGCGGGCAATGCCGCTGCGGGCAGGGCCCTTGGCCACTGGCTGTGGGGCGCCTTCGCATCGCTTGCCGTCAGCGCCGTGGTTGTCATTGCAGCGCTGCTGGTGTTGCGGGTACCTGCGCCTGACATCGGCAAGGCCATGCAAGGCCCATGGTGGCTCTGGATCGGCGGTGTGCTGGGCGCCCTGTATGTGGCAGGGGCGGCGGCGCTGACGCCCAAGCTTGGCGCGGCAGGCTTTCTGGTGCTGGTGGTGGCAGGGCAGATCGTTACGGCGGTGGTTGCTGATCATTTTGCCATCATGAACCTGCCTGGCAGGCCCTTGGGGCTGGCGCGAATTTTCGGGCTTGTGATGATCCTGGCCGGCGTGTGGTTGGTGCAGGGTCAGTGGGCCACCAGTACCCCCAGCAAAAGCGAGCCCGCGGTGGAGCGCTCAAGCCACGATCATACCTCTGGCTGACAGCATGTCAGCACCGTTTCGCGCAGCCAGCGATGCCCTGCATCACCCTGCTTGCGGCTGTGCCAGGCTTGCCGGTAATCGATGCTGTCCAAAGGCAGCGGGGGGACGAACTCGCACAGCCCCCCATGGGCAGGCAGCGGGGCGAGGGCCCGTCGCGCTACGGTCAGAATCAGGTCGGTATCTTTCACTACTTCTACGGCTGCGCTCCAGTGCGGCAGCGCCAGGGCAATGTGCCGGCGCTGACCTTGGGAGGCCAGTGCACGGTCAATCTCATCGAAGGCGTCGGGGCGCGTAGCCACCAGCACATGGGGGCGCGCCAACCACTGGCTCAAACTCAATTTGCCCGTGGCCGGCAGCGTCTGATGGTCAGCCACGCTTACGAAGCGATCTGCAAACAGTGACTGGGCGGTGATGCCTTGAGGTAATTCCGGAAAGACCCCCAGCGCCAGGTCCAGTTCTCCATCGAGCAATTGAGCCACCATTGCCTCGCGACTGGCCTGGCTGACCGCCAGGTCGATGCCCGGGGCAACGCGCCGCACATGGCGCAGCAGAGGTGGCAGGATGATCCGTGCTGCATAGTCCGACAGCGAGAGACGGAAGCGTCGCCGGGCCTGCGTAGCATCGAATTGGGGCGTGCTCAGCAGCCCCTCCAGATTGGCCAATGCGTCCTCCAGCGGTTGGGCCAACGCCTGAGCCCGCGCGGTGAGCGTCATCGTGCCACCCTGACGTACCAGCAGAGGATCATCGAAATGCTCGCGCAACTGCGCCAGCGCATGGCTGACGGCCGGCTGGCTGCGGTGCAGGCGAATGGCAGCGCGTGTTACATGCCGCTCGGTAAGCAGGGCGTGCAGGGCCAGCAGCAGGTTCAGGTCGATTCGGCGCAATTGATCCATGGTTCGTGGGTCTGATCCGTAAGGGGGCAGGGGCCAAGCCTAACAAATGCGCGCCTGCACCGCTGGCGGCACTACACGACCTCACCGGTGGTTGCCGTTATACTGCGCACCTGTTCGATTTTTTCCGAGTATTTCGATGGGTCTTTCCGCTACCGTTTCACCTGAACCGCGCCGTCTGGGCGCACCCCTTGTCGCGTTGGGTCTACTGATAGCTGGCGCTTGGTTCCTGGATGTCAATGCAGGCTTCAGGCAGGTCCTGCTTCTGCTGCTGGGGGCTGCGCTGGGCCTGACGTTGTATCACGCGGCCTTCGGCTTCACCTCTGCCTGGCGCGTGTTCATCAATGAGCGGCGCGGCGCCGGCTTGCGTGCGCAGATGGTCATGCTGGCGCTGGCTGTACTGCTGTTCTTCCCGGCGCTTGCGGCCGGTAACCTGTTCGGCACCCCCGTGACGGGCCTTGTGGCACCGGCCGGGGTGTCCGTCGTGTTCGGGGCTTTCATCTTCGGCATCGGCATGCAACTGGGGGGCGGCTGCGCGTCGGGCACCTTGTTCACCGTTGGCGGCGGCAATGCCCGCATGCTGGTAACCCTGCTGTTCTTCATCATCGGTTCCGTGACCGCCACGCACCACGCCGACTGGTGGTTTGCCTTGCCATCCTTGCCTGCGACCTCCATCGTGCAGGCATGGGGCCTGGTACCTGCCTTGCTGGTGAGCCTGGGCGTGTTCGGCCTGATCGCCTGGGTCACTGTGCACCTGGAAAAGCGCCGCCATGGCAGGCTTGAACAGCCCGAGCAGCATGACCGGGCAGGTCTGCAACGCTTTGTGCGAGGCCCCTGGCCGTTGCTCTGGGGCGCCGTCGCGTTGGCCGTGCTCAACTATGCCACCCTGGCCTTGGCTGGACGGCCCTGGGGCATCACCTCAGCCTTTGCCTTATGGGGCGCCAAGGTGCTGGACAGCCTGGGTGTTCAGGTGAGCAGCTGGGTGTTCTGGCAGGCGCCGGCAAATGCCAAAGCCTTGGCTTCGCCGGTCTGGCAGGATGTGACCACCGTCATGGACCTGGGCATCGTGCTGGGGGCATTGCTTGCAGCAGGCCTTGCCGGGCGTTTTGCGCCAAGCCTGAAGATCCCGCTGCCGTCATTGATCGCCGCCGTCATCGGCGGCCTGTTGCTGGGCTACGGTTCGCGCCTGGCCTACGGCTGCAATATCGGCGCTTATTTCAGCGGCATCGCTTCAGGGAGCGTGCACGGCTGGCTATGGCTGATCGCCGCCTACCTGGGCAACGTGATCGGGGTGCGGCTGCGCCCTGCGTTCTTTGCAGGGGAGCGTCGCGCGACGACCTTGACCGGCTGTTAAGGCGAAGGGCTGGCCCGTTGATACCCGACTGGGCCATTCAACGCAAGGTTCGAAATGGCTGAACCAAGCATGGCGGGAAGGGTAGTTGCTAATATTTTTTATCAACTATGTTTAGTAACTAATTGATATGTATAGCTATCTGCGTGCCAGCGCATGTTGCACACATTGCTCCTGATAGGTTTTGCTGATGGCAGCAGGTGATAGCCTCGAGCGACTGTTATAGGTCTGCTCGGTAATGCCGAAGGCGGTCATGCGCATCCACGGCTTGGCGAACTTGCGTGCCTGCAGCTTCTTGCGTGCGGTATACAGCGTGACCCCAGACAGCTTGGCCTGCTGAGCCTGGGCTGCAATCTGCGCGCCCCACTTGCAGGCTTGGCGATCGTTCTGAGTCAAAGGTCGGGCGCTGGCGCCGATACCTGCCGTAGCCAGCAGGCAGCCCGTCGTGATTGCTAGAATTACTCGCATGTTCCTGTCCTAAGCTCCTGAAGGAGAAGGAAGTTTGCCTCCTCCTTCCAAAGCCGGGGGCCAGCAGTTTGCCTTCAGGCCAGCGCAGCTTTGGCGCCTGTGCTGGCATGTTCGCGCAGGCTGTACCAGGCAATAGCCGCTACCCACAGCACGCCCACCCCATAATTGAGGCGCTGGTAAAGCCCGAACAATTCGCCGCTCTGCATGGCCTGGCCCATGAACCCGACTGTGACAAGTGCCCCAAGGGTACAGGCCAGGGAGAAGACCGCCAGGGCGCGCGAGTGCGCGATGCGGGCGCCAAGCCAGATCCACAGGGCACTGGCGAGGGTCAAGGACAAGAACATCAACAGCCCGGACAGGTTGTGCAACTGCTGCGACGTGGAAGGCTGTTCAGGCGCGCAGCCTTGGTCGCAGGCGAACCATCCCGTGCCCAAGCTGCCAACGGCGTGCAGCAACAACAGCGCTGCACTGACCATGGCCAGCCGGGAGCCGCGCCAGCGCCGGGCAATGCCCCATGCGAACAAGGCGAACAGTAGCGCTAACGGGAAATTGTTCACCAGCGGGGAAAGATGATGGGTTGGGGCACCGACGGCGCCAAGCTGGCTCATGGCCAATTGCAGATGATCGTAGCCGGGGTAGGCCATGGCGGTCAGCGTAACGCCCAGAGCTAGCCACAATGGAATGAGCAAGCCACAGCTGAGCAGTGATCGATCGAGCAATTTCATGCAGGCATCCTTCCGTGGAAAGCCCGGACCTTAACAAACGGTCTGGTGATAGCGCCAGCACCGATAGCGTTGCAGCCGTATGTGATCGTACAACTGCCTGCGCTATCATGGCGGCTGTCTTTCAAGGTGAAGCCCAGGGCATGTCAGATCTACAACCACCGCCACGGGCCAGGCGCAAGCCGCGCAGCCTGGCCCAGGAACTGGTCACAGTGCTGACCGAACGCATCCGCAGTGGTCAACTCAAGCGCGGTGACAAGCTGCCGACCGAATCGCAGATCATGGCTGAGGAAGGGGTCAGCCGCACGGTCGTGCGTGAGGCGATCTCGCGCTTGCAAGCCGCCGGGCAGGTGGAGACCCGTCACGGTATCGGTACCTTCGTGCTGGACGCTCCGCCGGTCGGGGGGCTGCGCATCGACCCGGCCACGGTGGTGACGCTGCGCGAAGTACTTGCGGTACTGGAGCTGCGCATCGCCCTCGAAATCGAATCGGCCAGCCTGGCGGCTCAGCGACGCAGCGATGAAGAGCTGGCCGGGATGCGTGCAGCCCTCGATGAGCTAAATGAACAAGCAGCCCATGCTACCGACGCAGTGTCCGCGGACTTTCAATTCCACCTGCGCATCGCCCAGGCCAGCGGTAATCACTATTTCGCCGACATCATCAACCACCTGGGCACCAGCATCATCCCTCGAACCCGCCTCAACTCTGCTCGCCTGGCCCACGACGACCAGCCCCACTACATGAGCCGGTTGATGCATGAGCACGAAGCGATCTATGAGGCGATTGCTCGCCAGGACAGTGAAGGGGCGAAGATGGCCATGCGCATGCACCTGAGCAACAGTCGGGAGCGGCTGCGCCAAGCCCATGAGCGGGCGCAGGTGAGCGGGGCGTGACCTAACCGCCCCAGCCTCCGGGTGTCCCTCATCCCGGCTAACGACTCAAGATCTACCTTGGAGCGCTTCTTCACTCCACTGGCCATTGACCAACCGGCGCAACCCCAGCGGATTGCTGTCGCGCAGCGGCTCGGGTAGCAGCGCCTGGGGGTAGTTCTGGTAGCACACCGGCCGCAGGAATCGGTCGATGGCCAACGTGCCGACAGACGTGCCCCGAGCGTCCGAGGTGGCGGGGTACGGGCCGCCGTGGACCATGGCATCGCATACCTCCACACCTGTTGGATAGCCGTTGACCAGGATGCGGCCGACCTTTTCCTCAAGCAGCGGTACCAACCAGGCGAACGCAGCAAAGTCTTCCGGCTCGCCGATCAGCGTCGCGGTCAGTTGGCCTCTCAGGCCCTGCAGGGCGCTGCGCAGTTGTTCCTCGTCGCGCGCTTGCACCGCTACTGTCGTCGGACCGAAGACTTCTTCCTGCAAAAGCGGGTCGGACGCCACTAGCAGGCGGGCCTCGGCTTTGAACAGTTGTGCACGTGCCTGGGGGCCTGTCTGCGGCTGGCCGGCCAGGTGCACGATGCCGTCATGGGCGTGAAGGTGATCCAGCCCACTGACATAGCTTCGCAGGCCACCTGCATTGAGCATGGTCTGGCCGGCCTGTTGGTCCAGATGGGTGCCCAAGTCTTCGAGGAGTTGGCTGAAAGCGGGGGATTGCAGGCCTATCACCAACCCCGGGTTGGTGCAGAACTGCCCAGCCCCCATGCAAACGGAGCCTGCCAGTTCACGCGCAATGGCTTCGCCGCGCTTGGCCAGCGCCCCGGGCAGGACAATCACCGGGTTGATGCTCGACATTTCGGCAAACACCGGGATCGGCTGGGGGCGCTCGGCGGCCATGCGGCACAGGGCATCGCCACCTTTGAGCGAGCCGGTGAAGCCCACTGCCTGGATGGCCGGATGCTTGACCAATGGCTCACCCACGCCTGCCCCGAACACCATGTTGAACACACCTTTGGGCATGCCGGTACGGGCGACCGCGCGTTCGATGGCACAACCGACCAGGTCGGCGGTGGCCATATGGCCGCTGTGCGCCTTGAATACCACCGGGCAACCGGCAGCCAGTGCAGCAGCGGTGTCACCACCGGCGGTAGAGAAGGCCAGGGGGAAGTTGCTCGCGCCGAACACCGCTACAGGACCAACGCCGATGCGCATCTGCCGCAGGTCCACCCGCGGCAGCGGCTTACGGTCTGGTTGGGCCAGGTCGATGCGCGCACCCAGATAGTCGCCTCGGCGCAGCACCTGAGCAAACAGGCGCATCTGACCACTGGTCCTGCCGCGCTCACCCTGGATCCGAGCTGTCGGTAAGGCGGTTTCACGGCACACGATCGCCACGAAGGCATCGTCGAGCGCATCGAGCTCCGCGGCAATGGCGTCCAGAAACTCGGCGCGGCGTGCCGGTGGCAATTGGCGAAACCCTGCGAAGGCGGCCTGTGCGGCCTCGGCCGCCTCGGCCACCTCGCCCTCGGTGGCTTGTGCGAAGCTATAGGGCAGGGGCTCGCCAGTGGTGGCATCCAGGCTTTGCAGGCGCTGCGTGCCGGCTGCGCTGCGCTGGCTGGCGATGAAGTTGTGGCCAAGAATCTCTGGCATCTGGAACTCCTCAAGGACAAGGGATCAGGTAATGGGTGCGGGATTGAACAGGGTGATGTCGTTATGCAGGCGGTGTTGCTCGGCCCAGGTGTGTTTGCGCCCGCTGGCCACGTCCAGGTAGAAGTGGAATAGCTCCCAGCCCAGCTCCTCGATGGTGCTGCGGCCCGTGGCGATGCGCCCGGCGTCGATGTCGATGAGGTCCGGCCAGCGCTGCGCCAGCTCGGTGCGGGTGCACACCTTCACTACCGGCGCCATCGCCAGGCCATAGGGCGTACCGCGGCCGGTAGTGAACACATGCAGGTTCATCCCGGCGGCCAGCTGCAGGGTGCCGCAGACGAAGTCGCTGGCAGGGGTGGCACAGAAGATAAGCCCCTTGCCGCTCACCCGTTCCCCCGGCCCGAGCACACCTTGAATGGCGCCGCTGCCTGACTTGACGATCGACCCCAGTGCTTTTTCGACAATGTTCGACAAGCCGCCTTTCTTGTTGCCTGGCGTGGTATTGGCGCTGCGATCGGCAGCGCCCTGGTGCAGGTAGCGGTCGTACCAGTCCATTTCGCGTACCAGCGCATCGGCCACCTGCCGGTCCTGGGCGCGGGAGGTAAGCATGTAGATGGCGTCGCGCACCTCGGTCACTTCTGAGAACAGCACCGTTGCACCGGCCCGCACGAGCAGGTCTGCCGCGTAGCCAAGTGCCGGGTTGGCGGTGATGCCCGAGAAGGCATCGCTGCCGCCGCACTGCATGCCCAGGATCAACTCACTGGCCGGCACGGTCTCGCGCCTGCGCTTGTCGAGTTTCTTCAGGCGGGTTTCGGCCAGGGCCATGATCTGCTCGATCATCTCAGTGAAGCCCAGGCTTGCGTCCTGCAGGCGATACAGCCAGGGCTCGCTGAGGTCGACCGAGGGGTCGTCGTCGTGCATCACCTGGCTGGCCTGCAGTTTTTCACAACCCAGGCTGATGACCAGCGCTTCGCCACCCAGGTTGGGGTTGCGCGCCAGGTTGCGCACGGTGCGGATGGGGATATAGGCATCGCGGGCATTGATGGCCACGCCGCAGCCGTAGCTGTGGGTGAGGGCGACCACATCGTCCACATTCCTATAGCGCGGCAGCAGCTCGTGGCGGATGCGCTTGACGGCATGCTCCAGCACCCCAGTGACGCATTGCACGGTGGTGGTGATACCCAGGATATTACGAGTGCCAACCGTGCCGTCGGCATTGCGATAGCCTTCGAAGGTATGGCCCTGCAGCGGCGGTTGTGGCTGGGGAACTGCATCGCAGCATGGCAGATTGTCCAGCTCAGGCGGGGCGGGCATGGCCAGCTGCCCCTCCTGCACCCAACTGCCCTGGCGCAGGTCCTCAAGGGCATAACCGATCACCTGGCCATAGCGTCGAACCGCTTGGCCCTTGGGGATAGGCACGGTGGCCACCTTGTGGCTCTGCGGCACGTCTTCTACCAGGGTCAGCCCGTCGACGAACCGGGCCCCTTCGCCCAGGCCGCCGTCATTGACCACCACCACGACATTGTCGTCCTCGTGCAGGCGGATGTAGCGCGGCGATTCGGAATGTTCGATCAGCTGCATGTTCGGGCCCTATTGTTCAGGTTCTCAGGCTTTTGTACGTGCGTGCGCACGGGCTAGTCCGTGCGCACGTGCTCAATCAGTGACGCGGGCTGGCAAGCTGGGCATCCGGCACTGACGCCGGCTTGGACTCAGGCGACTCTTCGCGCAGCTCGATTCGCTTGATGGGGCCGACGATCACCAGGTAGCTCAGTACTGCCACCAGCGCGTTGGCGCCCACATAGACCAGCGCCCACTTGAACGAGCCGGTGGCGCTGATGATGTAGCCAATCACGATAGGCGTTGTGATCGAGGCGATGTTGCCGAAGGTATTGAACAGCCCGCCGGACAGGCCGGCGATCTGCTTGGGGGAGGTGTCGGCCACCACTGCCCAGCCCAACGCACCTATGCCTTTGCCGAAGAAAGCGAGGGTCATGAAGCCCACCACCATCCATTCGGCATCGACGTAGTTGCAGAACACCATGGTGGTGGACAACATCAGGCCGCACACGATGGGCAGTTTGCGCGAGAAGGTCAGCGAATGGCCGCGGCGCAGCAGCCAGTCCGAGATCACGCCGCCCAGTACCCCACCGATGAAGCCACAGATGGCTGGCAGCGAAGCGATGAACCCTGCTTTGAGGATGGTCATGCCCCGTTCCTGAACCAGGTACACCGGGAACCAGGTCAGGAAGAAGTAGGTGATGGCGTTGATGCAGTACTGGCCAAGGTACACACCCAGGAGCATGCGGCTGGTCAGCAATTGCTTGATGTAGCCCCACTTGGGCCCGTCGTTGCCGCGCTTGTGGTCCATGTCCACCAAGCCGCCGTTCTGCTCGATGTGTTCAAGCTCGGCGGGGCTGATACGCGGGTGCTGGCGGGGGTTGTAGATGGTCTTGAGCCATATGATCGAGAAAAGGATGCCCAGCACGCCCATGACCACGAACACATGCTCCCAGCCGAAGCTGAACACGATCCAGCCCATCAGCGGTGCGAACAGGGCAGTGGCAAAATACTGCGCCGAGTTGAAGATCGCCGAGGCCGTGCCGCGCTCCTGGGTCGGAAACCAGGCGGCGACGATGCGGGCGTTGCCGGGGAACGACGGCGCTTCGGCAAAACCGACCAGAAAACGCAGGGTAAACAGAGTGACCACTGCCCAGGCCACCGGCAGGCCGCCGACGAAGCCTTGCAGCAAGGTGAACAGTGACCAGGTGAAGATGCTGAATGCATAGACGTTTTTTGAGCCGAAGCGATCGAGCAACCATCCGCCGGGGATCTGTCCGGCCACATAGGCCCAGCCGAAGGCCGAGAATATGTAGCCCAGGGTGACGGCGTCGATGCCCAGGTCTTTTTGCAGGCTCGACCCTGCAATGGCGATGGTTGCGCGGTCGGCGTAGTTGATCGTGGTCACCACGAACAGCATGAACAGGATCAGGTAGCGCACATGCGTTTTCTTCGTCGCTTGCATGCTGGTAGTACTCCCACTAGTTATTGTTGTGCGGGGTCTTCGATTTATGCCGGAGTAAGACGAGCCCACTCCGGACGCGGCGCTGGCAGGCGCCGCGAGGGTTTACTGCGGCCCCATCTTGTCCATCAGGGCCGCAAGCATTTCGTACTCATCGGGGCTCAGGTCGGTCAGTGGGGCACGAACCGGGCCTGCATCATGGCCGGCAATGCGGGCACCCGCCTTGACGATGCTGACGGCGTAACCGGCCTTGCGGTTACGAATGTCCAGGTAGGGCAGGAAGAAGTCGTCGATCAGCTTGGCCACGGTGGCATGATCGTCCCGGGCAATGGCGTGGTAGAAGTCCATGGCGGTCTTGGGGATGAAGTTGAATACCGCCGATGAATACACCGGCACGCCCAGTGCTTTGTACGCCGCAGCGTAAACCTCGGCAGTCGGTAGCCCGCCCAGGTAGCTGAAACGCTCACCCAGCCGGCGGCGGATCGACACCATCAGTTCAATGTCACCCAGGCCGTCCTTGTAGCCGATCAGGTTCGGGCACCGCTCGGCCAATTGTTCGAGCAAGGTGGCGTTGAGGCGACAGACGTTGCGGTTATAGACCACCACCCCGATGTTGACCGACTGGCACACGGCCTCTACATGGGCGGCGACGCCATCCTGGCTGGCCTCGGTGAGGTAGTGCGGCAGCAACAGCAACCCCTTGGCCCCCAGGCGCTCGGCTTGCTGCGCATACTCGATGGCCTGGCGGGTTGCACCACCAACGCCCGCCAGGATAGGTACCGACGTGGCGCAGGTGTCCACCGCTGTCTTGATGACCTGGCTGTATTCGCTGGCAGCCAGGGAGAAGAATTCGCCCGTACCCCCGGCGGCGAACAGCGCACTCGCGCCGTATGGGGCCAACCATTCCAGGCGTTTGATGTAGCCGGCCTGATTGAAATCGCCCTGCGCATCGAAGTCGGTGACAGGAAACGACAGCAAGCCGTGGGAGAGGATGGATTTCAGTTCTTGTGGGTTCATTGTTATAGGCATCCAGACGCTGGGGTGGGAGTGATGCGGTGTGCGTGAGGTAAGTTATCGTACAACCTCTTTCAAGGCCAGTCCCCTAGGGAGGTTTTTTTGGTCGGGTTGATTTAAGGGTGGCGTCGATGACTGGCCATGGCGGGGTGATAGCGTGCGGCAGGGGCCGTGGACAGCGGGTTCTGCTGTCAGGTCATCGTATCTCTAGGGTTGGGCAGTTGCATCCACTAACGACTGGGGCGGCATTGCGCCGCCCCATGCTTTACTGCTCGGATGCGTTCGAGTGATCAGGCAGCCTGTTGAGGCTTGCCCTGTACCTTGCGCACGTGCGCTCTACACGCATCGCCAAACGCCTGGAAGATCTTGATCGAATCAGGATTCTTGGCAGCTTGCCACTCTGGGTGCCATTGCACGGCAAAGAGGAAGGGCGAAAGGCTCGGGGCATGAATGGCCTCGACGAGCCCGTCTTCGGCGTGGGCAATAGCTTCGATGCCCTTGCCCAGGTTGCGCAGCCCTTGGCCGTGCAGGGAGTTGACGCGAATCTCATCCGTGCCAAGGGTGTCGCGCAGCCAGCTACCGGGCTTGATCTTCACGCTGTGGGCCTGCGCGTACTGCACCTCGACAGGGTCTTCGGGGTTTTCGCGGTGATCATTGAAGCCAGGCTCGGCGTAGACCTTCTGGTAGATGTCCCCGCCCAGCGCCACATTGATTTCCTGCATGCCCCGGCACACGCCGAAGATGGGCAGGCCGCGCTTGATTGCGGCCTTGACCAGCGGAATGTCGAACAGGTCGCGGTTCTTGTCCTGGCCCTTGCCCGGGGTCTCGTTCTCCTGGCCATACAGCGCTGGGTCGATGTTGCTGCCCGCACCCGTCAAGTACACGCCGTCGGCCATGTCCAGGTAGGTCTCCAGTGCCTCGGTGCCACAGCAGGTGGGCACCAGGACCGGGACGCAATCGGCGAAGTCGACCAGCGGGGTGATGTATTTGTGGGTCATGACTTGGTAGTCATGGCCTTTGCGCTCTTGGGTACCCATGGTCATCAGAACGATGGGTTTGCGCAGGGAAGGTTGCTTGTTGCCAATGTTGCTGTTGGACATATGTCACCTTGGGACAGGTTGAACCTGTCGTTGTTGTGCAGGTGCAAGGCGCGCGGCGCTGGTGCAACCTGGGGCCCCGAGCACTGCCGACTCGTCGGCGTCGACGATGTCGGTCGGGACTTGGTGTTAGATTGCCAGAGCCGTTTGATATGTCAAACGGCTGCAGCCGGTCTCTAAGCCCGGATTGCGGGGTCGACCGGGCTATAAGTCAGCGCCGGCGTGGGTTTGGCTGGGGCGAGGGTCAATAATACTTAACGACGCAGTCGACTCATTGCAGCGGCGCAATGATCCACGGGTTTCATGTGCTAGCCGTTGAGGTTGTGAGGTTGATCTGACCGGATCGCGTGGCCCTGCCAGCATGCGTGGGTTAGTCTGCTGAGCTGTTGCGGTGCAGCTCAACCCTCCATGATCAGAAGAAGGATAGTTTGATGGCCATTCCCACCCACGAGCCCGTCGTGCATGTTCCCTTTGCTGAGCTCAAAGCCTTGCTTGAGTCGATCTTCGAACGTCATGGCTGCACACCGGCAGTGGCTCGGGTTCTGGCCGCCAACTGTGCCAGCGCCGAGCGTGATGGCGCCCATAGCCATGGCGTGTTCCGCATGCCCGGCTACGTCTCGACCTTGGCCAGCGGTTGGGTGGACGGCAAGGCTACGCCCGAGATCAGTGATCTGGCGGCCGGCTACATTAGCGTCGATGCGCGGGGTGGTTTTGCGCAGCCTGCACTGGCGGCTGCCCGGGACTTGTTGGTAGCCAAGGTGCGTGCTGCTGGGATCGCAGTGCTGGCCATCCACAATTCCCACCATTTCGCCGCATTGTGGCCGGACGTGGAGCCGTTCGCCGAACAGGGCCTGGTTGCCCTGAGCGTGGTCAACAGCATGACCTGCGTCGTACCTCACGGTGCACGCAAGCCGGTATTCGGGACCAACCCGATCGCCTTCGCTGCGCCCTGCGAAGGGCATCCGCCCATCGTATTCGACATGGCGACCAGCGCGATGGCCCATGGCGATGTGCAGCTGGCAGCCCGCGCCGGGGAGGCAGTGGCCCTGGGGGTAGGCGTGGACGGGCAGGGCCAGGTGACTCAGGACCCGGCCAAGATCCTGGACGGCGGTGCCCTGCTTCCGTTCGGCGGGCACAAGGGCTCAGCCCTGTCGATGATGGTAGAGCTGCTGGCAGCTGCACTCACCGGCGGGCATTTTTCGTGGGAGTTCGACTGGTCCGGCCATCCCGGGGCCAAGACGCCGTGGACGGGGCAGTTGCTGATCGTCATCGACCCGCAGGTTGCACAAGGTCAACGGTTCGCCCAGCGCAGTCGCCTGCTGCTGGAGCAAATGGAGGCGGCCGGTGTCAGCCGCATGCCAGGTGCGCGGCGGCACTTGGAGCGTGAGCGGGCGCAGCGCGAAGGGGTGGCGATCACCGCCAGTGCCCTGCAGGCGTTGCGCGATCTGCTCACCTGATCGCGGCCGGGCAGGGTAGGCGGACCCGCGCCCGATCATGCAGTGTTGCATATCCCCCTTGCACGATAGTTGGTGCCCATTCCCAGCCAGTACGGGTATGCTCTTGGCTGCCTTTTTGACTCGCCCTGATCCCAAGGAGCTGCACGCTGTGTTCAAACATGTCGAAGCCTACGCCGGCGACCCGATCCTCTCTTTGATGGAAACCTTCAAGGCCGATCCGCGCGCCGACAAAGTCAACCTGAGCATCGGCCTGTACTACGACGAAGCCGGAGTAGTGCCGCAGCTCGCTGCAGTGGATGCAGTGGAAAAGCGCATCGCAGGTCAGGATCACGATGCTTCGCTGTACCTGCCGATGGAAGGCCTTGCCAGCTACCGCCAGGCCATTCAGGCCCTGCTGTTTGGTGCCGACCATCCGGCGGTTGCTGGCGGTCGCGTGGCGACGGTGCAGACCGTCGGTGGTTCCGGGGCCCTGAAGGTCGGTGCCGACTTCCTCAAGCGTTATTTCCCGCAGGCGCAAGTCTGGGTCAGCAACCCTACCTGGGACAACCATCGCGCCATCTTCGAGGGTGCAGGTTTCACCGTTAACACCTACCCGTACTTCGACCAGGCCACCCGTGGCGTGGACTTCGAGGGCATGCTTGCCACGTTGCACACTTTGCCTGCCAACAGTGTGGTGCTGCTGCACCCCTGCTGCCACAACCCGACGGGTGCCGACCTGGATCAGGGCCAGTGGCAGCAAGTGGTAGAGGTGGTCAAGGCCCGCCAGTTGATCGCCTTCCTGGACATCGCCTACCAAGGGTTTGCCCAGGGTCTGGTCGAAGACGTGTTCGCCATCCGCGAGATGGCCAGCGCAGGCGTGCCATGCCTGGTCAGCAACTCGTTCTCCAAGATCTTCTCCCTATATGGGGAGCGTGTGGGCGGCCTGTCGGTGGTTTGCGACGATGCAGCCACGGCGCAGAGCGTGCTCGGCCAGCTGAAGGCCACCGTGCGCCGCAATTATTCCAGCCCGCCCAACTTCGGCGCCCAACTGGTCGCAGGCGTGCTCAACGATCCCGCCCTCAATGCCCAGTGGGCTGCGGAAGTAGAGGTGATGCGTACCCGCATCCTGGACATGCGCCAGGCGTTGGTCGATGCGCTGGGTGTGCTGCTGCCGGGGCGTGATTTCCAGTTCCTGCTGCGTCAGCGGGGCATGTTCAGTTACACCGGCTTTAGCGTGGAGCAGGTGCGCCGTTTGCGCGATGAGTTTGGCGTTTACCTGATCGACAGTGGCCGCGTGTGCATGTCAGGCCTGCGGCCGGCGAACCTGCAGCGGGTTGCCGAGGCCTTCGCGGCTGTACATCAGTAAGCACCCCAGGCTTGACGTTTTGCAGCAACCCTCGCCGAGGCCGCCCTGTGGCTTCGGCGATTGCCTTTCCATTTCCGCATTCCGTGCTCACGGACGCCTGTGCCAGCCAGGGCCTTCTCCACGCGGAGCGTGCTGGGCCGCCCGGCTGCACCTACCGCTTGTACAGACAAGTGCAACCGCCCCTCCGAAAAAGGCTTCGCAAGTGCAACCTTTCCGTGCACAATCGCGCCCCTCTTTTTCCGGTTGAGTAGGGCGCAGCCAACGCTTCGTCATTCTCAGCCTGTTGCAGTCTTGCGAGTGGAGCGTCACCCGGATGAATGAGCAGGCCTCAAGCGTAGAACAGCGTTACGAACAAACGACCGCCGCCAGCCTCGGCAAATGGGCCCGGCAGGACACCACCTGGATGCTCGGCCTATTTGGCACCGCCATTGGCGCAGGTACGCTTTTCCTGCCGATCAATGCCGGCCTTGGCGGGTTCTGGCCGTTGCTGGTGCTGGCGGTGCTGGCCTTCCCGATGACGTACTACGCCCACCGCGGGCTGACCCGGTTCGTGCTTTCGGGGCGCGAAGGGGCAGACATCACCGACGTGGTAGAACAACACTTCGGCATCAAGGCTGGCGCCTTGATCACAGTCCTGTACTTCTTTGCCATCTTCCCCATCCTGCTCATTTACAGTGTGGCCCTGACCAATACCGTCAGCAGCTTCATGGAGCACCAGCTGCACATCGCACCTCCACCCCGTGCGCTGCTGTCATTCGTGCTGATCCTGGGCCTGCTCGCGATCGTACGCTGCGGCGAACAGGCCACCGTCAAGGTCATGAGCCTGTTGGTCTATCCGTTCATCGTGGCCCTGGCGCTGCTGGGCCTGTACCTGATTCCGCACTGGACCGGTGGTATTCTTGACAGCGCCCACACGGTGCCCAGCGGTTCGGCCTTCCTGCATACGGTATGGCTGGCCATCCCGGTGATGGTGTTCTCGTTTAACCATTCCCCTATCATCTCGGCCTTCGCGGTCGACCAGAAACGCCGCTATGGCGATCATGCAGACGCGCGCAGCGGCCAGATCCTGGCACGTGCGCACCTGCTAATGGTGGCCATGGTGCTGTTTTTCGTCTTCAGCTGCGTGCTGACCCTCGATAGCGCGCAACTGGCCGAAGCCAAGGCGCAGAACCTGTCGATCCTGTCGTACCTGGCCAACCATTTCAGCAACCCGACCATCGCCTTTGCCGCGCCCTTGATCGCCTTCGTCGCTATCGCCAAGTCATTCCTGGGCCATTACATCGGCGCCAGCGAAGGCCTCAAGGGCATCATCGGCAAGACTGGCGCGCGCCCGGGTGCCAAGGCCCTGGACCGCGTGGTGGCGGCGCTGATGCTGGTGGTGTGCTGGATCGTTGCCACGCTCAACCCCAGCATCCTGGGCATGATCGAGTCCCTCGGCGGCCCGATCATCGCAGTATTGCTGTTCCTGATGCCCATGTATGCCATTCGCCGCGTGCCTGCCATGCGCAAGTACAGCGGGGCGCTGTCGAACGTGTTCGTCACCGTGATCGGCCTGGTCGCCCTGACTTCGGTCGTCTACGGCCTCTTGGCCTAAGCCTGCAGCAGGCCCGCCCCGGTGCCCGGCAAGTGCGCCAGGGCGGGCCGTTGCCACACCGGCAACAAATTCACCTTGCCCCATAGGCACATGCTGGCCGTCATGGTTAACTCGTGATCCTTTTCCCAACCCAAGATCGAGGATTTCGTCATGGCTCAAGTGACTCTCAAAGGCAACCCCGTCCAGGTCAATGGCTCGCTGCCACAGGTTGGCGCCCAGGCGCCGGCGTTTTCCCTGGTAGGCGAGGGGCTGGCCGACAAGTCGCTCAAGGACTTCGCCGGCAAGCGCAAGGTGCTGAACATCTTCCCAAGTGTCGATACGCCTACCTGCGCCACGTCCGTGCGCAAGTTCAATGCCCAGGCCAATGACCTGGCCAACACTGTCGTACTGTGCGTTTCCGCCGACCTGCCATTTGCCCAGGCTCGCTTCTGCGGCGCCGAAGGCCTGGAAAACGTCAAGAACCTGTCCACCATGCGTGGCCGTGAGTTCCTTGAGCAGTATGGTGTGGCCATCGCCGACGGCCCCTTGGCTGGGCTGGCTGCCCGCGCCGTCGTGGTACTGGACGAGCACGACAAGGTGCTGCACAGCGAGCTGGTAGCTGAAATCGCCGACGAGCCCGACTACGAGGCAGCCCTTGCCGCATTGAAGTGACGGCGCCGGGCAGGGATCGAACCTTCCGCCTGCCCATCGCTCCAAGCTATACCCTGTAACGGCCCGGAACGCTTTTCCGGGCCGTTTTCGTTTAAAGTTCAGGGTCTTGGCAACGTCAGGCAAAGGTAAACCTCTGGTAAAGGCGCTTTGCTTGGCCGTCGACAGTGCTTATCGTTCACCCTCCTGAATCGTCAATCCGAACAAGGTTCGTTCAACCCATGCAAGCGCCAAAATCCCGTTCTCCCCGTCGCTGGCTCGTCACGCTGCTGATCGTGTTGCTGGTCGCAGTGCTGGCCTGGTGGCTATGGCCTGCCACGCCAGCCACCGACCAGGCTGCTGGAGGGCCGGGCGGCAAAAGCGGGCGGCCCGGTTTCGGCGGGTCTACTGACCCGGTCCCGGTGAGGGTGGAACCTGCACGGGTGGGCGATTTCCCGCTTTACTACAAGGCGCTTGGCACGGTGACCGCGACCAATACCGTGAATGTGCGCAGCCGTGTAGGCGGTGAGCTGGTCAAGATTCACTTCAAGGAAGGGCAGCAGGTAAAGGCCGGTGACTTGCTTGCCGAAATCGACCCGCGTGCCTACCGCATCGCCCTGCAACAGGCCGAGGGCACCCTGGCCCAGAACCAGGCGCAACTGAAGAATGCCCAGGTCGACGTCGCTCGCTACAAAGGGCTGTATGCCGAGGACAGTATCGCCAAGCAAACCCTGGACACCGCTCAGGCACAGGTGGCCCAGTTCCAGGGGCTGGTCAAGACCAACCAGGCACAGGTCAACGATGCGCGCCTGAACCTTGAATTCACCCAGATTCGCGCGCCGATCAGCGGCCGTGTCGGCCTGCGCCAGCTCGACCTGGGCAACCTGGTGGCCGCCAACGACACCACAGCGCTGGTGGTGATCACCCAGACCGAGCCGATCAACGTGGCGTTCACGCTGCCGGAAACCGAACTGGGTACCGTTCTTGAACGCTATCGCACCGGCGCCAGCCTGCCTGTGGAGGCGTGGGATCGGAGCGACAGCAAGCTGCAGGCCACCGGCGTGCTGGGCAGCATCGACAACCAGATCGACACTGCCACTGGCACCCTCAAGTTCAAGGGCCGTTTCGAGAACAAGGACCTGGCCCTGTTCCCCAACCAGTTCGTCAACGTGCGCCTGCTTGCCGATACGCTCAAGCAGGTGGTGCTGGCGCCAGCCGCCGCCATTCAGTTCGGTAACGACGGGACGTTCGCCTATGTGATCAACGGCGAAAATACCGTCAACGTGCGCAAGCTGAAGGTCGGCCCCAGCGACGGTGAAAAAAGCGTGATCCTCGACGGCCTGGCGGCCGGTGATCGCCTGGTGCTCGAAGGCACCGACCGCCTGCGTGAAGGCACCAAGGTGGAAGTGGTCGATGACAGCGCCCAGGTGCCGACCACGCCAGGCCAGCATTTGCAGGGCCAGGAAAGCAATGCGCCGGGCCAGGCCGATAGCACCGCAGGCAAGGCGGGCGCATGAACCTCTCGCGCCTGTTCATCCTGCGGCCAGTCGCAACGACCTTGACCATGCTGGCCTTGGTGCTGGCCGGTTTGATCGCCTACCGCATGCTGCCTGTCGCCGCGCTGCCGCAGGTCGATTACCCCACGATTCGCGTCATGACCCTGTACCCCGGGGCAAGCCCCCAGGTGATGACCAGTGCCGTCACCGCGCCACTTGAACGTCAGTTCGGCCAGATGCCCGGCCTTGAGCAGATGGCCTCGACCAGTTCAGGGGGCGCGTCGGTCCTGACCCTGCGCTTCAACCTGGACATGAACATGGACGTGGCCGAGCAGCAAGTGCAGGCCGCGATCAACGCCGCCAGCAACCTGCTGCCCAGCGACCTTCCGGCCCCCCCGGTCTATAACAAGGTCAACCCGGCCGATACGCCAGTGCTGACGCTGGCCATCTCCAGCAAGACCATGCCGCTGCCCAAGCTCAACGATCTGGTCGACACCCGCGTGGCCCAGAAGCTGGCCCAGACCAGCGGGGTGGGCATGGTCAGCATCGCAGGGGGCCAGCGCCAGGCTGTGCGCATCAAGGTCAATGTGGATGCACTGGCGGCCAACGGGCTCAACCTGGAGGATGTCCGCACACTGATCGGGGCCTCCAACGTCAACCAGCCCAAGGGCAATTTCGATGGCCCTACACGCGTCTCGATGCTCGACGCTAATGACCAACTGCGCTCGCCCGAGGAATACGCCAACCTCATCCTGGCCTACAACAACGGCGCCCCGCTGCGTTTGAAGGATGTGGCGCAGATCGTCGACGGCGCGGAAAACGAACGGCTGGCGGCCTGGGCCAACCAGAATCACGCCGTGCTTCTGAACATTCAGCGTCAGCCAGGTGCCAACGTCATCGAGGTGGTGGACCGCATCAAGGACATGCTGCCCTCGATCACCGACAACCTGCCCGCCGGCCTGGACGTGTCCGTGCTCACCGACCGTACCCAGACCATCCGCGCCGCCGTGCGCGACGTTCAGCATGAACTGCTGATCGCCATCGCCCTGGTGGTAATGGTCACCTTCCTGTTCCTGCGGCGGGTCAGCGCTACGATCATTCCTTCGATCGCCGTGCCGCTGTCATTGGTCGGCACCTTCGCCGTCATGTACCTGGCAGGGTTTTCCATCAACAACCTCACCCTGATGGCGCTGACCATCGCCACCGGTTTTGTGGTGGACGATGCGATCGTGATGCTGGAGAACATTTCACGGCACATCGAGGAAGGCGAAACGCCGCTGCAGGCGGCGCTCAAAGGCGCCAGGCAGATTGGCTTTACCTTGATCTCGCTGACCTTCTCGCTGATCGCCGTGCTGATCCCGCTGTTGTTCATGGCCGATGTGGTAGGGCGCCTGTTCCGGGAGTTCGCCATCACCCTGGCAGTGGCCATCCTGATTTCCCTGGTGGTCTCGCTGACCCTGACGCCGATGATGTGCGCGCGCCTGCTCAAGCGCGAACCCACCCCAGATGAGCAAGGCCGTTTCTACCGGGCCAGCGGTGCCTGGATCGACTGGTTGATCAAGCACTACGCCAGCGCCCTGCAATGGGTACTCAAGCGCCAGCCCCTGACCCTGCTGGTGGCGGTGGCAAGCCTGGCGTTGACGGTGCTGCTGTACATGGTGGTGCCCAAGGGATTCTTCCCGGTCCAGGACACGGGCGTCATTCAGGGCATCTCCGAAGCACCCCAATCCACCTCGTTCGCGGCCATGAGCGACCGGCAGCAGGCCCTGAGCCGCGTCATCCTGCAGGACCCTGCCGTGCAGAGCCTCTCGTCCTACATTGGCGTGGACGGCGACAACGCCACCCTCAACAGCGGCCGTATGCTCATCAACCTCAAGCCTCATGGGGAGCGCGATGTCACTGCAAGCGATGTCATCAAGCGCTTGCAACCCCAGCTCGACAAGCTGGTGGGCATCCGCCTGTTCATGCAGCCGGTGCAGGATTTGAGTATTGAGGACCGGGTCAGCCGCACGCAGTACCAGTTCACATTGTCATCGCCCGATGCCGAACTGCTGGGGCAGTGGAGTGGCAAACTGGTCCAGGCCCTGAACCTGCGCCCCGAGCTTGCCGATGTGGCCAGTGACCTGCAGGCCAATGGGCTGCAGGTGTACCTGGTGATCGACCGGGACATGGCCAGCCGGCTGGGCGTCAGCGTGTCGCAGATCACCAACGCGCTCTACGATGCCTTCGGCCAGAGGCAGATTTCGACTATCTACACCCAGGCCAGCCAATACCGGGTGGTGCTGCAGTCGCGAGACGCGGCCGTGATCGGTCCCCAGGCACTGGAGTCGATCCACGTCAAGGCCAGTGATGGCGGGCAGGTGCGTCTGTCGGCGCTGGCGCGCATCGAGCAGCGCCAGGCGCAGCTGGCCATTTCTCACATCGGTCAGTTCCCGGCGGTCACCTTGTCATTCAACCTGGGGCAGGGCGCCTCGCTGGGCAAAGCCGTGCAGGTGATCGAGCAGGTTCAGCAGGACATCGGCATGCCGTTGGGCATCCAGACCCGGTTCCAGGGCGCGGCGCAGGCGTTCCAGGCATCACTGTCGAGCACCTTGCTGCTGATTCTCGCGGCGGTGGTGACCATGTACATCGTGCTGGGTGTGCTCTATGAGAGCTACATCCACCCGGTGACCATCCTCTCGACGCTGCCTTCGGCTGCCGTGGGCGCCTTGCTGGCGCTGCTGATCAGTGGCAACGACCTGGGCATGATCGCCATTATCGGCATCATCCTGCTGATCGGTATCGTCAAGAAAAACGCCATCATGATGATTGACTTCGCGCTCGAAGCCGAACGTCACCAGGGCATGAGCCCGCGCGATGCCATCTACCAGGCCGCGCTGCTGCGGTTCCGGCCAATCCTCATGACCACGCTGGCGGCCTTGTTCGGAGCCGTGCCGTTGATGTTGGCCACCGGGTCCGGCGCCGAACTGCGCCAACCCCTTGGCCTGGTGATGGTGGGTGGGCTGCTCGTGAGCCAGGTGCTGACGCTATTCACCACGCCGGTCATCTACCTGTACTTCGACCGGCTGGGGCGTCGTTTCGGCAAGCGCAACCTGGCGCAGGAACCGGTATGAATACGCGCAGCGCTTCAGTAGGGGCGGCCCGATGAACCTGTCTGCGCCATTCATCCGCAGGCCCGTGGCAACCATGCTGTTGAGCCTGGCGATCATGCTGCTGGGCGCGGTCAGCTTCGGTCTGCTGCCGGTCTCGCCGCTGCCGCAGATGGATTTCCCGGTGATCGTGGTGTCGGCCAACCTGCCGGGTGCAAGCCCCGAAGTCATGGCCTCGACCGTGGCAACGCCGCTTGAGCGCAAGCTGGGCAGCATTGCCGGGGTTACCACATTGACCAGCAGCTCCAACCAGGGCTCCACGCGGGTCATCATTGGTTTTGAGCTTGGGCGCGACATCGACGGGGCTGCGCGCGAGGTGCAGGCCGCAATCAATGCCACCCGCAACCTGCTGCCCAGCGGCATGCGCAGCATGCCGACCTACAAGAAGATCAACCCGTCCCAGGCGCCGGTCATGGTTTTGTCGCTGACCTCCAGCGTGCTGCAGAAAGGGCAGCTGTACGATTTGGCCGATACCATCCTGTCCCAAAGCCTGGCCCAGGTGCCGGGCGTGGGCGAGGTGCAGATCGGTGGCAGTTCGCTGCCGGCCGTGCGCATTTCGGTCGAGCCACAGTTGCTGAACCAGTACGGCCTGGCGCTGGACGAGGTGCGTACCGCGGTGGCCAATGCCAACCAGCGCCGGCCCATGGGTTTTGTCGAGGATGCCGAGCGCAACTGGCAGGTGCGGGCCAACGACCAGTTGGAAAGCGCCAAGGATTACGGGCCGCTCGTGATTCGCCAGGAGAACGGCACGGTTCTTCGGCTATCGGATGTGGCAACCATCACCGATGGGGTCGAAAACCGCTACAACAGTGGCTTTTTCAATGACCAGAGCGCGGTATTGCTGGTCGTGAACCGGCAGGCAGGTGCCAACATCATTGCCACTGTGGAGCAGATCAAGTCGCAGTTGCCTGCCCTGCAATCGCTACTTCCGGCGAGCGTCGAGCTGAACGTGGCCATGGACCGTTCGCCGGTGATCAAGGCCACACTCAAGGAGGCGGAGCATACCTTGCTGATCGCCGTGGTGCTGGTAATCCTGGTGGTCTACCTGTTCCTCGGCAGCCTGCGTGCTTCACTGATTCCCAGCCTGGCGGTGCCGGTGTCGCTGGTTGGCACCTTCGCGGTCATGTACCTGTGCGGCTTCTCGCTCAACAACTTGTCGCTGATGGCGCTGATCCTGGCGACCGGCCTTGTGGTGGACGATGCCATTGTCGTGCTGGAGAACATCTCCCGGCATATCGAGGACGGGCAGCCACCGATGAAAGCGGCCTTCCTGGGCGCCAAGGAAGTCGGCTTCACCCTCCTGTCGATGAACGTGTCACTGGTGGCCGTGTTCGTGTCGATCCTGTTCATGGGCGGCATTGTGCGCAGCTTGTTCCAGGAATTTTCCATCACCCTGGCGGCCGCCATCATGGTTTCGCTGCTGGTGTCGCTAACCCTCACCCCCATGCTGTGCGCCCGTTGGCTGACCGCGCACCAGGCCGAGCAGACTCGCCTGCAACGGTGGAGCGATGTTGTGCACCGGCGCATGGTTGCCGGCTATGACCGCAGCCTGGGCTGGGCGCTGCGGCATCGGCGCCTGACCCTGATCAGCCTGCTGGTGACCATTGCGGTCAACGTGGCGCTGTATGTCGTGGTGCCCAAGACACTGATGCCCCAGCAGGATACCGGCCAGCTCATGGGTTTCATCCGCGGTGATGACGGCCTGTCGTTCAGCGTCATGCAGCCCAAGATGGAAACCTACCGGCGCGCCTTGCTGGCAGACCCTGCCGTACAGAGTGTTGCAGGCTTCATCGGCGGCAACAGCGGTACCAACAACGCCATGGTGCTGGTCAGGCTCAAGCCCATCGGCGAACGCAAACTCGATGCCCAGAAGGTGATTGAACGCCTGCGCAAGGAGATGCCCAAGGTGCCTGGCGGGCGGCTGTTCCTGATGGCCGATCAGGACTTGCAACTGGGCGGTGGCGGGCGCGATCAATCGTCCTCGCAGTACCTGTATACCTTGCAGAGTGGCGACCTGGCAGCCTTGCGCCAGTGGTTCCCCAAGGTCGTCGCGGCCATGCGCGCCTTGCCCGAGCTGACCGCCATCGACGCGCGCGACGGGGCGGGCACCCAGCAGGTGACGCTGGTGGTTGACCGCGACCAGGCCAAGCGCCTGGGCATCGACATGCAGATGGTCACCACCGTGCTGAACAATGCCTACAGCCAGCGGCAGATCTCCACCATCTATGACAGCCTCAACCAATATCAGGTAGTGCTGGAGATCAACCCGAAATACGCCTGGGACCCCAGTACCCTGGAGCAGGTGCAGGTGATTACCGCCGAGGGCGCGCGGGTGCCGCTGTCGACCATCGCGCACTATGAGAACAGCCTGGCCAACGACCGGGTCAGCCACGAAGACCAGTTCGCCTCCGAGGATATCGCCTTCGACGTCGCCGAAGGCTACAGCACCGACCAGGCGCTGGCGGCAGTCGAGCGTGCCGTGGCCAAGCTCGGCCTTCCGGAAGGGGTGATCGCCAAGCTTGGCGGCACCGCCGATGCCTTCACCAAGACCGCACAGGGGCAGCCCTTCATGATTCTAGGCGCACTGGTGCTTGTGTACCTGGTACTCGGGATTCTGTACGAGAGCTACATCCACCCCCTGACCATCTTGTCCACGCTGCCCTCGGCCGGCGTCGGTGCCTTGTTGGCGCTGTATGTGACCGGTGGCGAATTCAGCCTGATCTCCCTGCTGGGGCTGTTCCTGTTGATCGGGGTGGTAAAGAAAAATGCCATCTTAATGATCGACCTGGCCCTGCAACTTGAACGTCACCAGGGGCTGTCGCCTGAGGAATCCATTCGCCGCGCATGCCTGCTGCGCCTGCGCCCAATCCTGATGACGACGCTGGCGGCCATTCTCGGCGCCTTGCCTCTGCTGCTGAGCCAGGCAGAAGGGGCGGAGATGCGTCAGCCGCTGGGGCTGACCATCATCGGCGGCCTGGTCTTCAGCCAGGTCCTGACCCTCTACACGACGCCTGTGGTCTATCTGTATCTGGACCGCTTGCGTCACCGCTACAACCGTTGGCGCGGTGTGCGCACCGACGCGGCCTTGGAAAACCCGCTATGACTTTTGCCCAGACTCCGCTTCATCGTGCCCTGCAAGTGCTCAGCCGTGTTCGCGGCTCGCGTTTGCTGGGGGCAGCCTTGGGGGCCGCCTTGCTCAGCGCCTGTACATTGGCCCCGGACTATCACCGTCCGGAAATGACCGGCACGGCGCAATTCAAGCATGCCGAAGGCTGGACGCAGGCAACGCCTTCTGACGCCATCGCCCGTGGTGCCTGGTGGGAGATCTATGGCGACGCGCAACTCAATGCACTGGTCGATGAGCTCAATCGCAACAACCAGAGTGTGGCGCAAGCCGAGGCGCAGTATCGCCAGGCCCAGGCGCTGGTGCGCAGCAGCCGCGCCGGACTGTTTCCAAGTCTCGACCTGAGCGTGGCCAAGAACCGCTCGGCCCAGGGCACTGGCAGTTCCAGCTCAAGCCTGTCCAATAACAGCAGCGGCATTCGGGACACTTACAACGCCCAGTTGGGAGTCAGCTGGGAAATCGACTTGTGGGGTAAGTTGCGCGAGACGCTCAATGCCAACCAGGCCAGTGCTCAGGCCAGCCTGGCCGACCTTGCCGCCATGCGCTTGAGCCAGCAGTCGGAGCTGGTGCAGAACTACCTGCAACTGCGCGTCATCGATGAGCAGAAGCGCCTGCTGCAAGCCACGGTGGCCGCCTACGAGCGCTCGCTGCGGATGAATCAGAACCAATACCGCGCAGGTATCGCCGGCCCCGACGCGGTAGCCCAGGCGCGCACCCAGCTCAAGAGCACCGAGGCTGACCTGATCGACCTGATCTGGCAGCGCGCCCAGTTCGAGAACGCTATTGCCGTGCTGCTGGGCAAGACGCCTGCGCAATTTGCCCTGGCCGACAGCCAGGCGATTCCTGCATTGCCGCAAATTCCGGTGGCGCTGCCATCGCAACTGCTCGAGCGGCGGCCCGACATCGCCGCTGCCGAGCGCAATGTGATGGCTGCCAACGCCAATATCGGCGTATCGCGCGCGGCCTATTTTCCGGATCTTAGCCTGAGCCTTAACGGCGGTTACTCGAGCAGCAGCTTCAACAACTGGATCGAGTTGCCCAACCGTTACTGGTCGGTCGGACCACAGCTTGCGCTCACCCTGTTCGATGCAGGCAGGCGCAGCGCCGAGGTGGACCGTACCGTAGCCGTATATGATCAGACGGTCGCCCAGTACCGCCAGACCGTGCTGGATGGTTTCAAGGAGGTGGAGAACCTGCTGGTGCAACTGAAGGTGTACGGGGACGAAGCCGTGGTGCGCCAGGAGGCCCTGGAGGCCGCCCGCGAGTCGCTGCGGCTTACGGAAAATCAATACAAGGCCGGCTTGATCGGTTATCTGGATGTGGTCAATGTTCAGGCCACCGCGCTGAGCAACGAGCGCAGTGTGCTCAACCTGTTGCAGGGACGCTTGGTCGCCAGTGTTCAATTGGTGGCAGCGCTGGGCGGTGGCTGGGATGCACAAGGAGCGTTCGCCGACCAGGATTGATGCGTAACCTTGGCCCATGTCGACGTACAGACCTGCCGTCGACATGGCCATTTGCTATGCCGAAACACCGTGCGTTTTACCCAAGCTTGAGTACAATGGTCGGCCTTTCGTGCCTACCTCTGCCGGCTCCTGGTACTCCGCAAAATGCTGACCGCTAGCTACTCCTCTTCGCTGGTGTTGATTTCCTTGTGCGTGGCCATCCTGGCGTCCTACACGGCTCTGGACCTTGCCGGACGCATTGCCACCGCCAGGGGGTATGCCGCCTCCCTGTGGATGATCGGCGGGGCGCTGGCCATGGGAACCGGAATCTGGTCCATGCATTTTGTCGGCATGCTCGCCTTGCAACTGCCAATCGAGCTGGGCTATGACCTGACGTTGACCGCATGCTCGCTGCTGATTGCGGTGCTGTCCTCGGGCTTCGCCCTCTGGCTGGTCAGCCAGCCCAGCTTGCCCGCCCTGCAGCTTGCCCTCGGCGCGCTCATCATGGGAGCCGGTATCGCCAGCATGCATTACACCGGCATGGCAGCGCTGCGCATGACACCCGGCATCGACTACGACCCGAGCCTGTTTCTGGCTTCGCTGCTGATCGCGGTGGGCGCTTCGGCGGCGGCGTTGTGGATCGCGTTCCGGCTGCGCAGACAGACCCCCTACGTGCGTCAAATCCGTGGGCTGGCAGCGGTGCTCATGGGGATCGCCATCGTCGGCATGCACTACACCGGTATGGCGGCCGCTGGGTTTCCCAAGGGCAGTTTCTGCGGTGCGCTGCCCGATGGCCTTGAGGGGGATGGCCTGGTATCGCTTGTCCTGATCACGACCTTTGCGGTGCTGCTGGTGGCTTTGCTGACCTCCGTGCTGGACGCGCGCCTCGAGGCCCGCACGGCGGCGCTGGCCAGGTCGCTGACCCTGGCCAACCAGGAGCTGACTCAGCTGGCATTGCACGACACGCTTACAGGCCTGCCCAATCGCAGCCTGCTGGCTGACCGCATCGAACTGGCCATCGCCAAGGTAGCCGAGCAGGGCGGTTGCTTTGCGCTGATGTTCATTGATCTGGACGGGTTCAAGCCGGTCAACGATGCCTTTGGCCATCATGCCGGAGACCTGCTGCTCAAAGCTGTGGCGACGCGATTGCGCGGGCACCTGCACAGCCAGGACACACTGGCGCGCATCGGCGGGGATGAGTTTGTGCTGCTGGTCGAGTTGCAGGACCCGAGCGATGCCATGAACGTTGCCATCAAGCAGGTGAACCTGGTCTCACGGCCTTTCAAGGTGGCTGAGCATGACCTGCAGCTTTCGGCCAGCCTGGGTATCGTCCTGTACCCCGGCAACGGTGAGGATCAGCACGAGCTGCTGCGCAACGCCGACGCCGCCATGTATCACGCCAAGCGAATAGGCAAGAATGGCTACAGCTTTTTCGACGCCTCGATGAACAGCAATGCCCGGCAGCAACTGCAGTTGGTGCAGGACTTGCGCCTGGCAGTAGCGGCGGGTCAATTTCGTCTGCATTACCAACCCAAGTTCGACGCCAAACAGGGTCAACCGATCGGCGCCGAGGCGCTGCTGCGTTGGGAGCATCCGCAGCACGGGCTCTTGGCCCCTGACCGTTTCATCAGCCTTGCGGAAAAGACCGGCCTGATCATTTCCATCGGTGACTGGGTACTGGACGAGGCATGTCGCCAGATGCGCCTGTGGCTGGATGAAGGTATCGAGGGTTGGCGGATCGCGGTCAACCTGTCGGCCATCCAGTTTTGCCACGCGGGGTTGCTTGATAGCGTGGCGCGCTCTGGAACGCCATGCACTGCCCGCCAACTGCCTGACATTGGAGATCACCGAAACCACGGCGATGTCGGACGTGGAGGTGAGCCTGACCGTACTCCAGCAGCTCTCGGACATGGGCGTGGATCTGTCGATTGACGACTTTGGTACAGGCTATTCCAGCCTGATGTACCTCAAGCGCTTGCCGGCCAACGAGCTGAAAATCGACCGAGGGTTTGTACGCGAGCTGGAGGATGAGGGCGAGGATGCGGCCATCGTGTCGGCCATCGTAGCGTTGGGCCGCGCACTGGGATTGCGAATCGTCGCAGAAGGGGTCGAGACTTCAAGTCAGCAAGCCTTCCTGACGCGGCTGGGCTGCGATGCGCTTCAGGGCTACCTGCTCGGCCGACCCGTGCCGGCCGAGCAGTTGCTGGGGTCGAGCCCTGGCCCGGCCATGGGTTAACTGGCGTTGCGCAGCAGGGGCGGGGGCTGGAAGGCTTCGAGTTCGGCTTCGACCGCTTCGATGATGCGCTCGACATCACTGGCAGCCATGATGGCCGTGCAGGGGATGCCTGCTATGGCCAGCAAGGTTTCGCCCGTGCTTCTGTCGAACAGCCGCGCCACCATGCTGCGCGGCGCATCCATGTTGGCTTCGAAGCCCAGAGGATGGAAGTGCCAGCGCATGACCTGGCAGGCGTTGGGGAAGGTCATCTTGTTCATCCGAGCCTCCTTGTACGTGACTGAAAGCTGGTGAAAGGCGGCCGCGTACTGTGGCTGCCGGGAAAGTAACCATAGCACCTGGTTGACGTTACTCTCTCTCGCAAATGTGACAAATGTTGCAGGGCATGATCTGCATCACAGCGCAGAGGATTTTCAGAAGCAGGTCAAGGCGCATCTTCTCATTTTTGCCCCTCTGGCGAGCGCACCGAGCGCCCTGATCCAGGCCCGGCGTGGGTGCGCGCGACGGGCTCTTGGAACCTCTAGGTCCGAGTACGGCTTGAATTCGTGAAATCCGACCGGCGGATGGTCACCCAAGCAATCCAGCCGCGATATTGATGGTGAAACCGAGGATGGCGGTGTTGAACACGAACCCCACGAGCGAGTGGGCCAGTACCACCCGCCGCATCGCTCTACCGGCTACGCCTACGTCGGATGTCTGGACGGCCACGCTGATGGTGAACGACACGTAGTGAAAGTCCCAGTAGTCCGGCTGGGTTTCTCCATCGGCGAAGCGTAAAGGCGGCGCCGTGGCGGTCTCTGCATAGAACAGCCGCGCATAGTGCAGGCTGAAGATGCAGCCGATCAGCAGCCAGGAACCTGCGACGGTGAACCCGGTGTACAAGTAGTGAGTCGTCAATGCGCTGCCATGCAGCCCGCGGCTGGATACCAGTTGCAGCGTCACGGCGACCAGGCTGGCGATTGCCGCGATGCAGACGGTAAGCAGCACCAGGCCTGCGTTTTCGTCTTCGCTGTGGGCCACCCTGCGAACCTTTGCAGGGCTTGCGGTGCTGCTGAGGCAGAGTACCAGCATCAGGTACAGCCAAACGCCAATGTTCCAACCCGCCAACAGGCGTTGCACAGGGTCAGTGACAGGGACCAGCCAGGCGCCCAGCAACCCTACGCCTGTGGCCAAGCTCAATCTAGGATGGGTGCGCGTTAGACGATAGAAAGCCATGGTGCCTCACAGCAGGGGGTGTGCTCGACAAGGTTTCTGACCGCTTGGCGTGTGCCAAGATCCGCATGGACAGGGCCTCGATACGCTCCCTGGGCAGCGCTGGCGGTAGGCGTCGAATTGCCCTTGAGCGATACCCACGGTTTCTTTCGTGCACTGCATCGCGCGCACTTGCAACTCTCAGTACACTGCACGCTCTAATCCCCACATTTCGCTGAACTCGAGGTTAATGCATGACGCTCAGTCCTTTGGCAGGCAAGCCGGCTCCAGCCAGCGTGCTGGTCGATATTCCCCGCCTACTCACGGCCTACTACACCGGCCGGCCGGATGCTGGCGTGGCGAGCCAGCGTGTCGCCTTCGGCACATCGGGGCACCGGGGTACTTCGCTCGAGTTGAGCTTCAACGAACACCATGTGCTGGCCATCACCCAGGCCATCTGCCTGTACCGCCAGGAAAAGGGCATCGATGGCCCGCTGTTCGTCGGTGCTGATACCCATGCGCTGTCGGCGCCTGCCGCGGCGAGTGCATTGGAAGTGCTGGCTGCCAACGGTGTACAGGTGATGTTGTCCAAGGACGACGAATACACCCCGACGCCGGCGGTGTCCCACGCCATCCTCTGCTACAACCGTGGGCGCCAGGACGGCCTGGCCGACGGCGTGGTGATCACGCCCTCGCACAACCCGCCGCAAAGTGGTGGCTTCAAGTACAACCCGCCCAACGGCGGCCCGGCCGACAGCGACGTCACCAAGTGGATCGAAGCCAAGGCCAACGAATTGCTGGCAGCCGGGCTGGCGGGGGTCAAGCGCATCGACCACGCCCAGGCCCTGCAGGCCCCTACCACCCATCGTCACGACTACATCAGCCACTATGTGGCAGACCTGGAAAACGTCATCGACTTCGAGGTCATCCGTGCAGCCAAGCTGCGCTTGGGCGTGGACCCGCTGGGTGGGGCAGGGGTGCGCTACTGGTCGGCCATTGCCCAGCACTATCAACTGGACCTGGAAGTGGTGAACACCGAGGTCGACCCGACGTTCCGCTTCATGAGCGTCGACTGGGATGGCCAGATTCGCATGGACCCTTCGTCACCCTACGCCATGCAGGGCTTGATCGGCCTGCGCGAGCGCTTCGACGTGGCCTTTGCCTGCGACCCGGACCATGATCGCCATGGCATCGTCACGCCCGACGGCTTGCTGCAACCTAACAATTACCTGGCCGTTGCCATCGACTACCTGTACCGCAACCGTCCACAGTGGCGCACTGACGCGGCCGTCGGCAAGACGGTCGTGTCCAGCGGCCTGATCGATCGGGTGACCAAACAGTTGGGCCGCGAGCTGTACGAAGTACCCGTGGGCTTCAAGTTCTTCGCCCAAGGCCTGTTCGACGGCTCGCTGGGCTTTGGTGGCGAAGAAAGTGCGGGCGCCTCGTTCCTGCGCCGCGACGGCTCGGTATGGGCAACCGACAAGGATGGCCTCATCCCGGCCTTGCTGGCTGCGGAGATGACCGCCCGGACGGGACGCAACCCGAGCCAGGCGTACGCCGAGCTGACCCAGGCGCTGGGCAAGCCGTTCGCCACCCGCGTCGAGGCCAAGGCCGATGCCCGCCAGAAAGGGTTGTTGAGCAAGCTTGCGGCTGAGCAGGTGACCTCTACCGAGCTTGCTGGAGAGCCGATCCTGCAGATCCTGAGCCACGCGCCGGGTAATGGGCAGGCGATCGGTGGTCTTAAGGTCATCACCGCCAATGGCTGGTTCGCGGCCCGCCCGTCTGGCACCGAGGACATCTACAAGATCTACGCGGAAAGTTTTGTCGACGAAGCCCACTTGCAACGATTGGTTCAGGAAGCCCAGGTGCTGGTAGATGCGGCCATTGCGTAAGCCGTGATAAAGGGCTTGGCCCTGCGATGAGATGTAAATTAGAATTAATCCTATTTACATCATCGCAGGGACTTGTCCATGTTCGAAGCCGCGCCGCCGCCCACGCAAAGCTTCCCTGACCTTTACCGGGAGCACCGCGGCTGGCTCGAAGGCTGGCTACGACGGCGCATGGGCAATGCCTGGGATGCGGCCGACCTAAGTCAGGATACCTTCCTTCGCGTGATGGCCAGCGCCCAGCCGTTGACCGACATCCGCGAGCCACGCGCCTACCTGCTGACGGTCGGCAAGCGACTTCTAAGCAACCTTCACCAACGCCGCAGCCTCGAGAAAGCCTACCTTGAGGCCCTGGTGCACCTGCCTGAACAGCACGCGCCTTCGCCCGAACAGCGCTGGTTGTTGCTTGAAACGCTGCAAGCGCTCGATCAATTGCTGGACGGTTTGAAGCCGGTCGTGCGCAAGGCTTTTCTGCTAAGCCAGCTCGAAGGGCTGAGCTACGCCGAAATCGCCAGCCGGCTTGGTGTTTGTGAGCGTTCGGTCAAGCGCTACATGGCGCAGGCCTACGAGCACTGCCTGTTGGCCGAACTTCAGTGAGCCCACCTGTGAACCAACGGGAGGCGTTGCGCGAGGCCGCCCAGTGGCTGGCGCTCATCGATTCAGGCGATACCCGCGAGGCGGACTTGACCGGGCTTGAGCAGTGGCGGGGGCAAAGCGCTGTGCATGAGGCTGCCTGGCAGCAGGCGCTGCGCTTGCGTGAGCGCTTTACCGGGTTGCCTGCCAGTTTGGCCATGGCCACCCTTGACCGTCCCGATCACGGCCGACGTGCCGCGCTTGTTCAAATGCTCGGTTTGGCAGCGCTGGTGCCTACGGCTTGGTGGTTGAGCCGCGAATTGCCCCTTGAGGCCTGGGCTGCTGATCTGCGTACGGGTGTGGGTGAACGGCGGCTCATAACGCTGGGGGATGGCACTAAGGTGCAGTTGAACACCGACAGCGCTGTCGACGTGGACGCTGCCAATCATAGACTGTGGTTGCGACGCGGCGAAGTTTCAGTCGACACGCCTGGCCTTCAACCCCTGACCATCCAGGTGCCTTCAGGTCAGGTGACAGTGGGTGGTGCAACCCTTGGCCCGGGGCAGGTGTGCATCCGCCTGGTCGAACCAGGGTGTCAGGTTGCAGTTGTCCAGGGCCGGGCAGACGTTCAGCCGCTGAAGGGTGATCGCCTGCGCCTCACCGCCGGCCAGCAAGCTGCCGTTCTGGCGTCAGGTCTGCGAAATGTCGGTCCTCTTCACGCTTGGCGACTGGGGTGGCGAGATGGCGTGTTGCGCCTGGACGATCAACGTCTAGGCGACCTGCTGGTGGAGTTGAGCCGCTATCGCCCAGGCGTGCTGCGCTGGGATCCGGCGTTGGACAGGCTCAGGGTGACCGGCACCTTCCGCCTGGATGACACCGACCGGGTATTGGCGCTGCTCGCCGCGAGCCTGCCGGTGCAGGTGGTGGCCCGTACCCGCTATTGGATCACGCTGGTGCCGCGAGCAACGACTGCCTGAGGCTCGAACCCGAGCGCTGCGTTGCGGCGCATTGCACGTGATATCAACGCGATGCTGTCCCCTTTTTCGTGCTCGCCTGTCATTACCCGTAGAACACCATAAAGGGGAGCCTCATCGATGCCTGCAGTAAAGTCCATTCACCTGCGCCCATGGGTGCGCGCAGCTCGCCCATTGTTCGCCATGAGCCTGCTACTGGGCACCCCCGCCTGGGCCGACGAGCCAGCCCGGCGCACGTACCAAGTGCCAGCGGCGAGCCTGGGGGCGGCCTTGACCCGCTTCGCCGATCAAGCAGGGGTCAGCTTGTCGCTGGACCCGGCGCTGGTCAAGGGCCTGCGTAGTGAAGGGCTGGCCGGCCAGTACAGCGTCGATGAAGGCTTCAGGCAATTACTACGCGGCAGCGGTCTGCAATGGGTACCTGTGGGCCACGATGCCTTTACGCTCGTGCCGTCGCCGCAGCAAGGGGGCGCGCTGGAAATAGCCCCTACCAGCATCGTCGGCGGCCCACCGACGACCGACGAGGCGCTCCCTTATGCAGGCGGTCAGGTCGCTCGCCAGGGCGCACAAGGCTTGCTGGGTGCGCGCGATTTCATGCAAACGCCGTTCAGCATCACCAGCTACACCAGCGATCTGGTGAAGAACCAACAGGCGCGCACCCTGAGCGAACTGGTCGCCAGTGACCCTTCGGTTCGTGCCACCAACCCGGCCGGTGGGCGTTTCGAGCAGTTCACCATTCGCGGTTTCAGCTTGTATAACAGTGATGTGTCCTACAACGGCCTCTATGGCTTGCTGCCTACCTACTCGATCGATATGGAGATGGCCGAACGGGTCGACATCATCAAGGGCCCTAGCCAACTGATCAACGGCATCGCACCACGGGGCAGCGTCGGCGGCGGCATCAACATCCAACCCAAACGCGCCGGTGACACGCCGATCACCGAGTTCACCGGCAGCTACGCCTCGGCGGGCCAGGTAGGCGGGGCCGTTGACGTAGGGCGAAGGTTCGGCGACCAGCAGCAGTTCGGCATGCGTCTGAATGCGGTGAAACAGTCCGGCGATACCGAGTGGGACCACCAGCAAGTGGACCGCGAAATGGCCGTGCTGGGGCTGGATTTTCGCGGCGAGCGCCTGCGGCTTTCGGCCGACCTCGGGCATACCGAGCGTGATACTGATGCCCCCCAGGAACGTGTGCTGGTTGGGCCCCGCGCCCAGGTACCGCGTGCTGGCGGTGTGCACCGCAACTACGCCCAGGCGTGGAGCAAGGCGCGCACCAACGATACCTTCGGGGCAGTGCACGCCGAATATGATCTCAGCGATTCTGTGCTGGCCTATGGCGCAGTGGGTGCCAGGGAGAGCCGGCACGATTTCCTGCGCCATAACGTTTCTCTGATTAACAATGCTGGCGACTTCACCATCCAGCCCCGCGATTTCAGCAGGGATGAATCGGTGCGCACCGCCTTGGCAGGCTTGAGAACCTGGTTACACACTGGGACGGTCAGCCACGAGGTCAACCTGGCTGCAACGTATTACTACATGGACTTCACCAATGGGGGGGCTCGTTACGCTTCCTCACCCGGCAACCTCTACCATCCTACGGCTACGCCGACGCCAGGTACCCCAACGCGGCTCGATTCGAAGGATTACACCGAGAACCGGTTCTCCGGGTTGGCGTTGTCCGACACCCTCGGCTTTTTCGATGACCGATTGCTGTTGACCCTAGGGCTGCGCTGGCAGCGGGTGCAGGTGGACGATTGGAGTGATGGGGTCAAAGGCGATACGGCGTATGACGAGAAGAAGGTCTCGCCCTCCGGTGGCGTGCTGTACAAGGTCACGGACGAGCTGTCGGTGTATGCCAACTACATGGAGGGCTTGAGCCAAGGCAAGATCGCACCGTCCACGTCGATCAACGAGGATCAGATATTCCCACCTTTCACCAGCCGCCAGGTGGAAGTGGGTGCCAAGTATGACCTGGGCAAAGTGGCGTTTACGGCCAGCGCCTTCAGAATCCGTCAGCCTGCCTATGAAACCAACCCCGGCTCCCGGGTCTTCGGCCCCAATGGCAAGCGCGACAACCGCGGTGTGGAGCTGAACGTGTTCGGTGAACCCACCACAGGGGTGCGTGTGCTGGGCGGGGTGATGTACATCGACAGCGAACTGACCGATACCGTCGCAGGTGCCTACGATGGCAACCGTGCGCCTGCAACGCCCGCGTACAACGTCAACCTGGGTGCCGAATGGGATGTGCCGGGGGTGCAGGGGCTGACCCTGACGGCACGTGGCACGCACTCGAGTTCCCAGTACCTGGACCAGAACAACAGCAAGAAAATCGACGGCTGGGAGCGCTATGACGTGGGGGCACGGTATGCGTTCAAGCTGGACGACACGCAGGTGACCCTACGCGCCAGCGTCGAAAACGTACTCGATGATCGTTACTGGAGCTCAGCAGGCGCACCGGATGACGCCGAGCCGGGGCTGACCTTGTCGACACCACGCACCTACCTGCTGTCCGCCACGCTGGGTTTCTGATCCGGCCTGCAAGAAGCCCGGGGCCAAGACTGCGGGTGTTGGCTGTCGCTGGTGAAAGCTGGCGCTACTGCGGCGAGCCGAACAGGGCCGTCCAGTAGATGCCGGCATCGCTCTTCGGGTCTACGGCATAGGCTGCGCCGAGCTCCCGGAAGTCGGCGCTCATCAGGATTGCGCAGTGGCCTGGGCTGTCCAGCCAGCCTTGAACCACCTTGTGCGGCGTGTCGCGCCCGGCGGCGATGTTCTCGCCAATCTGCTGGTACAGATAACCGGCAAGCTCAGCCCGGTCGCCTGGGGTGCGGCCCTCTTTGTCGATGTGATCGAAGAAATTCTGGTTGGCCATGGCCCGTGTGTGGCTGGCCGCCACCCCGGCCAGCATCGTGTTCCAGCCAAGTGCAGGGGCGGCGGCGTAGGGCTGGCCGCCGCACTGGCGGGGTTGCTGACGCGCGGCGTTGATTTCCTGGAGCATCTTCTGCCCTTCCGCTTGCCAGTCGCCCAAGCGGCCAGAGAGCAGGGGGCGAGCCAGCACAACGCGCCAGTCCCGCCCTTCCTGGCTGACGCCGATGTCGACGAACTGAGGGTCGAGCACCACCTGGCAGAAGCTTTCTTCGATGGCGTGCATGGCTGCGCGTGCATCACGGGGACCAGAGAGGCTGATCGCCTGCACATTGACCATCGGGTAACCGGCGCGGGTCATGGCCTGCTGAAGGTCACGGGTGCCTTCGGGAGACAGCGCCAGGCGAGTGTCGCTGTTAAGCGGCGGTAGTTCCAGCGAAGCCTGCTCGCCGCAGGGCTGCGCCTGGCTGCGGTATGCGTTGATCGACGCGATCAGCTGTGCTTCTTCGCCCGTGACAGCCAGCGCCTGGGACGAAACGATCAGCCCAAGCGTGAAGGCAGCGACAGATGACAGGACGCGCATATGGTTCTCCCTGAGGCTGGCAGCGGCGAGTAGGCGCTGCCTATCCTACACAAGCCCGATGGTTTTGACCCGAGCTGTGCAACGCATTGAAAACGCCTGCAATCATTGTCGGTCGTAAGGGAGAGTAGACCGCAGCCCGGGCAAAAAGTGCGGTAATGTCCAGGCCAAACGTTGGTAGTGAGCGCGTGGCGGGCCTGGGCCCGACTTGCACCCAGCATGACGTGGGCCATGCTGGGTTTGCGCGGGGGTTAGCCCAGTAACAATGAAAGGACCAAAGGAAGCGTGGCCGCCGCCACCACCGTCTGTACCGCGATGATGGTTGCCATGAGGGGCGCGTTGCCGCCCATTTGCCTGGCCATGACGTAGGAAGACGATGCCGTTGGCAGCGCCTGGAAAATCACCGCCACTACAGCGGCCTGGCCATTGAGACCGAGCAGGCGGCACAAGCCCCATGTCGTCGCTGGCATTACCAGAAACTTGAACACAGAAGCCGCTATCAATGGCTGGGCCTGATCACCGATACGTGCACCACCCAGTGCCGCACCAACGCACAGCAACCCCAGCGGCAACGCGGCATGGCCCAGCGCGCCGAGGGTAGGTTCGATACCAGCTGGCAACCCAAGCCCCGTCACCCGCAACAGCATGCCCCCCGCACACCCTAGAATCAGCGGGTTGGCCAGGATTGCCCGCAGTACCGCCAGCGGCGAGCTGTGCCGGGCGCTGAAGCGCGCGAAGACCAGCACGCAGAGCAGATTGACCAGTGGCACGATGGCTGCATTGGCCACTGCTGCCAAGGCGATACCCGCACTGCCATAGATGCCCGCGGCCAGGGTCGCGCCGATGTAGTTGTTGAACCGGATGCCACCCTGAAACAGCGAGGTGAAGTCGGCGCCGTCGTGCTGGCGAACGCCTTGATAAAGCACCAGCAGCAATGCCCCGGACAGGGTCGAGAGCATCAGCACCGCGACCATGCCCAGCACCGGCACCCCGTCCAGGTTGGCAGTGGCCAGGCCATGGAGGAACAACGAGGGCAGCAGCACGTAGTAGCTCAGGCGCTCGGCACCTGGCCAGAAGCTCTGCGCGACGAAGCCACGCACCCGCAGCAGCGTGCCCAGGGCGATCAACAGGATGATCGGAAGCAGGGTGGTCAACAGCACATGCAGCATGGAGACAGATCCGTGGCCGGGTACGTTGCACAGACTACCGGCCGGACACCCGCTTGGCCATGCCCGTCCCACCGGCCTGGCTAACGCCTTTCAACGCCGTCCACGCCCATATGCCTGGCTGATCCGGTCGATGACCATGGCCAGTGCCACGATGGCCAGCCCTGCCTCGACGCCCTGGCCGACGTTCAGCGTCTGGATGCCTGCCAGTACATCTTCACCCAGCCCTCGCGCCCCAATCATCGACGCGACCACGACCATCGACAGGGCCATCATCACCGACTGATTGAGCCCGGCCATGATGCTGGGCAGCGCCAGGGGCAGGGCGATGCGCCTGAGTCGCTGAGCGCGGGTCGCGCCGAGGCCTTGGGCAGCCTTGAGCAACGATGGGTCTATCTGGCTCAACCCAAGCTCGGTGAGCCGCACCAAAGGGGGCAGGGCATAGATCAAGGTCGCGAAAACCGCAGGCACCTTGCCCAGGCCGAAGAGCATCAACACGGGAATCAGGTAGACGAAGGCGGGTAGGGTCTGCATCACGTCGAGCACCGGCATTACCAGGCGTCTTGCCAACGGCCGAGCTGCCAGCACGACGCCCAACGGTATGCCCACCAGCACGCACAGCCCGGTACTGACCAGCACCAGCGCCAGGGTTTGCAGCAGTTTGTCCCACAACCCCAGCATGCCGATGAGTGCCAGCAGCCCTACCAGAACACAACTTCGCAGCAGGCTTCGGCAAGCATGCCAGGCCAGCGCACCGACCACCGCCAGCAGTAGCCACCAGGGCATAAACCTCAATAGGTTTTCCAGGCCAACGAGCACGTGCAGCAACTGGTCGGAGACGCTGCGCAGGTGATCCCCATAGTGGAGTACCAACCAGTCGACCATGCGGTTGACCTGGTCGGCGAAGGAAAACTGCAAAGCCTGGGGAAAACCATTGCTCACAGACCGCCCTCGACCTTGGTGGCCACGTGCTCGGGAAGCCAAGCCTTCCACACTTGCGGGTGCTGGCGCATGAACGCCAAGGCGGCGTCACGGGGAGGGGTCCGTTTTTCGCTCATTTGCGCCAGTGCCTGGTTGAGCGGGTCGATAGGCAGGTCCACCCGCTCGAACACCTGGACCAAGTCCGGGTATTGCTCACGAAAGGCTTTGGACACGCCAACCGAAAGTTTGGCTGGCAGCGAACTGCTGCCTGTTGGAGCTGGGTTGGCAGGGTCGGTCAACGTCGCCCAGGCCTGGGCATCGAATGCAGGTTCCTGTAGCCGCACGAGCTTGTAGCGGCCCATGAGCGGCGTAGGGTTCCAGTAGTAGAAAAGCACGGGTTGGCCCCGGCGAATGGACGACCCGATCTCGGCATCCATCGCGGCCCCCGACCCTGTGCGGAAGTTCGTGTACAGTTCGTCGAGGCCATAGGCCTTGAGCTTCTGGCTGTTCACGGTTTCGGACGTCCAGCCACTGGGGCTGTTCAGGAAACGGCCTTTGTCGGGTGATTCGGGGTCGCGGAACACCGGGGCGTAGCGCTTTAGGTCCTCGACGCTGCGCAACTCAGGTGCCAAGGGCTTGAGGTTACGCGACGCGTCGCCTTCGATGACATACGCCGGTACCCACCAGCCTTCTTCGGCATGCTTGACCGTGTCGCCCAGTGCAAACACCTGGCCTGCCTGCTCGGCCTTGACCCAGGCAGGGCTGCGGCCCGCCCACTCTTCGGCGATTACCTGCAGGTCGTTACGGGCCAGGGCGACTTCCAGGCTGACCGTGCTCCCAGGCAATGTTTCGGTGGCGTAGCCGTAGCCACGCTCGACGATCACGCGCAGGAGTTCGGTGGTGAAGGCACCGCTTTCCCAGGTAAGGGCGCCAAAGCGAATGGGCGATTTCTGATCGGCAGCGCCAGCGCCGTCGGCAGTGGCCACACCCAGGGCGAACAGCACCCCGAACAGCAGCGATGAACCTCGTTTCATGCCTAACCTCGTCGTCTACAGCCCCTCGGGGATGGGGCAAGTGTAGACGACGCGGCGCAGGCGGCAGACTCAGACGCGGAACTGGTCCATCAATGCCTGCTGCTGGTTGGCCAAGGCATTGAGCGACTGACTGACCCTCGCCGATTCGTTGGCCTGGCCGGACAGCGACTCGGTGACATCGCGAATGGTCGCCACGTTGCTGTTGATTTCCTCGGCCACCGCGCTTTGTTCCTCGGCTGCCGAGGCGATCTGCAGGTTCATGTCGGTGATGACCGTCACCGCCTGGCCAATGCGCTGCAAGGCGGTCACGGCCTGGCCCACCTGCTGCACGCCGCTTTGGGCCTGACGATGGCTGTTGTCCATTGCGCCCACCACTTCGCGGGTACCGTCCTGCAATGCCTCGATGACCTGGCGGGTTTCTTCGACCGACTCCTGGGTGCGCTGGGCCAGGTTGCGGACTTCGTCGGCAACCACCGCAAAGCCGCGCCCGGCCTCACCGGCTCGGGCTGCTTCGATGGCGGCGTTGAGCGCCAGCAAGTTGGTCTGCTCGGCAATCGAGCGGATGACTTCCAATACGGAGCCAATTTTCTCGCTGTTCTGCGACAGGCCCTGGACCTCGGCCATGGCCGTGCTCATGTCAGCGGCCAGTGAGTCGATGCTGTGGGTGGTGCGATCGATCACCGCCAACCCTTCGCGGGTGGCCTGGTCGGCGTCGCGGGCCGCCTGCGCGGCTTGCGCAGCGCTTCGGGCGACGTCCTGGGCGGTCGCGCTCATCTCATGGGAGGCGGTGGCTACCTGGTCCACCTGGCGGTATTGCTGTTCCATGCCGGCGCTGGTCTGGGTAGCGATGGCCGATGACTGATCGGCCGTTGAGCGGGCGGCCTGTACCGACTGCTTTACCTCGGCGATGGTGGGCTGGAGTTTGTCCAGGAAACGGTTGAACCAGCCCGCCAGTTCGCCCAGTTCATCCTGCTTGTCGTAGGTCAAACGGCGGGTCAGGTCACCTTCACCACTGGCGATGTCCTTGAGCATGGCCGCCACGCCCAGGATCGGGCGGGTAACGCCACGGGCCATCAGCCACACCATCAGCAGGCCGAAGATGGCTGCTGCCAGGCCAAGGCCCAGTTCGAGGAGGGTACCGCTGGTGTTGAGGGCGTCCAGCTCCTGTTTCAGTGCCTCGGCAGGCCCGGTCAGGGCGTTTTCAGGGACGTCCAGCAACACGCCCCATGGCTTGGCGTCCGGAATCGGACGGAAGGCCGCGAGCACTTTCAGGCGCTGGCGATCATTGATGATGGTCATTTTGCCGTCGGCCATCTTGGCCACCAGCTCTGCACCCTTGGTCGTGTCGATCTGGTCGAAGCGCTGGGAGAGCTTGCTGGCATCTAGACTGTAACCTGCCAGCAAGCCCACCGGGCTCAGAATGCCCACGGTGGTGCGGCCTTCATAAAGGCTGCGGCTGGCCTGTTCGCTCAGTGCCTGCAAGCTGTTGAGGTTGATGTCCACCGACAGCGTGGCGATCGCCTTGCCGTCCACCACCAGCGGGAAGACGATGCTGGTCATCAGCACCTGCTGGCCATCGATGGCATAGAAGTAGGGTTCGACCACGCAGACCTTGCCCGACGTGCGCGGGCATACCCACCAGGTATTGGCAGGTTGGCCGCTAGGCCCGATGGAAGTGTCGGCCATGTCGCGCTCGGGCAGAGCCATCGAGGTCAGCTGGCCCACGTGCGGTTGCGACCAGTACAGGGCGAAGCGGCCGGTTTCGTTGCTGCCAAGCTGTGCCTGGCCGGCGAACAGGCTGTCCTTGCTGTCCAGCGCATTGGGCTCGAACACCAGGGACAGGCCCAGCAGATCGGGGTTGGCCTGAAGCGCGGCACGCACCTGCCGGGTCATGTCCTCGCGCAGGTCGAACGCATCGAGAAAGCGCTTTTCGGCCTGTTCGCGCAGGAACAGTACCTGCCTGGCAAAGCCCGCGCCGTACTGATAGGCATCCATGAATTGGCGGCGGATGTTCAGGGCCTGTACCTCGCCCTGGGATTCGATGCGCGACTGGGCCGATTCGGTCAGCATCTGCATGCTGCTGGCCTTGACCAGGTCCGAGCTGTGGTCCATCCGGTACAGGGACAACCCGATGAGCAGGGTGACGATGCCGGCCAGGCACAGGCCGGCCAGCAATGTGATTTTCCATTGGATGGAAAGGTGTCGCAGAGGCATGGGGCAGATCCCTTTTTTTGACAAGTAAGGGTTAGGGCACGGGCGAGGCGATTTCCAGCCCCAGGTGGGTATCGGCGCCTACAGACTTTTCTTTATTCAAACATTCAATTTAATCCGCCCGGTTGCGGGCAAATCGCCGCTGCGTGGCAGTTTTGACATCTGCCGTGCACTGCGTCAGAGTGCGCGCTTTTTTGTCCCCAGTGAGGTAAGCCCCCCATGAATGCAGTGATTGCCGCGGTTGGCATCATGCTGATACTGAGCCTGTCCCGCGTACATGTGGTCATTGCCCTGATCGTCGGTGCCCTGGCAGGTGGGCTGGTCGGCGGTCTGGGCGTGCAAGGCACGCTTGAGGCCTTCAATGGCGGGCTCGGCGGGGGTGCTACCGTGGCGCTGTCCTACGCGTTGCTGGGTGCCTTTGCCGTGGCCATCGCCAAATCCGGCCTGGCACATGCCTTGGCCGACCGGGCTTTGGCCATGATCGACCGGCAAGGCCACGACCAGGGTGGCAGGGTGAAATGGTTGATGATCGGCTTGATGCTGGTGGTGGCCGTCTCGTCTCAGAATATTTTGCCCATTCACATCGCCTTCATTCCATTGCTGGTACCGCCGCTGCTCTATGTGCTAACCCGCCTGCGCATCGACCGGCGCCTGATCGCTTGCGTCATTACATTCGGCTTGATCACGCCCTACATTTTCCTGCCAGTGGGTTTCGGCAATATCTTCCTCAATCAGATTCTGCTGGCCAACGTAGCGCGTGCAGGGGTCGATATCACGGGGGTCAACGTCACCCACGCCATGGCCATTCCCGCCGTTGGCATGTTGGTAGGCCTGCTGTTGGCCGTGTTTGTCAGCTACCGGAAAAAACGCGACTACGATCTGGCGCGCATCGAGCAGGTCGAACAGGTGAGCGTGCGCTACAACCCGATGACACTGTTGGTGGCCGGCATTGCGATCGTTGCCGCGTTCGTCGTCCAGCTGCTGGTGGACTCGATGATCATCGGCGCAATGGTCGGCTTTCTGATCTTCTCGCTGTCGGGCATCGTTAAGTGGCGCGACACCGATGACCTGTTCACCGAAGGCATGAAGATGATGGCCATGATTGGTTTCATCATGATCACCGCCTCTGGCTTTGCAGACGTCATGAAAGCCACTGGTGATGTGCAAAGCCTGGTCGAAACGTCGGCGCATTGGATCAACCACAGCAAAGGGGTAGGGGCCTTGCTGATGCTGTTGGTGGGCCTGCTGGTCACCATGGGCATCGGCTCGTCGTTTTCCACCGTACCGATTCTGGCCGCGATTTTCGTACCGCTGTGCGTCCAGCTCGGCTTCGACCCTTTGGCGACCGTGTGTATCGTGGGTACGGCAGGCGCGTTGGGTGACGCAGGCTCGCCAGCCTCGGATTCCACCCTGGGCCCAACTTCCGGGCTCAATGTGGACGGGCAGCACCATCACATTTGGGACACGGTGGTGCCGACATTCATTCACTACAATCTGCCGCTGCTGGCCTTCGGGTGGCTGGCCGCGATGACGCTCTAGCAGCAGGCGCTCACCGCTTGGCGGGCGGCGGCGAGATACGGTTGAGCACCGTGCTGCCGTCGTTGCTGCGGGTCAGGTAGATCGGCAGCACCTTGGGCAGGTTGTTGACCAGCTGGCCTACCTCCCGGGTGTTGTAGATGCCGCTGATACGAATCTGACCGGTACCGGAATCGGCAAGCCTGAGCGGCTTGTCGAGGTAGCGGTTTATGGCCGGCAGTGCTTGTTCAAGGGTCAAGTTGTCGAGCACCAGTTTGCCGCTGCGCCAGGCCAGCGCGTCGGCAAAGTTGCTGTTTTCCAGCAGTTGAGGCTCGAAATCGCCCTTGCGGTAGATGGCCTGCATGCCAGGGCCAAGCCGATAGCCCGTCTTGCCCTCGCTGGAGACCAGCACCGATCCCTCGACCAGGGTCACTTTAACCGTGTCCTGGTATTTCCAGACATTGAAGCGGGTACCCGTCACGCGGGTCTGGCCATTGCCGGCGCGCACCACGAAGGGGTGGGTGCTGTCGTGGTGCACCGTGAAGAATGCCTCGCCATGCTTGAGTGTGACACGGCGCTGGTGCTTGAAGTTGAGGTAAGTCAGATCGGTGTTCAGGTTGAGCTGCACCGTGCTGCCGTCGCTCAACTGCACGGTCTGCATGTGGTCCGTGGTCTCGAAATGCTGGTAGCGGTTGGGAACCCAGCCTTGCTCCCAGCCGATCCATCCCACCAACGGGAGTGCCGCCAATGCGATGACGGCTGCGTAAGCCTGGGCGCGCCATCTGCGACCGCTGCGCCTGACCGGGCCAGCGTGCCCGATCGCTTGAGCGGGCCGCGGCAGCAGGTCAGCCGTGTGCCAGATAGCCAGCATGGCTTGGTATTCCTCGGCATGACGCGGATCGGCTGCCAGCCACCGGCCAAACGCCTCACGCTCTGCAGTTGTGCAATCGCCTTCATGCAGGCGCATGCACCAGTGCGCAGCGGCATCGGCCATGCTGTCATCGATGTCGATAGTAGGGCGGTCTTGATTCATCGCGGCTCCGGGTTTTGCGCATTCTAACGTTCCACCGATGCGTCGAGGAACACGCCAAGCCGCTAATCCCTTTCATTTCCCGGTCTTTTCCGGCGAAAGCCTTCAGATTTTTCGCTTTTGAGAACGCTTCGCGCCATGACGCGAGGCCCTCGTGACGCGTACATAGCAAGCTAATTAAGTCTTTGACATTCACTGCCTAGGCAGTAATATTTGCACACACTTGTTCGAGCAATCATTCATGCCCCATTTCTCGCCTGACAATTTCGAGACGTGCGCCATCGGCATGTTGCTGGGCCGTGCGGCGCTTCTGAAGGACCGGATTCTCGACTGGCATCTGGAGTCCGAGGGCGTCACGGCTGCGCAGTTCAAGGTGTTGATCATCGTGACGCAGTACCAGGTCGATACACCCGCTGAGGTCTGCCGCTACCTGGGTCTGGACAGCGGATCGATGACGCGCATGCTCGATCGCCTGGAGCACAAGGATCTGCTTGTACGCACCCGATGCCCCACGGACCGCCGCGTGGTGCGCCTGGCGTTGACCGCCGATGGCCAGCGGCTGGCCGACCGTTTGCCCGAGATCGGCGCTGCCGCCATGAACGAGCTGTGTGGCGCACTGGCAGCCGATGAGCTCCAAGACCTGGAGCGTCTGCTGGCCAAGGTACTGCTTGGCGCTGGCGATCCGCTGACGATCCGTCGTTTCGGTGATCGTTGAACCCCGTTTCCTTTATTCCAAGGTATTGTCATGGACACTTCCTCAGACACCCCTGCACCTACCGAGGCACCTGCCTCCTCGCGCAAGCGCAAGCTCTGGCTGATTGGCCTGCTGGTGCTGCTGATCCTCGGCGGGTTGGGCACCTGGGCCTGGTACAGCCTGGTTGGGCGTTGGTACGAGAGCACCGATGACGCCTACGTCAACGGCAACGTGGTCGAAATCACGCCATTGGTGACCGGGACGGTCACCAGCATTGGCGCCGACGATGGCGACCTGGTACATGCCGGCCAGGTCTTGCTGCAGTTCGACCCGGCCGACAGCCAGGTGGCCCTGCAATCGGCTCAAGCCAACCTTGCGCGTACCGTAAGGCAGGTGCGTGGTCTGTACAGCAACGTCGATTCGCTCAAGGCACAGTTGCAGACGCGCCAAGCCGAACTGCGCAAGGCTCAGCAGGACTTCAACCGGCGCAAGGTGCTGGCCGAAAGCGGCGCCATCGCTGGCGAAGAGCTTTCCCATGCGCGCGATGACCTGAGTGTTGCCCAGGCGGCTGTCAACAGTGCCCGCCAGCAACTGAGTACCAGTGCTGCTTTGGTCGACGATACCGTGGTGGCTTCGCACCCGGAAGTCATGGCCGCGGTGGCCGACCTGCGGCAGGCCTACCTGGCCCATGCGCGCACCACGCTGGTCGCGCCGGTGACCGGCTACGTCGCCAAGCGCAGCGTGCAGCTCGGGCAGCGCCTGCAACCCGGTACTGCCACCATGGCAGTGATCCCGCTCGACCAGGTATGGATCGACGCCAACTTCAAGGAAACCCAGTTGCGCCAGATGCGCATCGGCCAACCGGTGGAGATCACTGCCGACCTGTATGGCAGCGACGTCACCTACAGCGGCACGGTGGACAGCCTGGGTGCCGGCACCGGTAGCGCCTTCGCCTTGCTGCCTGCGCAGAACGCGACCGGCAACTGGATCAAGATCGTGCAGCGGGTGCCGGTGCGGATTCACCTGAACCCCGACCAGTTGAAGGACCATCCCTTGCGAATCGGCCTGTCCACGGTTGTGGATGTGGACCTGCACGACCAGAGTGGCCCGGCCCTGGCCCAGCAACCGCCGCAACAGGCGAGCTACACCACCGACGTCTACGATCGCCAGTTGGTCGAGGCGGACAAGCTGATCGAGCAACTGATCCGTGACAACAGCGCGTCTGGCAAGACGGCTCAGCGATGAGCAATAACGCCACTGCCCAGTTCACCCCGCCAAGCCTGCTGCTGACCACCATCGGCTTGTCGCTTGCCACGTTCATGCAGGTGCTGGACACCACCATTGCCAACGTGGCCTTGCCGACCATCTCGGGCAACTTGGGGGTCAGTTACGAGCAAGGGACATGGGTCATCACCTCGTTCGCCGTGAGCAATGCCATCGCCTTGCCGCTGACGGGCTGGTTGAGCCGGCGCTTTGGCGAAGTGAAGTTGTTCCTGTGGGCGACCTTGCTGTTCGTGCTGGCATCGTTCTTGTGTGGGATCGCCCAATCGATGCCGGAGCTTGTAGGCTTTCGGGTGTTGCAAGGGGTGGTAGCCGGTCCGTTGTATCCCATGACCCAGACCCTGCTGATTGCGGTCTACCCCCCTGCCAAGCGGGGTATGGCGCTTGCGCTACTGGCCATGGTAACGGTTGTGGCGCCTATTGCCGGGCCCATCCTGGGTGGGTGGATCACGGACAGTTACAGCTGGCCATGGATCTTCTTCATCAACGTGCCTATCGGCCTGTTCGCCGCTGCGGTGGTGCGCCAGCAGATGCGCGATCGTCCAGTGGTCACCAGCCGGCAGCCGATGGACTACATAGGGCTGCTGACCTTGATTGTTGGGGTAGGGGCGTTGCAGGTGGTGCTGGACAAAGGCAATGACCTGGACTGGTTCGAGTCCTCGTTCATCATCATCGGCACGCTGATCTCCGTCGTGTTTTTGGCCGTGTTCGTCATCTGGGAACTCACCGACCGGCACCCGGTGGTAAACCTGCGGTTGTTCGCCCACCGCAATTTCCGCGTGGGGACCATCGTCCTGGTGGGTGGCTATGCAGGGTTCTTCGGCATCAACTTGATCCTGCCGCAGTGGTTGCAGACACAGATGGGCTACACCGCCACCTGGGCGGGCCTGGCGGTGGCGCCTATCGGGATATTGCCGGTAATCATGTCACCATTCGTGGGCAAGTACGCGCATCGCTTCGATTTGCGGATTCTGGCAGGGCTAGCGTTCCTGGCCATCGGCAGCAGCTGCTACATGCGGGCGGGGTTCACCAGCCAGGTGGATTTCCAGCATGTGGCATTGGTGCAGTTGTTCATGGGGATTGGGGTTGCGCTGTTCTTCATGCCCACACTGAGCATCCTGTTGTCGGACCTGCCGCCCCAGCAGATAGCCGACGGATCAGGCTTGGCAACGTTCCTGCGCACATTGGGTGGGAGCTTCGCGGCTTCGTTGACGACGTGGATCTGGATTCGACGGGCTGACCAGCACCATGCCTACTTGAGTGAGCACATCAGTCAGTACGAGCCGGCGACGCGGCACACGCTTGAGCAGATGGGTGGGGCGAACCTGCACAACTATGCGCAGCTGGAGCAGGTGCTCAACGGGCAGGCTTACATGATGTCGACGGTGGACTACTTCATGTTGATGACGTGGGTGTTCGCAGGGTTGATTTTGTTGGTCTGGTTCGCGAAGCCGCCGTTTACGGCCAAGGCGGGGCCGGGGGGCGGGCATTGAGTTTGATTTGGGGTACGCGACCGGTGCCTTTGCTAAGTACTGGGGCTTGTGTAGCGGTCTTGCCGGGGCGCCGGACCGACCGCGATGGGCTGCGCAGCAGCCCCAAGTGAGTTTGATGGGGAACCGTGAATTTCGAGTCCTCGCTGCTGAACATCGCCGCATCAGCGCGGTAACCTTGGAAAGACGTTTGTGCATGCACGTCCCGATCAGGGGCAGATCTTCCTACCCCCACCCCTGGCTTGGCCATCGCGTCGAAGAGGCCCATGTGGCCATCCTCACGGTTGTCACTGGCATCCCTCATCTCATTACGTTGCGTTCGGGTTCGTTCCATGGCAATGGCTCTGTGTCGCCGCTCATCCGTGCAGTGGCGAATGGGTAATCAGGACAGTGTTCCATTTGCCATCTTCTATATTCTCAATTGCTGATGTCATCGCGCAGGGGGGGCCAAATTTTCGTAGGAAGTTTCGTTGTGAAACGCGCTCTCTATGGGTATTCTCGGACTTCGGTGCAGTATTTACCGACAACAAATCACTATCTTAGATAGGGTTTAGTCGATTAATTCACAAACTCACGCCTAACTGAAAGTTTGCTTGTTCAGCCCATCTTGGCGCGCTTAACTGGCAACCGCCTTTCATTTCCTCTATCGTCAAATCACCACCTCAACATCTCCGGCACCTCATGAACCCCGTCATCCTCATCACCGGTGCCAGCCGCGGCATAGGCGCTGCCACCGCCCTGCTCGCCGCCCGGCATGGCTACCATCTGTGCATCAACTACCGCAGCAACGATGAAGCTGCCGATGCCATCCTTAGCCAGGTCCGTACCTTGGGCGCAAAGGCTATCGCCGTGCGCGCCGACGTCAGCAGCGAAGCCGACATCATCGCGATGTTCCAACGTGTAGATGAAGATCTGGGGCCGATCTCGGCCCTGGTGAACAATGCCGCCACCATCGCTCCCCAAACCCGCCTCGAACATATGACCGAGGCGCGATTGCTCAGCATGATGAAGACCAACATCGTCGGCCCCATGCTCTGCGCCAAGCACGCTGTATTGCGCATGGCCGCACGTCACGGGGGGAATGGCGGGGGCATCGTCAACGTCTCATCCCTGGCCGCCCGCCTCGGGTCACCGAACGAGTACATTGATTACGCCGCCTCCAAAGGCGCGCTCGACACGTTCACGGTGGGCCTGGCCAAAGAGCTGGCTGCTGAAGGGGTAAGGGTCAACGGGGTCAGGCCCGGCTACATCCACACCGGCTTTCATGCGCTGTCGGGAGATCCGGATCGCGTCAGCAAACTCGAGCCTGGGTTGCCCATGGGCCGAGGCGGGCGGCCTGAGGAGGTGGCCGAGGCGATCCTCTGGCTGCTGTCTGACAAAGCTTCCTATTCGACAGGTACATTCATCGACCTGAGTGGCGGAAGATGACCAGCTGCTCGCATCATCAACTGCGCCTGTTCGAGTCGGCGGCGGCGCTCGCCAGCAGCAGGCCCACCTGTTCGACCAGCGCGGCCAATGCGAAGGGCTTGCACATCACCGCACCTCTGCGCGACATGGCGATGCCCTGTTGATCAGCGTAGCCAGTGATGTAGAGCAGGGCTGCCGAGTCGGGCAGGGCGGTTTCCAGCTGCTTGCCACTGACTCTCCCTGGCAAACCGATGTCGGTAATCAACAGCGATGGCTGCAGGCCGGCCCTTAACGCTTTCAAGGCCTGCGAGCCCTCGGTGAAGACGCGCACCTCCATCCCTTGATCAATGAGCAGTTCCTCTATCACCAGCCGCAATGTGTCTTCGTCCTCCACCAGCATGACCAGATGCTTGCCCTGCTGGGGAGGGCAGAAGGGCGTTGATACCTTGTCAATGCTCGCAGCGACCTGGCCTGTGTCCTTGGGTAGATAGAGGTCTACGCAGGTTCCTTGCCCCGGCGAGCTGGTGATCTTTACCTGCCCCTCGGATTGACGGATGAAGCCGTAGACCATGGGGAGCCCCAGTCCCGATCCCTGGCCGAGCGGCTTGGTGGTGAAAAACGGTTCCATGGCACGTTCTGCCACATCGCTGCTCATTGCTACGCCATTGTCACTGACAGAAATCCTGACGTAATCGCCGACAGGCAAATGCAGTCGTTCGGCCAGTGAAGGGTATACCCGCACGTCACTGTTGCGAATGATCAGCGTGCCGCCTACCGGCATGGCGTCGCGTGCATTGATGCACAGGTTGAGCAATGCGTTTTCCAGCTGGGAAGGGTCAATCTGGACAAGCCAGTGCCCAGACTTGGTGAGGTCCTGGAACTCGATGCTGGCGTGCAACGAGCTTTTGATGAGATCGTGCATGCTGGTCACCAACTCATGGACGTCGACGGTCTGCGGGCTCAGTTTCTGTTGCCGAGCGAACGCCAGCAGTCGTTGCACCAGTGTGGCCGCTCGCTTCGTATCCTGCCTGGCCAACCCCATGAGCCTGGCAGCATCCGGATAGCGACCTTCGGTTTGTCGCTGAGCGGCAACCTCCAGCGCCCCCATTATGCTGCCGAGCAAATTGTTGAAGTCATGGGAGATACCGCCGGTCAGCTGTCCGATAGCCTCCATTTTCTGGGACTGCCTTAGGGTTTCTTCCACTTGCTCAAGGCGCTGTTGTTCAGCGACGCGCTCAGTGATGTCGTAGGCGAACATGAAACCACCCTGCACGACCTGCTCGGCATCGAGCAGCGGGTTGTAGCGCACCTCGTAGTGGCGGACATTTCCTTCCAGGCCAACGGCAACGGTGTCCACGAAAGATTCACCCGTCATGATCCTTGGCCACAGCCCGTTCAGTTGCTTGACGATGTCCGGCTGGTCGGCGATGAAGTCGGGGATGTACTCACCGACCTTGGGCACCAGGCCGCGCCAGCGTTTGAGGGTTTCCTGCGCGGTGCGGTTGATCGCCAGCAGCCTGAAGTTGCAATCGGCCGCGAATACGTTGGCAACGCTGTGATCGACCAGATTGCCCAGCAGCTTGCGACTGGCAAGCTCTCTGTCCACTTGCTGCGCCAGTTCCTGGTTGAGCGCCTGCAACTGATGGATGCCAGCGTTTTCGTCGGGCCTGCCGGTGAACAGAATCAGCAATATCCGCTCGCAGGCGGGCTCGAGGCGGCTAACTTTCAAGGTCAGCGACCGGTTCGAGACTGCCAGCCGCTGCTCGAAGTGCAGGGGCACACCCGTACGCGCCACCTCGGCGAAATGTGGGAGCCATTGGTCCACTTCGTCGGGGATGGTCTGCCTTGCGGTCAAACCTACCTCTTTAAAATGGAGGGTGTGGCGGGCACAAGCCGCGTTGTACATCAGGTAGCGATAGTCATTGAGTTGGCCGTGCTCATCCTCGAGCACTTGCAGGACGCACAGGCCTTCATCGATTTGCTCGACGACGGCGTCATAGGCAGCAGCTTTCAGGCGCAGCTGCTCGTGCTCGGCCTCGAGCTCAAGCAGCCTGGCCTGTAGCGCTGCGCGGTCATCCAGAGGCGTTTGTGATGTCATGCGGGCGATTCGGCTTGGAAATTTCGACAACTATAGCCGTGCGCGCATGAAGGGTTGAACGCAGACCTCAGAAAGAGCGAATTATCCGCCCCAGGGTGGCCATTGCCTGCTCGGCTGCTTCGTTCCAAGGGCTGCCATAGTTGAGCCGGATGCAGTTGCCGAAGCGTCGGGTGGGCGAGAAGATCGGCCCCGGGGCAATGCTGATGCCTTGCGCCAGGGCCATGTGGAACAGCTTCAGCGCATCCATCTGTTGCGGTAACTCCAGCCAGAGGAAGTACCCCCCTGACGGTTGACTGACCCGTGTCTGTGCCGGGAAGTGACGCCCGATCGCCGCCAGCATATTGGCTTGCTGGCCTTCGAGTGCATAACGCAACTTGCGCAGGTGGCGATCGTAGCCACCGTGCTGGAGGTAGTCGGCGATGGCAGCCTGGGCGGGCATCGAGGCGCAGAGCGAGGTCATGAGCTTCAACCGCTCGACCTTCTGCGCAAACCGCCCTGCGGCGACCCAGCCGATGCGGTAGCCCGGGGCGAGGCTCTTGGCGAAGGAGCCGCAGTGCATGACCAGGCCCTGGGTATCGAATGCCTTCGCAGGCTTGGGTGCCTGCTGGGCGTAGTAGAGCTCGGCGTAGACATCGTCTTCAATAAGGGGCACTTGGTGGCGTGTCACCAGCTCGACCAACGCCTGCTTCTTGGCCTCCGGCATGCTGGCGCCGACCGGGTTCTGGAACGTGGTCATGCACCACACCGCCTTGACCGGGTGCTTTTGCAGCGTTTGGGCCAGCACCTCCAGGTCCATGCCCTCGCGGGGATGCACGGGAATTTCCACGGCTTTGAGTTTGAGCCGCTCCAGTATCTGCAGGCAAGCATAGAACGCGGGCGCTTCGATTGCGACCAGGTCACCTGGCTGGGTGACAGCCTGAAGACAAAGGTTCAGGGCCTCAAGTGCGCCGTTGGTGATCAGCAGCTCTTCCATCGGCAGCATCAGCCCGCCGACCATGTAGCGCAGGGCAATCTGCCGACGCAGTTGCGGGTTGCCGGGCGACAGGTCGGTGACCGCCACACGAGGGTCCATGGCACGGCTGGCGCTGGCCAGTGACCGGGACAGGCGCTGCAGAGGGAATAGCGAGGGACTGGGGAAGGCCGAACCGAAGGGTACCGTGTTGGGGTCCTTGATCGAATCAAGGATGGAAAAAACCAGGGCACTGACGTCCACATCAGTGGACTCGCTGATCGGGTGCAGCGCTTGGGGCTCGCTGAATTGACGAGTGGCGTGGGCATTGACGAAGTAGCCTGAGCGCGGCCGGGCGCGAATCAGTCCACGCCGTTCCAGCAGGTAATACGCCTGGAAAACCGTGGAGGGGCTGACCCCATGGGTCTGGCTGGCGTACCGCACGGAGGGCACGCGTTCACCAGGGCCCAGTACGCCGGAGCGGATGAGTTCGGCGATGTCGTCGGCGAAGCGTTCGTAACGTTTCATTGTGGCCTTCTGTCGAAGCCTGGCAGGCAAGGGAAGAGGAGTGTAGGCGTCATCGGTTCATGGGCGCCACGAAGCGGCTGTGCGCCACGCTGCGCACCGACGCGTCGTCGCGTTCGCTGATTTCGAATGCAAGCGGCACCGAGCTGCTTTCGGGTCGGTCGGCCAGCATCGCCACCGACACCGGAATTTCGCTCATTTCGCCGGCCGATACGGTAAGCGCCGTCTGCCCCTGGAGGGTAAAGCCCTCGGCATCGAGCAACCGCAGCGCGTAGTGTTGAGTGTGCTCGGTCTTGTTGATCACCTTGAGCAGGTAGATGTTCTCGATCTGACCCAGTGCATTTTCGCGGAACAGACCACGGTCCTTGATCACATCCAGCGATACCATCGGCCGCAGGTACAACGCCACGCACAATGCACCGATCATCACCAGCAGTGCTGCGGCGTAACCGAGCAGGCGTGGTCGTAGCCAATGCGTAGTACCCCCTTGCAGGCTGTGTTCTGACTTGTACCCGATCAGCCCACGTCTGTAGCCCATCTTGTCCATCACACCGTCGCAGGCATCGATACAGGCGGCGCAGCCGATGCAGGCCATTTGCAAACCGTCGCGAATGTCGATGCCGGTAGGGCATACCTGAACGCACAACGTGCAGTCGATACAGTCACCCAGGCCCTGGGCGCGGGCGTCGCTGCCTTTCTTGCGCGCGCCACGTGCCTCGCCACGGCGCGGATCGTAAGCCACGGCCAGGGTGTCCTTGTCGAACATCACGCTCTGGAACCGGGCATAGGGGCACATGTGCAGGCAGACCGCTTCGCGCAGCAAGCCGGCATTGAAGTAGGTAGCGGCTGTGAAGAACAACACCCAGAACAGCGCAACGCCGCCCAGTTGAAGTGTGAGCAGTTCGGATGCCAGCGGACGAATGGGTGTGAAGTAACCAACGAAGGTCACGCCGGTGACCAGGCCTATGGCCAGCCACAGCGAATGCTTGGTGAGGCGTCTGGCGGCCTTGTCGAGACTCCAGGGCGCTGCGGCCAGCTTGATGCGTTGGTTGCGGTCGCCTTCGGTGATTTTTTCGCACCACATGAACAACCAGGTCCAGGTGCTTTGCGGGCAGCTGTAACCGCACCAGACCCGCCCGGCGTAGACTGTGATGGCGAACAAGCCGAACGCACAGATGATCAGCAGCGCCGAGAGCAGAATGAAGTCCTGTGGCCAGAAGGTCGCGCCAAAGATGTGGAACTTGCTGTTGCCCAGGTCCCACAGTACCGCCTGACGACCGTTCCAGTTCAGCCAGGCAGTGCCGAAGAACAGGGCAAACAGGGTCCCGGCGAAACCGATGCGCAGCGTGCGGTACACCCCGCTGAAACTGCGCGTGTGGATGGCGGCGTCGCCGACACGGCGGGAAGGGTTGGCAGGGACAGTGGCAATCACTGAATAAGGCGTTCTGTCGGTCATGGCTCCGTGCTCATCTAGCCTGGATCAGGCATGTGCACTATGGCCGTCAGTCTGCTATCAGCACAGGCTCAGCCTTGGCGATAAAAACCATATCAGTTGAGGTGCAGGCCGTGCAGCCCCTTATATGATCGAGCCTGGCGCGGTGTTCTTAAGATGCCTGCGGCTATCGACCGCACCGGCCACCGTGAGCGCATCGGCCTCGATTTCGGTGATCGGCGTGTGCATTGCACCCAGTACCGCGACTGACATGCGCAGTCGCTCGTCGGTCACGATTTCGATGTCACAAGCGGCGCCTTCGAGACGCTGCTGGTCGTTGATGAGCGTGCAGCGTTGGGTTTGAGCATTGATTTCGACTGGCATGACACGTCTCCTGATGTGAATTCGAACGGTTGACCGCAGGGTATTGAGCATCGTTGCACCCCCTTGGCTCAACGGCACTTTGCAGAGGCTCTTGGGGTCCATGAAGGTGAACAGGGAATGCAGGGCCCGGTGGTGTGGGCAGCTGTGCAGCCCATCGCCGGCAATCAGGATCGCACAAGGGCCGTGGTGGATGTGTTGGCACTTGGGGCAAGCATGGCCCCACGACCTAGGCACCGGACGTTTGCCAAGCACTCAGCCTTTGGAGAGAACGTACAGGATGGAAACTATCTGGCACGCCATCCAGATCGAATTCGCGGATGTGACCGATGCGCACGAGGTCACACGCATTCTAATTCGCTTGTTGATGGCATCGCTGCTCGGCGCGGTTTTGGGGTTCGAACGCGAACACCGGGGCAAATCCGCCGGGGTGCGCACGCACATGCTGGTGTCGCTCGGTGCTGCCCTGTTCGTGTTGGCGCCCAGCATGGCAGGCGCCGACGAACAGGCCCTTAGCCGCGTGATCCAGGGCATCGTCGCCGGCATCGGTTTTCTCGGAGCAGGCACCATCTTGAAAGGCAACGGACGGGACACCAGCCACGTGAAAGGGTTGACCACCGCCGCTGGCCTTTGGATGACCGCTGCCATAGGCACTGCCGCTGGGATGGGCCGGGAAGCCACTGCATTGATAAGTACGGTGCTCGCGCTGCTGGTATTGGGCACGATGCCGCTGCTGGTGGAGAAGGCCGAGGGCAAGCACGAGGAAAAACAGAAGGAGGAGGGGTAAGCACTAAGGGGAGCCGAAGCTCCCCCCAAAGCGTTGCTGCTTGCTCTTTTTATTCTTGGGGCTGGCCTGTTGTTGTTTTTGTCAGCCTGCCCTGGTGGTGCAAGGCCCCCATGCGGGGCCAAGAGCAAACGTATTTTTTTGAGCGCTGACCGACCTTCATCACGCATGATCCGAGTTGGCTGCTGCTACCTTGAGGTAGTTTTATTGTTCTGTGCCAATTCGCGGGGCTTGCCCCAGGAATGCGGGTCGACTCCAAAAAAATCTGCTTGCTACGCCTCTGCCGTGTTGTTCTTGTTCTGTCAGAGCCGTTCTCTATTATTTTTATTAAGTGACGCTTTGTTGTTCTTGTTATGCAAGAGATATAGCAGGTCCCGTGCCAGTTTTGAAAAACCCTTTTAAATCAATGGCATGAAGAAATTCATGAAAGCAGGGCGTCGGAAAAACCTCACTGGATGTTTCCGGGATACCCGTATCTGGCTTCGTCGCCAAGCGAGCGGTAACACTTCACCCACATTGTTGTGACACCTTGATGACCTAGCGCGCCTGTCGCGCACGTGCAACGCGCGATCCATTGGCCCTTCCCAGCACCGTGCTGATGCGCTGCCCAGCCTCGATCAAGCGCTCCAGGTCGATACCGGTCTCGATGCCCAACCCATCAAGCAGGTAAACGACATCTTCGGTCGCGACGTTACCGGTCGCGCCCTTGGCATAGGGGCAGCCACCCAAACCCGCCACCGAGCTGTCGAAGGTGCTGATGCCTTCAAGAAGGCTCGCATATACGTTGGCCAGGGCTTGGCCATAAGTATCGTGGAAGTGCCCCGCCAATTGCGCGCGGGGAACATGGGCCGCTATCACCTCGAACAAGCGTCGAACGTCACCAGCAGTACCGGTACCGATGGTATCGCCCAGCGACACTTCGTAGCAGCCCATCTGGTGCAGGGCACGCGCCACCGGCAGTACCTGCTCTGCACGGACCGGGCCCTCGTACGGGCAGCCGAGCACACAGGATACGTACCCACGCACCCGCACACCCTGGGCTCGCGCGGCCTCGATGATGGGTTCGAAACGACTCAGGCTTTGCGAGATGGAACAGTTGATATTGCGCTGCGAGAATGCCTCGGACGCGGCGGCGAATACCGCCACCTCCTTGACGCCCGCCGCCGCGGCATCTTCGAAGCCGCGCAGATTGGGCGCCAGCGCTGCGTAGGTGACGCCCGGACGCTGGTCGATACTGGCGAACACCTCGGCCGAACCGGCCATTTGCGGCACCCACTTGGGTGAAACGAAACTGCCCACTTCGATGTAGGCAAGGCCAGCCGCTGTGAGGTCGTCCACCAGCCGCACCTTGTCGGCGACACTGATGGGCTGGGCTTCGTTCTGCAGCCCGTCGCGAGGGCCAACTTCTACCAGACGAACTTTTTCAGGCAAGGACATGATGAGGTTCCTGTAACGGTCAACCGTGGTCTTTATTGGCAAGCGTGCACGCCAGGGCCTGTTCACAGCGCTCCTGGGCAGTGTCCAGCTCAAGCTGCATCTGGTGGATGTCGAGCATTTGCTGTTCCAGTTGGGCGCGCCGCTCGGCGATCTTGGCGAGCATGCTGTTCAGTTGCTTGAGGTTGCCGCCCGAAGGGTCGTACAGCTCGATCAACTCACGGCACTCTGCCAGCGAGAAGCCGATGCGCTTGCCACGCAGGATAAGTTTGAGGCTGACCTTGTCCCGCGCCGAATAGATGCGCTCAAGGCCGCGTCGCTCGGGGCGCAGCAGCCCTTGCTCTTCGTAAAAACGAATGGCGCGCGTGGTGATGTCCAGCTCACGGGACAGGTCGGAAATACTGTAGGTCTGGGTACTCATACCAGGGCTCTGGGCAGGATATGCCGCCATCCTGAAGCGTGCTTTACGTATACGTCAAGGTGGGCGACTGGAATCGAACCGCGCCACAACCGCGTAACCATTGGTGGTCCCGTGCGTCGCAGTCGCGTTATCCTCGCCCAGCCTGAACGCTCAACAAAAGCGTCAGTGCACTTTTCGATTCGACAGCCTCGCATCTGTGCTAGGCCCAACGCAGGAAGCGGCTGCATGAACCCTCTCTTTCTATCCGTCAGCGCGCTGTGCCTGAGCCTGTCCTGTAACCTGGCCCAGGCCAGGCAAGCGCTGCCCGTAGCACCCGAACTTGGCTCCGGTTATCGCGCAGGCTTGCAGCCGGTGGCGGCCAAACGGCACATGGCCGCGGCCGCCAACCCGCTGGCCAGCCAGGCCGGACAACGCATCCTGCGTGCCGGGGGCAGCGCGCTGGATGCGGCGATTGCGATGCAACTGGTGCTGACACTCGTCGAGCCTCAGTCGAGTGGAATCGGCGGCGGCGCATTCATCCTCCACTGGGACGGGAAAAGGACCCAGGCATTCGATGGCCGGGAAACGGCGCCGTCGCAGGTGACCGAACGCCTGTTCCTCGACGACAAGGGGGCACCCATGCCATTTAGGTCAGCACAGATTGGCGGACGAGCCGTGGGGGTGCCGGGTGTATTGCGGGCCCTGGAATTGGCGCACAAGCAGCACGGCGTGCTGCCCTGGCAAGCGTTGTTTCAACCCGCCATCGAACTGGCCCGCACCGGGTTCCCAGTCTCTGCAAGGCTGCATGCGCTGCTGAAAGCCGACCCCTTCGTGGCTCGCTCGCCCAGTATGGCTGGCTATTTCCTGGACACGACGGGGCGCCCGCTTGCAGTAGGCACACAGCTGCGTAATCCCGAACTTGCCGACACGCTTGAGCAGATCGCGCAACACGGCGCGCAGGCGTTTTACAACGGCGAGGTTGCGCAAGCCATGGTGGCGGCCGTCCAAAACCACACCAACCCAGGTTATCTGTCCGCCGATGACCTGAAGCAGTACCGGGCCAGCGAGCGTGAACCTGTCTGCGGACCCTACAAAGCTTGGCAGATTTGTGGCATGCCCCCTCCTTCATCCGGGGGCGTGGCGGTACTGCAGACCTTGGGAATACTGGAGGCATTGCAACGCAGGTCGGCCAGGGACGATCTGGCGCACCTGGCACCCGTCCCCTCGGCCACTGCTGCCACCCTGGAGGCGCCAGCACGCGCCGTGCACCTGGTCGCCGAGGCCGAGCGACTGGCTTATGCCGATCGCGCCCAGTACCTGGCCGACAGTGACTATGTACCCGTTCCGCTCAAGGGCCTGCTCGACCCGGGCTACCTGGCACAGCGTGCCAGTCAGGTGGGTGAGCGCAGCATGAACAAGGCCATCCCTGGCCATCCGAGCGGTGCGCTGTTGACCCTTGCGCCTGACCGATCGCCACCGCGGATAGCCACCTCCCACCTAAGCGCCATTGATGATCGCGGCAATGCCGTGGCCATGACCACCTCGGTGGAGGGCGCATTCGGCTCGCACCTGATGGTCAAAGGGTTCTTGCTCAATAACCAGCTGACCGATTTTTCGTTCGTGCCCCAGGAGCAGGGCAGGCCAGTGGCCAATCGCGTTCAACCGGGCAAGCGGCCCCTGTCAGCCATGGCGCCTACGCTGGTGTTCTCCCGGGACCATGGGGAATTGGTAGCCAGCCTTGGCTCACCCGGCGGCTCGCAGATCATCGGTTACGTCAACAAGGCGCTCATCGCGTTGCTGGACTGGCGGCTGGACCCCCAGCAAGCCGCCGGGCTGCCCAATTTTGGCAGCCGCAACGGTGCAACCGAGGTGGAATCAGGGCTGACCAGCGCTGCACTGATTCGCAAGCTCAAGGCGTGGGGCCACACCGTGACGCCGATGGATATGACCAGCGGCCTGCAAGTCATTCAGCGGGACGGGACAGGCTGGTTGGGCGGGGCGGACCCACGCCGTGAAGGTGTAGCACTGGGAGATTGAAGCCAGCGTTGCGAGCTACCCAGGTGCGTGCTAGAAAACGGTCCTCCCATTCATTTGTCGAATACTTGCATGTCTCATAACGTGAAATCGAATAGGGCCTTGTTCGACCTGGACCTTCTGCGTGCCATCGTCGTGGTGGCCGACTGCGGCAGTTTCACCACGGCTGCCGCGCGCTTGCATTCGACCCAGTCCACCATCAGCCAGAAAGTCCGGCGCCTGGAAGACATGGTAGGGCACCGTCTACTGGTACGTGGCAACCGCGACGTGCTCCCGACCGACGCCGGGCAGACGCTGCTCGGGTACGCCCGGCATATGCTGGCCCTGAATGATCAGATGCTCGAAGCCTTGGCCGGTGCCATGGTCGGCTTCACGGTGCGCCTGGGTGTACCCGAGGACTTTGTGGGTGGATCGACCACCCATGCCCTGTCGGCCTTTAGTCGGCTCAATCCGCAGGTAAAGCTGGAGGTCACCAGCGGGCTGTGCCGGGACCTGAGCCAGGCCTACGACAATGGCGAGCTGGACCTGGTATTGCTCAAACAACGGCGCAACAGCCGCGAAGGGGTCGCCTGTTGGCCCGAGCGGCTGCAATGGATCGACAGCGCGCGCCTGCCTGCCTTTGAACTGGACCCGGTGCCATTGGTGACCTTTCCGCCGCGGGGCTTGTACCGCGAAGACATGATCACTGCCATCGAGCGCAGTGGCAGGCGCTGGCGCATCAGTTTCACCAGTTCGAGCTTGAGCGGCATCCAGGCCGCTGTCGCCGATGGCATGGGCATCAGCCTGCTACCGCCGCGCGCGGCCACTGCAGAGCATCGCGTACTGGGCGCCGAGCAGGGGCTGGGCGAAATCGACAGCTATGAGATCGTCATCGTGCACCGTCCAACCGCCGATCCGACGGTCAAGGCCCTGGCAGAGGTGCTCAAGCAACTGTTGGCCGGTGGCAGTCTTTAAGTGTTTCAGGCTGTGGCACAAGGGAATGACTGCGCGATGATGCAGTCCCATGCACAACGCGGGTATGACGTCCGCCTTCACCACGCCATGGAGAACCTTATGAAAGCAGTTGTAATCGCTGCGCTGCTGGCCACTACCGGCCTGGCCCAAGCCGCCCAGACCGTCGAGCTCAAGCTGGCAGGCCCCGATGGCCCAGGCAAGTCGATCGGCACCATCAGCATCGAGCAGAACAAGTACGGAACGCTGCTTACCCCGGACCTCAAGGACCTGCCGCCCGGTGTGCACGGCTTCCACCTGCACCAGAATCCGTCCTGCGCTCCTGCGCAGGATGCGGGCAAAGCCGTGCCAGCAGGCGGGGCGGGGGGGCACTGGGACCCGCAATCGACCAACGCGCATAAAGGCCCTTACGATGACAGCGGCCACCGCGGCGACCTGCCGGCGCTGTATGTAGGTGCCGATGGCAAGGCGACGTATCCGGTACTGGCACCGCGCCTGAAGGCTGAAGACTTCAAAGGCCACGCACTGATGGTGCACGCAGGCGGCGATAACCACAGCGATCACCCCGAGAAGTTGGGTGGCGGTGGCGCTCGCATGGCGTGTGGGGTGGTTGAGTAACAGCGATTTGGCGCACCCTGGCGGGTGCGCCTTGGAGACCGGCGAGCAGTCTTCTGTGCTCAGCGCTTGGGGTTGAGCGTCAAGTGCACGTGACGGTTCACGTCCTTGTACAGCAGGTAACTGAAGTTGCCAGGGCCGCCGGCATAGCAGGCCTGTGGGCAGAAGGCCCTCAGCCACATGAAATCACCGGCCTCGACCTCGACCCAGTCCTGATTCAGGCGGTAGACCGCCTTGCCTTCCAGCACATAGAGCCCGTGTTCCATGACATGGGTTTCAGCAAACGGTATGACCCCACCTGGCTGGAACGTGACGATATTGACGTGCATGTCATGGCGCATGTCAGCCATGTCGACGAAGCGGGTGGTTTTCCAGCGGCCTTCGGTGCCTGGCATTTCGATCACGGTAGCGTTGTCGCGGTGGGTCACGAACGAAGACGGTACGTCCAGCCCTTCGACCTTCTGGTAGTGCTTGCGCAGCCAGTGGAAGGTGACATTGGCCTGGCTGTTGTTGCGCAGGCTCCATTCGGCGCCAGGCGCCAGAAACGCATAACCCCCTGGCACCAGTGTGTGGTGCTGGCCCTCGACGGTAATGTCCAGCTCGCCTTCGACGATAAACAGCACGGCTTCGGCGTTGGGGTCCAGTTCAGGCCGTTCGCTCCCGCCTTCGGGCGCCACCTCGACGATGTACTGGGAGAACGTTTCGGCGAACCCTGTCAGCGGCCGGGCGATGACCCACATGCGCATCTTGTCCCAGAAGGGCAAGTGACTGGTGACGATGTCACGCATCACGCCCTTGGGAATGACCGCGTAGGCTTCGGTGAACATGGCACGGTCGGTCAGCAGCTCGGTTTGAGCCGGGTGGCCGCCGTGGGGCGCGAAATAGGCGTGGTTCGACATGAATGCTCTCGACTTGTTGTTCTATCCCCATGCCGTGGGCCGCACCGGCCGGTGCGGTGCAGGGGACGTGGGCACAGGATAGGGTGGCGCGCCGAACATCTACAAATTAAATGTTGGAATACCCAGTATTTGGTTGCTGAATGCTCACGCGGCTGCCGACATGGTGCGCCGTTAGCCGGTTTCCTTTGCCGAACAACTTGTGGCGCAAGGTGCCATCGACGTACCCGCGGGGATAGCGGCCACGGCGCTGCAGTTCGGGAACCAGCAACTCCACGACATGGGCCAGGTCGTCAGGTTGGACGGCATACGTGAGGTTGAACCCATCGATACCGGTTTGATCGACCCACGCCTCCAACTGGTCGGCGACTTCACTTGGCGTACCGATCAGGACGGGGCCGCGTCCTCCTAGCCCGATGAATTGCGCCGCCTCGCGCACGGTCCATTGACGGCTAGGGTCCGCCGCCGTGAAGGCTGCCAAGGCTGCACGGCCCGCATCGTTTTCCACGTACTGGATTGGCGCGTCAGGGTCCAGGCCATCCAGGTCGATTCCGGTCCAACCTGACAGCAGTGTCAGGGCTGCTTCGATGTCGACGAAACTGCGGTATTGGTCAAAGCGTGCCTGAGCCTGCTCGTGAGTGGGCGCGACGATCAGCAACGCCTGGGCATAGATCAGCACCTCGTCACGTGCGCGTCCCGCCGCTTCGCTGGCCTGACGCACGCCATCGGCGTAGCGCCGCAGAACCGTGGGTGTCGGCCCGCTGATGAACACGCATTCGGCATGCTTGGCGGCGAACTGCTGACCGCGCGCCGACGCGCCTGCCTGAAACAGCACGGGGGTGCGTTGCGGCGAAGGCTGGCAGAGGTGCATGCCGGGTACCTGGAAATGCGCGCCGGCGTGGCCGATGGGGTGCACACGGGTTGGCTCGACGTAGCGGCCCGTTTCACGGTCCAGCACCAGGGCATCGTCGTCCCAGCTCTTTTCCCAGAGTTTGTAGAGCACCTGCAGATACTCCTCGGCCAAGTCATAGCGCAGGTCATGCCCCAGTTGTCGGTCGAGCCCAAGGTTACGCGCGGCACTGTCCAGGTAGCCGGTGACGATATTCCAGCCCACGCGCCCGTCACTGAGGTGGTCGAGTGTGGACATGCGCCGTGCAAAGGGATAGGGGTGCTCGTAAGTCAGCGAGAAGGTGACCCCGAAGCCCAGGTGCTCGGTCACAGCGGCCATGGCGGGGACCAACAGCATCGGATCGTTCACCGGCACCTGGACGCCGCCGCGCAAGGCCGGGTGCGGGCTGCCTTGATAGACGTCATAGATGCCCATGACATCGGCAATGAACAGTGCGTCGAACAAACCGCGTTCGAGTAGCCTGGCCAGGTCGGTCCAGTAAGCCAGGCGGTTGAAATCGGTGCTGGTGTTGCGCGGGTGGCGCCACAAGCCAGGCGATTGGTGGCTGGCAGCGTTCATGCTGAAGGCGTTGAAGCGTATAGGGCGGGGCATGTTGAGTTGGCCTCAGGGCAGCACGGAAGCAGGGTAAACCGCTTCGGCTACGTTCAGTTTGCGGGGGATCAGGCCAAGCCCTTGGAAGGTGTCGGCCAGCTTCTATTGTTCGGCAACGATCTCTGGGGTCACTGGCACAGCGTTGTAGTTGCGTCGTTGACTTGCTACTTCCAGAACATCGGCGTTGATGCCAAGCTGCGGCGCCAGCAAGGCGGCGACGTCGCCGGGTTTGTCATTGGCCCACTGGCTGGCTTTGGCCAGTTCGCTGAAGAATATTCTGAGCAACGCCTTATGGCTGTCCGCGAAGCGGGCGGTGGACAGGTAGAAGGTGCGGTTGTTGGTCAAGCCGGTCCCGTCACGCAGGTTTTTCAGCCCTGGCTGCCGCTCGGCTGCAGCCAGGAATGGGTCCCACAGTGTGGCGGCCTGAACGCTGCCTGACTGCAGCGCGGCTATCGCGTCGGCTGCGTTATTGACGTAGGCCGGGGTGATGTCCTGGTAACTCAGGCCTGCCTGTTGCAAGGCGACGGCCAGCAAGTACTGGGCATTCCATCCCCGGCCAGTGGCCACGCGCTTGCCCTTCAGATCCTGCACATCGTTCAGAGGGTCCTGCTGGCGCACCACCAGGCCGATCCCACGCGGATAAGGCTGTTCAGCGGCCAGGTAGACCACGGGTTTGCCGGCCGCCTGGGCGAACACCGAAGGTGCATCGGCCGCGTGTCCCACGTCGATGGCACCGGTACTCAGTGCCTCGAGCAACTGTGGGCCGGCGGCAAACTCATGCCAGCTGACCCTCACCCCTTGCGGGGCAAGGGCTTTTTCCAGTGCGCCGCTGCCTTTGAGGATGTTGAGGCTGTTGAATTTCTGGTATCCGATGCGCAGGGTGCTGTTTTCTTGCGCCTGCGCCGGTGCGGCTATCAGCAGGGCCCCGGCAAGCGAGGCCAGTAGTGCTCCCAGTGCTCGCCGGCGTAGTGATGAAAAGAGAGAGTGGGGCATGGCGCGATCCTTGATATGCGATGAGTGGGAGCACCAGAACATAAGCACCTGACCGCGCTGCTTCAATTTCTTTATTACTAATTATTAGACTTTTTAGTTATTTTTATATCCTTTTGTTTTGTAATCAGGTGTCTGCTTCCGACATTTTTTTCACATCCCCTTGCTAGCATTCCTTGCAGAATCAAGGAGTTCTCCATGCCCACCTCTCTGCGTAAACCCATCACCCGCATCGTGCTCACCGCTACCACCGGCCTTGTAATGGCAACGCTCGGATTTTTCGCCTGGCAAAGCTTCTACCCCGTGCAGGCCGCTTCGGGTTGGCAGGTGGAGGTCGCGCACCGCAACGTGGACAAGGCTGCGTCGCTGCTTCCCCAGGCCGACGGCAGTCTGCTGGTAAGCCAGGAGCTGGACGATGGTCGGGGCAGTATTCTCAAGATTGCACCCGACGGTGAGCGCGAAGTGCTCGTGGACCAGCTGTCCAAGCCCGACGGCATGGTGGCGGCCAGAGGTGGCTGGGTCTTCAGCCAGGAAGGTGGCCTGGCGCCGGTGAGTCTGGCTGTCGATGGCCAGGTCACACCGCTTTTCGACGGTATTGCGGTGCAGGGCCTTTGGAACGAGGGCAACCACCTTTATGCCATCGAAGACCGCAAGGGTGATGGCCGCTTGCTGCGCTATGACTGGCGCAGCGGCCAGGTGGACGTGCTGCGTTCGGGCCTGACCGAAGCTGAAGGGTTGACCCGATGCGGGGATGGCCGGCTGCTGTACACCGAGAAAGCCGACGGGCAGATACGGGCGTTGTCCAAGGATGGCAAGGACCCTGTGGTGTTCAATAGCCTCAGGAACCCCACATTCCTGTTTTGTGACCAGCGTGGTCTTTGGATCAGTGAAGACAACACGCACCGGGCACGGCTGCTGCGCATAAAGCCCGATGGGACTCGCCAGACCGTGCTGTCGTTTCTCAAGGCGCCGCAGTCCATCGTGGCCGATGGCAGCGGCGGTTATTGGCTTGCAGAAGGCGGGCGGGATCGCGTGCTGCACTTGACCCCTCCTTCGAAGCAGCCCGCTGCTGCGTCAGACTGACGCCACAAAAGCGCGAGCAGGTTCAATCCCCCAAGCGCTGCTCGCGCGATGGGGGATAACCGAAATAGGCGGCGTAGCATTTACTGAAGTGCGACACCGAGACGAAGCCGCACGCCAGCGCCACCTCCATCACCGAGAGATCGGAGTACTGCAGCAGGCGGCGACTTTTGGTGATGCGAAGTTCCATGTAGTAGCGCCGTGGAGAGGTGCCCAGCTGCGCCTGGAACAGGCGGTCTATCTGGCGGCGAGAGCGGCCGCTGTAAGCCGCCAACTGGTCCAGGCTGAGGGTTTCCTCAAGGTTGTTTTCCATCAGCTCGACGATGGTGCGCAGGTGCAGACTCATCGACTTCTTGGCCCCGGGGCCCACTTGCCGATAGCGGGCGCCCGAGAAGGACAGTATCTCCTCGACGCCCTCTGCCAGACCGTCACCGTACAGCCGTCGTACCAACCCCAGCATCAATTCCATCGCCCCGTTCGGGCTGGCGGCGCTCAGTCGGTCCCGGTCGAGGGTGAAGCTTGCGGGCGTGATACGCGTCTGCGGGCTGCGCTCGGCGAGGCTGGCACGTTGTTCGGGGTGAACGCTGCAGCCGTAGTCATCCAGCGCTCCGGCGCGGCCAAGAAACCATGCGCCATTCCACAGGCCGCCCAAGGCCATGCCGTGAGATGCGCAGTCCTGAAGCAAGCGGTCGAGCTCAGGGTATTTGAGCGGCGTACGCAAACCGCCGCAGACCACGAGCAAGTCCAAGTGCTTGAGGGCGGTTGCCGAAAGCTCGTTCGTGATCAACTCTAGCCCCAGGTCACTGAGCACACGGTCACCGGCAAGCGACAAGGGCGTGAATTGGAAGCTGTCCGCGCGCAGAAGATTAGCCGTGACCAGCACGTCCATGGCCACGGTGAAGCTGGCCATGGAGAAGTGTTCGAGCAAAACGAAGTCGACCCGATAGGGCGCCTCTACGCTGGCACTGCTGGTCTTTAATCGCAGCATGTTGCTGGTGCTGCTCTTTTTGCTGAACTGACGGGGTGTGGACACGCTGGACTCCGCTTCCTGGCTTCGCACCAAAGTGTGGCCGGTGCCCCTACGAAAGACAATCGGCAGGGTGGCGGGCGCCAATGTGCAGGTCGTGTTCAGGCATGCGCTGGGCGTCGGCCTGGGGCAGGCGGGTTCGATAGACGCTGGCGCCGTTTAAATCGAACGGAACCCTGGGCGTCTTCGGTGAATCAATAGGGTAAGTGCCAATGGGAGGAAGCTCATGGAAATCGGAACGATTTGGTTCGTCGTGGCAATCATCTTGATTTTGCTGGAGATCTGGGCGATCTGGCACATCATGGGCAGCGATCGGCGCGCCGAGCGCAAGATGCTGTGGATTGTGTTCGTCGTGTGGGCACCGTTCCCTGGCCTGCCGATCTGGGCCTGGCGCGGGCCGCGTGCAGTCAAGGGCAAGGCAGTACTGGAAGAGAAGTGATTGCGCGCCAGGCGCCGGGGGCGTCTGGCAGCCTCGCGGGTGTAGCCGCATAAATCATGTCCAAGGGCCGCTTCCGGCCCTTGACCTCAGGTTTGCTTGAGGTTGGATACTCGGCGCTCATTCCATGAACCGAGCGTCCAAACCATGCACACCACCGCTTTTGAACTGAGCAACCCTCAATCTCTGTATGACCCCAGTGGCAACGGATACTCCCATGTGGCCGACGTGCGCTCAGGGAGCAGGCTGCTTTTCATCGCGGGTCAGGGTGGGGAGCAGGCCAGTGGGGCTCTATCCCCTGTTTTCGCCGATCAGGCGCGCCAGGCCCTTGCCAACCTGGAGCTGGCCTTGTCCAACAAAGGGGCGGGCCTTGAGCATGTCTGCAAGCTCACCCTACTGATCGTCGACCATAGCCAGGCGCGGCTCCAGCAATGGGTGGAAGCTGTGGACCACGCGTGGGGCCAGGCCCTCAAGCCTACCTGTACGCTCATACCGGTCCCACGCCTGGCCCTGGACGGGATGCTCATCGAGGTGGATGCCGTGGCGGCGCTGCCTGTCTCCTCCCAAGGTAGGTAGCGCCATCGACTGGCTGTGTAGTAAATCTCTGCTCAGGTTTGCGCCTTCCTGCGCGATAAGCACAGCGGTTCTCAGAGGTGACCACACCATGAGCACGACCTCATCTCCGATCGAACGGCCGTTGCTGAGCGCCTGGTTCTGGCCGGCCATGTTCAGCTTGATGGCCTTCGCTGCCAACTCGGTTTTTTGCCGGCTGGCGCTCAAGGATGGCGCCGTCGACGCTATCAGCTTCACCGCGCTGCGCCTGGGCAGCGGCGCCTTGTGCCTGTGGTGGCTGGTACGGCTGCGCAGTCCCTGCTCAGGCGCTGCCGGCAGTTGGCGAGGTGGCTTGGCGTTATTTTGCTACGCCTTTCTGTTCTCCGTCGCCTACCTTGATTTGAATGCAGGGGTAGGGGCATTGCTCTTGTTTGGCGCTGTGCAGCTGACCATGTTCGGCATGGCGTTGCTGCGTGGGGAACGGATCAGCCTGCGCACGTTGTCAGGCATGCTGATGGCTTTTTCAGGCCTGATCGTGTTGCTGCTGCCTGGCAGCCACGCACCTACACTGACGAGCGCCTTGCTGATGGTAGTCGCGGGTATAGCGTGGGGGATCTACACCTTGCTGGGGCAGGGATCACCTCGGCCGCTGGCCGACACGGCGGGCAACTTCATTCGCAGCGTGCCCTTCCTAGCCGTGTGTGCGCCGCTGATGGTTCTCGGTGCCGAGCTGCGGTTCTCGATGGCCGGCGTGTTCTTTGCAGTGTGCTCTGGGGTTTTGGCATCGGCGGCAGGTTACGCCGTCTGGTACAGCGTGGTGCGGCGCATCAGCGCGCAACAAGCCGCCACGTTGCAACTGAGCGTGCCGGTGATCGCCGCGTTGGGTGGAATGCTCGTGATCGGCGAGGCATTGTCGCTACGTGCCATGGCTGCCTGCGCGATTGTCCTGGGCGGGGTGGCCATCGCTGTCACTGCCCCCCGTCCACGGGCGCCGACACAGGCTTGAGGTGGCAGTGGCCGGCAAAGGCTGAGCGTGAGCAGGCTTGCCTAGAAGAAACTGCGCTGGGCCTTGAGGGTTACCACGCTCTCGCAATAGGTGTTGATCCCCGAATAAGCATCGCAGCCGCCACCGGTCAGGTTCGAGTCGCTGTAGATCAGGTTCAGGTCCAGGCCTAACCAGGGGCGCGACAGCTGCATGGACCAGTCGGAGAAACCGTTGACCTGGCTGCCGTCGCCGATCGTGAATGGGGTGCCGAGCCGATGATGGGCCAGCTTGACCGTCAGGTCGGCGTTGAGCAGGGGGACCTGCCCGAAATCGGCATACAGGGTGCCGATCCGGTTGCTTGGGTTGTCTCGCAAGGCCCCGCCGAATCGGCTGCCCATTATGGAAATACCCCCATACAGCGCATGGCTCTCTGCACCTGCGATGTTGGGTTGGCTGTAGTGGATCACACCGATCTCGTAACCCAAAGTACTGTCGAAGTGATGCTTGTAGCCGACGTAGTTGTCGACCCGCAGGGTGGACCCTGGCGCTACGCCCATGCTGGGCGTGTATTGCCCCACGTACCAACCACTGGTGTGACTCAAATCCAGGCCGCCGTGAAAGGCGCCGGTAGCGGCTGGGGAAATAAGCCCCTGGGCCATGCTGCGAGTAGGCGTCGTACTGAGGGTGAAGTCAAAGTCGCCCACTTCACGTTTGATCTGCTGGGCCAGGAGCGTGGGGCTCAACAGCAGGGTCGCGCTCAGCACTAGAAGGGGCCTGGTCATGGTCGGCTTCCTGAAGGGCTTGCAGTAGAGCCTTGAAGGATACCGGGCCTGGCGCGCGGAGGAAACCTTGTTGCCTGCTCGGGCACGCAATGGCCTGTTTCGACGTGCAAAAAAAGGCGCGCCCCCTGAGGAGCGCGCCTTCGAGATCATGCAGTGTGAGTGATCAGGCCACTTTGACGATCCAGCCTGCCGGAGCCTCGATGTCGCCGCTCTGAATGCCGGTCAATTCGTTGTAGAGCTTCTGGGTAACGGGGCCGACCTTCTCCAGGTCATGGAAAACATGCAGCTTGCCGTTGTACTCGATGCCGCCGATGGGAGTGATCACCGCCGCAGTGCCGCAGGCACCTGCCTCGACGAAGCGATCCAGCTGGCTGATTTCCACATCCCCTTCGATAACGGTCAGGCCCAGGCGAGACTGCGCCAGCTCCATCAGGGACAGGCGGGTAATACCCGGCAGCACCGAAGCCGACTTGGGCGTTACGAACTCGTTATTGGCCGTGATGCCGAAGAAGTTGGCCGAACCTACTTCCTCGATCTTGGAATGGGTCAACGGGTCCAGATAGATGGCATCGGCGAAGTTGGCCTTTTTCGCCTCATAGCCTGGTTGCAGGCTGGCGGCATAGTTACCACCCACCTTGGCAGCGCCGGTCCCTTGCGGAGCCGCGCGGTCGAAGCTGGAGATCTGGAAGTTGTGAGGCTTCATGCCGCCTTTGAAGTACGAGCCTACCGGGATGGCGAAGACGGAAAAGATGAACTCCGGCGCAGTGCGCACGCCAATGTTGTCACCCGTGCCGATGACGAATGGGCGCAGGTACAGGGCGCCTTTGCCGTGTGGCGGCACGAAGCGCTCGTTGGCCTTGACGACCTGCTTGCAGGCTTCGATGAACACGTCGGTGGGCACGTGGGGCATGAGCAGGCGCGCACAGCTGCGTTGCATGCGGGCGGCATTCTGGTCAGGGCGGAACAGGTTGATTGAGCCATCCTTGCAACGGTAGGCCTTCAGGCCTTCGAAGCACTGCTGGCCGTAATGCAGGGCCGTGGAGCCTTCGCTGATATGCAGCACGTTGTCTTCGGTCAGGGTGCCTTCATCCCACGCGCCATCGCGCCAGACAGACAGATAGCGTTTATCGGTCTTGATGTAGTCGAAGCCGAGCTTGTCCCAGTTAATGCTTTCGTTGCTCATGACACCCTCGTTGTCTTGCAAGTGCCCACGTTCGGGCTGCTGTTATATGCGCACACGCCACCTTAATACATCTTCGCCGGATCGGAAATGTCCTATCACCACTTGATGCTCGGCCCTTCAAGGCGTAAGGCGCAGTCGAGCCTCAGCGCATCGAGCAGCACCTGGTCATGGGAAGCAATCATCAGCGCACCGGTGAACCGCTCCAGCATCTTTTGCAGGGCCTTGAGCGATGGCAGGTCGAGGTGGTTGCCAGGTTCGTCCAGTAGCAGCAGCTCCACCGGGCGCCTGCGGTACAGGATCCCCGCCAGGGCCGCCTTCATGCGCTCGCCTCCACTGAGTAGGCTGCTGGGCAGCGCGACACGTGCAGCGTCCAGGCCCAGCTGAGCCAGCAGCATGCGTACATGGCTCTGATCCAGTGCCAGGTTGGCCTGTTGTACGTGTTCCAGCGCGCTTATGTCGGCCGACAACACGCTGCAGTGCTGGTCGAGCAGCGCCGTTTGGTCTGTGACCTTGAGGTGGCCTGCAGGCGCTGGCAACTGGCCGGCGATCATTTTCAGCAGTGTGCTCTTGCCGCTGCCATTGACGCCCGTCAGGGCACAACGTTGGCCCTGGCGCAGGCTGAGGTCGATGGGTACTTGTGTGCCATGCGGCAGGCGCAAGGCTTGCAGCAGTACCACCTGCCGCTGGACATTGGGCTCAAGCGTTGGCGTGTGCACGGTAATTTCGCAGGCTCTTTCGACCGCTTGCGCAGCGTCCCGCACCCTGTCGATCAGCTGTTGCCCGGCCGCCCGATGGCGTCGGCGCTGCTTGCCAAGCGTCGCCTGGCCGCCTTGCTGCTGGTGATCGACCAGGATCTTGGCTTGGTTCACGCCCTTGGCCTTGCGCCCCGCCCGGGCCTGGGCTTTGTCCAGTGCCTGGCGTTGCTGTAGCTGGGCTCTGGCTTGCTGCTGCTGGGAGCGCTTGAGGTGTGCCAACTGCTGCACAGCTTGCGTGGTCTCGCAGCGCTTTCGTGCCTGATAGTGGCTGAAGTTGCCGCCATAGGCTTTCAGGCCCAGGCTTGACAGTTCGAGGATACAGTCCATGTGCTCGAGTAGAGAACGGTCATGGCTTATCACGAGCAAGCCGCGGTTCCAGGTTTGCATCATCGCCAGCCACTGCGTGCGGCCGTGGTCGTCCAGGTGGTTGGTAGGTTCATCGAGTATGAGAAAGTCGGCCTCGCTCAACCAGGCGCCAATCAGCGCCACGCCCATGGCCTGCCCGCCGCTCAGGGTATGGACAGGGCGTTGCAGGTCCAGGTGGCCCAGGCCATGGCGGTGCAGCTGGGCGCGCAGGCGCTCGGGCGCATCCCAGCGCTCGCCGACGGTGTCGAAGTCAGCGGCCTCCACGCTGCCGAGTGCGATCCGTTCGAGCGCTGCGATCAAGGGCCCCATCTGGGCCAGATCGGCCACGGTCTTGCTGGTGTCGATCACCTGTTGATCGACAAGATGGACACGGCCCAAGCGCTGGCACGTGCCGCTGCTGGGTGAACGCCGGCCAGCGAGCAGTTGGCCAAGCAGGCTCTTGCCCACGCCGTTGCGGCCTACCAGGCCGGTCCGGGTAGTGTCGAAGGTCTGGGTGAGATCGGTGAACAGTGGCCTGCCATCTGGCAAGACCAGGGTGACGCTGTCCAGCGTCAGGATCGACGTAGTCGTCATGTGCAACTCCACAAATGCCGCGACATTTCCGGTGGCGACCGGAAAGTGAAGACTGGCCGTCAAGCAGACGGCGGCATCAATGGCGCATTGGACGAATACCTCATGAAGGGGAAGTGGGAAGGGTAGAGGAGGATGGTCAGCGCGTAAAGCGGGCAGGCGATGAAGAGAAAGGGTACTGCCTTGCACTTTATTCGTGGGTGGCGAGGGCGAGGGCGGGACGAAGGTCGCCGTCTGGCAGCAGTGCGGCTCCCCACAGCCTCGACAACGGTTGACCACCCGACAGCCACTGCGTAGCCTTGGCCGTTCGAGGTTCTCCGGCCAGGCCGGAGCTAAGACGGGAACGCGGTTCAAGCCGCGGCTGCCCCCGCAACTGTAGGCACCATCGATGGGTCGACACTGCCACTGCGCCAAGCGCGGGAAGGCGTCTTCTCCCCAGCCGGTCCTGATGACCGTGCCTGGCGCAGGTGCAAGCCAGGAGACCTGCCTCGCAACGTTTTCGACTTTAAACCGGGCGGGGTGATCCGGTGGCGAACATGCCTGGCCTGTTTGGTCGGCGGCGCTCGTCCTGCATGCCCGCGCCATTCTGCCAAGGGCACTGCAACATGAAAACACTGGCCAAGCTCCCCGTTACCATCGTCACCGGCTTCCTGGGCTCGGGCAAGACTACCCTGTTGCGCCACATGCTCGACAACGCACAGGGTCGGCGCATCGCCGTGATCGTCAACGAATTCGGCGAGCTGGGCATTGATGGCGACATCCTCAAGCAGTGCAGCATCGGCTGCACCGAGGAAGAGGCCAATGGCCGGGTGTACGAACTGGCCAACGGTTGCCTGTGCTGCACCGTCCAGGAAGAGTTCTTCCCGGTGATGCGCGAACTGGTGGCGCGCCGCGGCGAGCTGGACCATATCCTGATCGAAACCAGCGGCCTGGCGTTGCCCAAGCCGCTGGTACAAGCCTTCCAATGGCCTGAGATCCGTACCGCCTGCACCGTCGATGCGGTGATCACCGTGGTCGACAGCCCCGCCGTTGCCGCAGGCACTTTCGCCGCCTACCCGGACCAGGTCGACGCCCAGCGCAAGCTGGACCCGAACCTGGACCACGAGTCTCCCCTGCACGAATTGTTCGCTGACCAACTGGCCAGCGCCGACCTGGTTGTGTTGAACAAAGCCGACCTGATCGATGCCGATGGCCTGGCCAAGGTGCGTGCCGAGGTCGCCGAAGAGCTGCCAGCGGCTGTCAAAGTCATCGAAGCCAGCAGTGGCAAGTTGCCGCTGGAGGTGTTGCTGGGCCTGTGCGCCGAGTCCGAGCAGCACATCGACGCCCGCCCGACCCACCACGATGCCCATCACGACGGCGATGACCATGACGACCATGACCATGATGCCTTCGATTCCATCTCCATCGACCTCCCCGAATCCGATGAGCGGGTGCTGATCGAGGCGCTCAACCAACTGGTGGTCGAGTACGGCATCCTGCGCGTCAAAGGCTTCGCCGCCATCGCCGGCAAGCCGATGCGCTTGCTCATCCAGGGGGTAGGCACACGCTTCGACAAGCACTTCGACCGCGCCTGGCGCGCCGCAGAGCCTCGCGTCACGCGCCTGGTGCTGATCGGTCAGGACCTTGACCCCGCCCAGCTCGAAGCGCGTCTGCGCCACGCTCTGGGCGCCTGACCCATGCACCTGCTGCGGACCCAGCCCGGCGGCTTCGTGCCCGACGACAGCATTGCCGACCTCGGCCAGACGCCTGCCGAACTGGTCATCCTCTGCAGCGGGGATTCGCACCTGGCCTTGCTCGCCGACAGCGCCGAGCAGTTGCCCGGCGACTATCCCAGCCTGCGCCTGGCCAACCCCATGCAGGTGCAGAACCACGCTTCGGTCGACCTTTATGTCGATCAGGTCTTGCAGCACGCCAAGGTCATCCTGGTGTCGCTGCACGGCGGCGTGGGGTACTGGCGCTACGGTGTGGAACAGTTGGTTACGCTCGCCGAGCGCGGCGTGCACGTGATCCTGGTGCCCGGCGACGACCGTCCCGACCCGGAACTGACCGGGCTTGGGTCCGTGCAGGGCGCGCAAGCCGAGCAGTTGTGGCACTACCTGCGCCAGGGTGGCAAGGCCAACGCACTCAACCTGTTCTACTACCTAGCCAGTCAGTGGCTGGACCGTGACTATTCCTGGGCCGAGCCGCGGGCGTTGCCTCGCACGACGGTCTACCACCCACAAGTGGGCAGTGGGGCGCTGGAGGACTGGTACCCGCACTGGCATGCCGATCATCCGGTGGCGCCGATACTGTTCTATCGCTCGCACCTGCAAGCAGCGAACACGGCTTTCATCGATGTGTTCTGCCAGCGCCTGCAGGCAGCAGGTTTGAACCCGTTGCCGATTGCGGTGGCCAGCCTGAAGGAAAGCGCGTGCCTGGAACAGGTCGAAGCATGGCTCGACATGGTCGGCGCCGAGGTTGTGCTCAATACCACGGGTTTCGCCCTGTCCAGCCCGGAGCGTCCTAACCTGCGCCCGCTAAGACGAGACATACCCGTGTTGCAGGCCATCTGCGCGCAGGACAACCAACCGGGTTGGGAGGCCAGCGAGCAGGGCCTCGGCGCACGTGACCTGGCCATGCACATCGTGCTACCCGAACTGGACGGCCGCATCATCACCCGGCCGGTCAGCTTCAAGGACATGGCCTGGCACAGCGAACGCAGCCAATCGGATGTGGTGTGCTACCGCGCCCACCCCGAGCGCATGGATTTTGTGGCCGAGCTGGCACGGCGCTGGGTGACCCTGGCGCGCCAGCCCAATGCGCACAAGCGCGTGGCGTTGATCCTGGCCAACTACCCCACGCGCGATGGGCGCATCGGCAATGGCGTGGGCCTGGACACGCCGGCTGCGGCGCTCAATATCTTGCGTGCGCTGCGCACTGAAGGCTACCCGGTCAGCGAGCTGCCCGAGAGCGGTACCCAGCTGATCCATCAATTGCTGGGCGGTGTGACCAACGACCTCGACCAGATCGACCAGCGGCCCTGTGCCCAGAGCATGAGCCTGGTCGATTACCAGGGGGCGTTCGGCCGCCTGCCGGACGCCAACCGCCAGGCGGTACTGGAGCGCTGGGGGCCACCGGAGCAGGACCCGATGTTCCGCCAGGGCCGTTTGATGGTGGCAGGGGTGCGCATGGGGATGACCTTCGTCGGCATCCAGCCTGCTCGCGGCTATCAGGTAGACCCCAGCGCCGTTTATCACGATCCGGACCTGGTGCCACCCCATGGCTACCTGGCGTTCTATTTCTGGCTAAGGCATGTGTATGCGGCCGACGCTGTCATCCATGTCGGCAAGCACGGCAACCTGGAATGGCTGCCGGGCAAGGGGGTAGGGCTGTCCGATACGTGCTGGCCGGATGCGCTGCTCGGGCCGCTGCCCAACATCTATCCGTTCATCGTCAACGACCCAGGTGAGGGCGCGCAGGCCAAGCGACGCACGCAAGCCGTGATCATCGATCACCTGATGCCGCCGCTGACCCGCGCCGAGACTTATGGCCCGCTGCGCCACCTGGAGCAATTGGCCGACGAATTCTACGAAGCACAACTGCTCGACCCGCGCCGCGCCCGTGAGTTGCAACGCGACATCCTCGAACTGGTCAGGACCCACCACATCGACCGGGAATTGCAACTCGAAGGGCAGCTTGACGATGCAACCGTCTGGTTGCCACGCCTTGACACCTACCTGTGCGACCTCAAGGAATCGCAGATCCGCGATGGCTTGCATGTATTCGGCCAGTCGCCCGAGGGTCGGTTGCGCCTGAACACGCTGCTGGCATTGCTGCGGGTCGAGCGGGGCGATGGGCGTGGCGGCAATGCGAGTGTGTTGCGCGCGCTGGCCAAGGCACTGGTCCCTGGCTTCGATCCGCTGGACTGTGACCTGGGGCAACCCTGGCAAGGCCCACGGCCCACGCTACTGCTGAACATCAGCGACCAGGCCTGGCGTACGGCTGGCGATACCCGCGAGCGCCTCGAACTGCTGGCATTGCAGGTTATCGAGGGTGCGCTCGACGGCACGCTGCCAGCACTGGAGGCGGAACTTGGTCAACCCGTCCAGGCCGTTGTCGATCACCTGCGTGATACCGTGGCGCCGAGCCTGGATGCCTGTGGCGCCGCCGAGATGAACGGGCTGCTTGCAGCGCTCGCTGGGCGCTTCGTGCCTGCAGGGCCTAGTGGCGCGCCCAGCCGTGGTCGGCTTGACGTACTGCCCACAGGCCGCAATTTCTACACCGTCGATGTGCGCAACTTGCCGACCACCACAGCGTGGCGGCTAGGCTTCGCGTCGGCCAACCTGATACTCGAGCGTCATTTGCAAGACCATGGCGACCACTTGCGCCAGCTCGGGCTGTCGGTGTGGGGGACCGCGACCATGCGCACCGGTGGTGACGACATTGCCCAGGCCATGGCACTGATGGGTGTGCGGCCCGTTTGGGCCACCGGCAGCCAGCGGGTCGACGATTTCGAGATACTGCCCCTGAGCCTGCTGGACCGCCCGCGGGTGGACGTGACGCTGCGGGTGTCGGGTTTCTTCCGGGACGCCTTTGGCAGCCTCATCCGCCTGTTCGATGCTGCCGTTCAGGCCGTGGCCGGTCTTGATGAACCCGATGATCTGAACCCGTTGGCTGCGCGCGTGCGCAGCGAGCGTACGACCTTGCAGCAGCAGGGTGTAGACGCTGAGCAGGCGGCTCGCCAGGCCGGTTGGCGTGTCTTTGGCGCCAAGCCAGGTGCCTACGGGGCTGGCGTTCAGAATGTGATCGATGGGCGCCTGTGGCAAACCCGTGAAGACCTGGCCGAGGTCTACCTGAACCATGGCAGCTATGCCTATGGCGGGCAGGACGAGGGCACGCCGGCCAGGGCACAATTCGTCGAGCGCCTGAGCAAGGTGCAGGCGGTGCTGCAAAATCAGGACAATCACGAACATGACGTGCTCGACTCCAACGACTACTACCAGTTCCAGGGCGGCATGCTGGCAGCCACCGAAACGCTGGCCGGGTCGTCCGTGGCCAGTTACCACGGCGACCACAGCCAGGTGGACCGACCGCGCATCCGCACGTTAAAGGAAGAACTCAACCGCGTGATCCGCGCGCGTGCGCTGAACCCCAAGTGGATCGACGGCGTCAAACGCCACGGCTACAAAGGGGCGTTCGAGATGGCGGCGACGGTCGACAACCTGTTCGCCTTCGACGCCACGACGCACCTGATCGACGATCATCATTACCAGTCGCTGGCCGATGCCTATGTGCTGGACCCGGCGACCCGCGAATTCATGCGCGAGCACAACCCGCAGGCGCTGCGCGACCTCACCGAACGGCTGATCGAGGCGCAGCAACGCGGCCTCTGGCAGTCCCCGGGCGAGTACCGCGATGCCCTGGAAGAACAGCTGCTCGATGGCGAGGAACAGGCTTGAAATGAACGACGCTGCACAATTTCCCCTGGCCGCCGTGGTGGGGGCCGACGACTTGAAGTTGGCGCTGTGCCTGACGGCCATCGACCCCAGGATCGGCGGGGTGCTCATCGAAGGTCCGCGCGGCATGGCCAAGAGCACCCTGGCCCGCGGCTTGGCTGACCTGCTGGGCGATGGGCCTTTCGTGACCTTGCCGCTGGGCGCCAGTGAAGAGCGCCTGGTGGGCACACTCGACCTGGATGCGGCACTCGGGCAAGGCAAGGCGCAGTTCTCCCCCGGTGTGCTGGCTCAGGCCAATGGCGGCGTACTTTATGTGGATGAAGTCAACCTGCTGCCGGACACCTTGGTTGACTTGCTGCTCGATGTCGCCGCCAGTGGCACCAACCGTATCGAACGCGACGGCATCTCCCATCGTCACGATGCGCGCTTCGTCTTGATCGGCACCATGAACCCCGAAGAGGGCGAGTTGCGTCCCCAACTGCTCGACCGCTTCGGTCTGAATGTGGCGCTCGACGGTCTACCCGCACCTGATGCACGGCAACAGATCATCCGGCGTCGGCTGGCCTTCGACCATGACCCCCTGGCGTTCCGCGCCGAGTGGGCATCGGCCCAGGAGGGCTTGCGCAAGCGCTGTCATGCAGCGCGCCAGGCGCTGGACGACATCGCGCTGGATGACCGGACCTTGGCCAGTATCACCGAGCGCTGTTACGCCGCCGGAGTGGATGGGCTGCGGGCAGACCTGGTGTGGTTGCGCGCCGCCCGCGCTCACTGCGCATGGCGCGGGGCGGCGGCCATCGAGGTGTCTGACATCGACGCGGTGGAAGATTTCGCCTTGCGCCATCGCAGGCAGTCGCCTGCCCAGGCTACACCGCCCGCAGCCCCCGAACAGCCCCAGGCACAGACCGGCAGCAGCTCGGCCGAGAAAGGCGGGCAGGGGGATTGGGGTGCTTTGGCCCCACAGCCTGTGGCAAGCGGGCCAAGGCGTGAGGTGCCGAGCTGGGCAAAAAAGCCCTGAGCATCCGTCAGCCGGCCAAGACGACGGGTGCGCAAGCAGGCAAGGGTGCGCGCGCAGGTGCAAGCCGCGGTCGGGCCCAGGCTGCCAGTGCTGGCCAGGTCGCCTGGCTGCCGAGCCTGTTGAAGGGCCGGCCTCGGCACCGCGACGACTTGTGCTGGCACACCCGCAGAGGCGCACCGGCTCAGTTATGGCTGATCATCGTCGACGCCTCCGCCTCGACGCGTCGCCAGCAGGCGCTCGCGCACACCAAAGGGCTGTTGGCGACATTGTTCGACCATGCCTACCGCCAGCGCGCACGGCTGGCTTTGTTGACGGCAAGTGGCAGTGCACCGCAATGGCAGCGCCATGGGCTCAAGGCTTCGGCCGCGCTGCAACCTTGGTTGCAGGCGCTTGGGGCGGGAGGGGGCACCCCGTTGCTGCCGGCGCTGGAGCAAGCCAGGCAGTGGCTGGGCAATCGGCGCAAGGCCTATCCGAACGAGGAAGTACGCTGCCTGGTGTTCACGGACGGTCGTCTGCAGCAATGGGACCCTGTCGAGCCCTTGCCGTGCCCCACCTTGCTGGTTGACATGGAGCTGGCCCCGGTCCGGCTGGGCCGTGCTCGCCGGCTGGCGCAGCAACTGGCAGCAGACTATCAACACCTGCTTAGTTTCGAAGCGATGAAGTGATAACGGCGGGGTGCGGCAACAAGTCGCACGTTAGCAGGATGAAATATGCAGGGCCGCAAGTACATGTGCGTGGCAGAGCACGCACATGTCAACGCTGTTCATTTACTTGGGCATCGACCACGGCTGCAGGTGGTAGCCTTTTTCACAAAGTTCTGCGCGTACTTCCTCGATCAGGTTAAGCCACTGAGCTTTGTCGGAATAAGTTTGCGAGTTTACCTGTTTGCTGCCGATGCGGGTGCTGGTACGGTCGATGACCGCCAGGCTCAGGTCGCCAGTGCCGTTGGGGGCGTCCCAGGCCACGCAGTGGAAGGGTTCGAAGGCGTGGTCGGCGATCAGCAGTGCTTCGTTGACACGGAGCGGGGCATTCATGGTTCGGTCTCTCTGTGGTCCCAAACATTCAAGTGACGTCCGCGTTGCTTCAAGGTCGCCTCATGTATCGCGAAATGCAGCGCGGGGTTATGTGTACTGATGCTCGATAGTCGGCATTGAGTCACATGGGTGCAGCAAAATAATCAACGATTATTCATTTTTGTTTCAACGCGCCCCATGTGAGGACGTTAACCATCGAAAATTCCCTGGCGAAATTAGGAAAAGCAGTGTTGGCAGACAGACGGTCATAGGCACCGTCAACTTAATTGCTACTGTTATTCGGGCGCCACAACTTACTGTTTTATTTCAAGAAACCAATACTTGGCGCCAAGGATCGGTCATGCAACAAACCGCAGTGCAACGCCGCCTGCTCATCGTCGATCCTTGTGACGATTGCCACCGCCTGACGCCAGGCTTGGTTCAGGCCGGGTGGGAGGTCGCCAGCTGCGCTTTGGCGCAGGCGCTGGAGCATCGTTGCGATGTAGGTGTACTGCGCCTGGATGAAGCGCACCTCAAGCACCCTGACGTGGTCAAGGACATGATCAAGCGCAGCAACACCGAGTGGATTGCGGTGCTGAGTGCCGAACAACTGCGCTCCCCGGCCGTCGGCGATTTCGTCTGTGAATGGTTCTTTGATTTCCATACATTACCCTTCGACGAATCGCGGGTGCAGGTCACTCTGGGCCGGGCCTTCGGCATGGCGCGGCTGCGTGGCAAGGGCACGGTCAAGGCATTCGACACCCAGGATGAGCTACTGGGTGAGAGCCGGCCGATTCGAGAATTGCGCAAGCTGCTGGGTAAGCTGGCACCGACCGAGTCGCCTGTGCTGATACGCGGTGAAAGCGGCACGGGGAAGGAACTGGTGGCGCGTACGCTGCACCGCCAGTCCCAGCGCAGCGGGCAGCCTTTCGTGGCGATCAACTGCGGGGCCATTCCCGAGCACCTGATTCAGTCCGAACTGTTCGGGCACGAAAAGGGCGCGTTCACAGGCGCCCACCAACGCAAGATCGGTCGCATCGAAGCCGCTAACGGCGGCACGCTGTTTCTCGATGAAATCGGCGACCTGCCACTGGAACTGCAGGCCAATCTGCTGCGCTTTCTCCAGGAAAAGCACATCGAGCGAGTGGGAGGCAGCCAGCCAGTACCGGTGGATGTACGGGTGTTGGCCGCCACCCACGTCGATTTGGAAAAGGCCATCGAGCAGGGCCGCTTCCGGGAAGACCTGTACTACCGTTTGAACGTCCTGCAGGTGGTCACCGCCCCGTTACGTGACCGCCATGGCGATCTGTCGATGCTGGCCAATCATTTTGCCCATTTCTACAGCCTGGAAACCGGCAGGCGGCCACGCTCTTTCAGTGAGCACGCGCTGATGGCCATGGGCCGGCACGATTGGCCGGGTAACGTGCGTGAGCTGGCCAATCGGGTGCGGCGTGGGCTGGTGCTTGCCGAAGGGCGCCAGATCGAGGCCAAGGACCTGGGTTTGCAGCCGTTTGCACAACAGCCGCCGCTGGGCACGCTGGAGGAGTACAAGCACAAGGCCGAGCGCCAGGCGTTGTGCGATGTGCTGGACCGTCACAGCGACAACCTCAGCGTTGCAGCCAAGGTGCTGGGCATCTCGCGGCCGACCTTCTACCGTTTGTTGCACAAGCACCAGATACGCTGAAACGCGCCTCAGTGAGGCGCGCGGACGATGGTCTTGAGCAGGTCTTCCGGGCTGATGTGGCCTACGACCTGGGCCACGGCGCTGCCAGGGGTGGGCAGGTCGATGATGTGGTTCTTCATCTTGCCGATCACGTGCATCTCGCAGGGTTTGCAGTCGAACTTCAGGGTCAGTACTTCATCCCCTTGGACCAGCTGCATCGGCGCCACCTTGGTACGCACCCCGGTCACCCCTTTGGCCTGCTTGGGGCACAGGTTGAAGGAGAAGCGCAGGCAGTGCTTGGTGATCATCACCGGCACTTCACCGTGTTCTTCGTGGGCTTCATAGGCCGCGTCGATCAACTGCACACCATGACGGTGGTAGAAATCCCGGGCTTTCTGATTGTAGACGTTGGCCAGGAACGACAGGTGCGACTCGGGATACACCGGTGGTGGCGAGGTTTCCGGCTTGCGCCGGCCGTGGGGGTGCGCCTGTATGCGTTGCTCGGTCAGCGTCTCGATGGCCTGCCGGCGCAGGGCCTTGAGCTGCGAATTGGGAATGAAGAACGCCTGCGGGGCATCCAGTTCGATGCTGTCGGCGTGGTAGAGCGTGGTGCCGAGCTGGCCAAGCAGGTCGTGCAGTTGGTCCAGCGCCTGCTCGGGCTTGTTCGCCGGGCCGAATGGGCCATCCAGGGCGACCTGCACTTGCACGCCTTCCTCGCTGGTCACGTTCAGGGTCAAGCGCTCCTGGCGCAGCACCGCCTGCCAGCTTACACCGATGCGGCGTTCGGCCGACGTACGCTGCAGGGCCTGCTGCCAATTGTGGTCCAGGTTACGCGAAAGCGGATGGTTTGGCCTTAGCTTGTGCAGCCCGGCAGGCATCTCGTTCGGTTCCACCCGGTAGCGGAAGCGCTTTTGGCCGTCTTCTTCGAATTCGCCGCGTGCCTCGGCAATGTTGGCCCTGAAGCCTACCACTTCACGCTTGACCAGCACATTGAGGCCATCCCCGTTGGTCAACGGCACGTCGGTGACGACCTGCAGGTCGCGCTTGCCCACTTTCTCCACCACACCCACTGGCAGGCCGGTGAAGGTAGGGGAGTCGAAAGCGCCGATATCGACCTTGCGGTCAGTCACGAAGTAATCGGTGCTGCCGCGGTGGAACGTCTTGTCCGGGTCCGGTACGAAGAAGTGTGCGGTACGACCGCTCGAGGCGCGGGCCAAGCCAGGACGGTCTTCCAGGATGGCGTCGAGCTCCTTGCGGTAATGGGCCGTGATGTTCTTCACGTAGCCCATGTCCTTGTAGCGCCCTTCGATCTTGAACGAGCGCACACCGGCATCGACCAGGTCGCGCAGATTGGCGGTCTGGTTGTTGTCCTTCATCGACAGCAGGTGCTTTTCGAACGCCACCACCCGGCCTTGGTCGTCCTTGAGCGTGTAGGGCAGACGGCACGCCTGGGAGCAGTCGCCCCGGTTGGCGCTGCGACCGGTCTGGGCGTGAGAGATGTTGCATTGCCCGGAGAACGCCACGCACAACGCGCCATGGATGAAGAACTCGATGGCGGCGTCGGTTTCGGCTGCGATGGCTCGGATTTGCTGCAGGTTCAGCTCGCGTGCAAGTACCAGCTGAGAAAAGCCAGCCTGGTCGAGAAACTTGGCCCGCTCCAGGGTACGAATGTCGGTCTGGGTACTGGCATGCAGCTCGATGGGCGGAATGTCGAGCTCCATGACCCCCAGGTCCTGCACGATCAGCGCATCGACGCCAGCGTCGTACAGCTGGTGAATCAGCGCGCGCGCCGGCTCCAGCTCGTTGTCGTGCAAGATGGTATTGATGGTGGTGAATACGCGCGCATGGTAGCGATGGGCGAACTCGACCAGCGCGGCGATATCGCCCACCTCGTTGCAGGCATTATGGCGTGCGCCAAAGCTAGGGCCGCCGATATAGATGGCATCGGCGCCATGCAGGATAGCCTCGCGGGCAATGGCCACGTCGCGGGCAGGGCTGAGCAGTTCCAGGTGATGCTTGGGAAGGGACATGTCGTTATGGTTTCGGCTGTCACGGTATAGCCGGGCATTGTACCGACGATTGTGCTGGGCGACACCCTCAGGCTGTGCTAGCCGGATGAATGTATCCTTTCACGTTCTGCCTGCGTTTCAACAACCTGATATTTGTGGCAGTTGCCTATCTTAGGCGCTCTTGACAGAGTAGGGCTGATAAAATCAGTGGTATTAGGAGATGGGTAACATGTACGGGCCGACGTCCGCCTCAAGACGAGACCGCTCAAGCCCTGTTGCACGTACGGCCTACACCCCGTATGGCTACAGCGCGATCACTCGCTCTTCCCAGACTGGTTACGTCGGGGCAGTACAGGAGGCGCTGCGGGGCTGTTATGGCTTTGGCCAGGGCTATCGCTACCTCAGCAGTGTCTTGATGCGATTTGAAACACCCGATTCGTTGAGTCCCTTCGAACAAGGAGGCCTTAACGCCTATGCGTATTGCGCAGGCGATCCAGTCAATCGCGTTGACCCCACCGGACATGCGTTCCAATGGTTAAAGTTTTTGAAGCGGTTCAAGCGGCGCAAACCTACGCCCATGACGGTGGCAGAGCCGGCATTCGATCCTAAATTGGCGCAGTCCGCAAAAACAGTTAAGCGCACTGTCGACTTTATACTGCGCCCAGAGAACGGCGCTGATATGCGCAGCCTTCTCAGCGCTAGGTTACGCGATAACGACTTCAGACAATCCGCGGTGCCGGTGCTTGGTACCGACAGGCTTGATCGGCTGGAATCCAATCAAAAGGCTTGGGAGACCTTCGCCCCCGGTGAGTATCGGAAAAGGCCCTCCACCCAAATTCATGAACGTGATGCTGACATACTGAGGCGCTACGCCGCCGCAGTCGGTACCCTTACCGGCTCTGGGGTCCCACCGCGAATTTTCGAAGGGCAGCTCAGAACTCTTCAACATGCTGCAATGGCAAAGCTCGACCATTCCGCTTGGCTTGAACTCAAAAACATCAGGAAGCAGCTTTAGCTCATGTTCTTGCACTGTTCCTGTCGGTCTAGACAGAGGCCGGCCACTGCGTTGCATCGCGAGCACTGGTGCGAGTCAAGCACGCCCGGTCCCAGCCGACGCCAATGGGCGGCATCCAGTACTCATCTGCAATCTGCCACCAGCCAGTAGGCGGATTGTGTGTCAATTCTTGGCCGCCATCGCCGTCACTTCCACGCGCATGCCCTCGAACGCGAGCGCCGCCACGCCTACGGCGGCGCGCACTGGCCAGGGTTTGGCGAAGAAACGCTGGTACACCTGGTTGAAGGCGGCGCGGTCGGCCATGTCGGTCAGGTAGATGGTCAGGTGCAGCACCCGGTCCATACCGCTGCCGGCTTTCTCCAGAGCATCCTTCAAGGCCTGCAGCGTGCATTCGCTTTGCTCGACGATATCTCCCAACGCGAGGCTACCGTCAGGGTGCACCGGAACCTGAGTGGTTACCAGCATCCCGTTGTATTCGGCGACATCGGAGGAAATGGATTCTGGGTCGCTGTCTGGGGTGTAGACGATATCAGCATGTGCCATGGGGTCTGCCTTGCACGGTGGAAAAGCCTCAAGCCTACGCGAGCGGCCTGCGCCGGTCGAGAGGCCGGTTTTTTGCAAAGCGCGGCATTCACGGTCAGAATCGCCGCCATTGCAGAGAGGCTTACCGTGAACGAACACACCTTGTCCATGCGCCTGGAGCGTGTGGCCACCCATGTGCCCCAGGGCGCGCGTCTGGCTGATATCGGTTCTGATCATGGCTATTTACCCGTAGCGTTGATGCTTCGCGAGCGCATCGAGTACGCAGTGGCCGGGGAGGTGGCCAGCCCCCCTTATGCGGCCGCTCAGCGTAACGTGCGCAAGCAGGGGCTCGAGTCGCGCATTGCCGTGCGCCTGGCCGATGGTTTGGCCGCCATCGCCCCTGAGGACCGCATCACGGCCGTGAGCCTGTGCGGCATGGGCGGCGAGACCCTGTGCGAGATTCTTGAAGCGGGCAGAGCTCGTTTGGCGGGTGTCGAGCGCCTGGTATTACAACCCAATGGCGCCGAACCGCAGGTGCGACAGTGGCTGATGAGCAACGGCTACCGTATCGTCGCTGAAGAGGTGCTGCGCGAGCACCGCTTCGACTACGAAATCATCGTGGCAGAACCTGGTCATGCGGCCTACAGTCCTCAGCAGGTGTATTTCGGCCCCTTGTTGATGCGGGACCATGGCCAGGCATTTCACGTGAAGTGGCAGCGCATGCTCGGGCAAAAAAAGCAGACCCTTGCCAATTTCGCCCAGGCCCGCGTCGCAGTGCCGCCGGCCAAGGTCGCCGACTTCGAACAACAGGTGGACTGGATCACCCGCCTGCTGGCCGAACGCCCCCACCTCGAGGACTAGCTTTCATGGACATGTTGCAGGCCATGCGTACCTTCGTCCGGGTGGTGGAGTGCGGCAGCTTCGCCGCGGCGGCCAACGCGCTGGACATCTCCGCCGCGCAGGTCTCGCGCATCGTGGCGGAGCTGGAGAATCAGCTGCAAACCCGCTTGCTGCACCGCACCACCCGACGCTTGCGCATGAGCGAGGCGGGGGAGCGTTTTCTCGAGCGCGCACGGCAGATACTGCTATTGACCGACGAGGCAGTGGGGGAGGCACGTGGTGCTCACCTCACGCCCCGTGGCCGGCTGCGTGTGCATTGCCCCCATGGGCTTGGGTTGTTGTTGATGCCATTGGTGGCAGGCTACAACGCGCTTTGTCCCGAAGTGGTCATCGAGCTCACGCTTTCCCAGCGCAACCCCGACCCGCTTGCTGAAGGGCATGATGTGGTCATCACCGTCGACCAGGCATTGCCGGACTCACAGCTGATTGCCGTCCCCTTGGGCGCGATTTTCAGCATTGCCTGTGCCGCGCCCGGTTATCTGCATGAAAAAGGCGTACCTGCACGGCCCGACGACCTGCACCAGCATCGCTGCCTGCGCATGGCCTACCCGCTGTACGAGGGTGACTGGGTGTTCCCGCAGGCAGGTGGCGATTGCGTCATCGCACCCCAGGACAGCTTCATGACCAACGTGGCGGACGCCATGCTGGTCGCCAGCGAGTTGGGCATGGGTATCGGCCTGTTGCCGTTCTACACCGCCAGCCTGGCCATGGAGCAAGGGCGCCTGTGCCGGGTGCTGGCGGACTACCGGCTGCGGGAAAATGCCTTGTATGCGATTTACCCCTCACGGCATTACCTGGATGCCAAGGTCCGAACCTGGATCGACTACCTCAAGGAGCGGCTGCCGCCGATTTTCGCTGCCCACGCCCAGGTGGTCGAAGACCCCCGTTATTGCCGCTGACGGCAGCGGGGCACAAGCCCCGCCGCCCGTCCAAGCCTGGCCAGGAAGGCCGGGCCTTACAGCGCGTAGTGTTTAAGCTCACGTGCGATCAACATCCGCTGGATTTCGCTCGACCCTTCATAGATCTGGGTGATGCGCGCATCGCGGTAATGCCGCTCGACCGGATAATCCTCAAGGTAGCCGTAGCCACCATGGACCTGTATGGCCATCGAGCACACCCGCTCGGCCATCTCAGAGGCAAACAGCTTGGCCTGTGACGCTTCGGACAGGCACGGTCTGCCAGCGCTGCGCAGGCGCGCGGCGTGCAGGATGAGCAAGCGCGCCGCATTGATCTGCACCTGCATGTCGGCCAGCAGGTTGGCGATGCTCTGATGTTCGTGGATTGGCTTGCCGAACTGAATACGTTCCCGGGCGTAGCCCAGCGCTGCTTCGAAGGCAGCCCTGGCGATGCCCAGTGCCTGGGCCGCAATGCCGATTCGCCCGCCTTCGAGATTGGACAGGGCGATCGCCAGGCCTTTACCGCGCTCGCCCAGCAGGTTGGCAGCCGGAATGCGGCATTGCTCGAGCGTCACCGCGCAGGTATCGGAGGCGCGAATACCCATTTTGTGTTCGGTGCGATCGACCTTGAAGCCGGGGTTGTCGGTAGGTACGAGAAACGCCGACAGCCCTTTCTTGCCAAGCTCCGGATCGGTCACGGCGAACACGACGGCCAGCCCGGCGCGACGGGCATTGCTGACGAACTGCTTGCTGCCGTTGATCACCCATTGCCCGTCGACCAGTTCGGCGCGCGTGCGCAGGTTATGGGCTTCGGATCCCGCCTGGGGCTCGGTCAGGCAGAAGCAGCCAATCACCTGGCCACTGGCCAGCCGCGGCAACCAGTGCTGCTGCTGTTCGGGGCTACCGTAGGCCAGCAATGGGCCGCACCCTACCGAGTTGTGGATGCTCATCAAGGCCCCGGTGGAGCCACACCCGACTGAAATCTCTTCGACCGCCAGCGCATAGGCCACGTAGTCGGTATAGCTGCCGCCGAAGTCCTCGGGGACCACCATGCCCAGCAAGCCAAGCTCACCCATGCTGCGCACGACGGCGTCATCGATCCAGCCAGCCTTTTCCCACGCCTGGGCGTGGTGCGCGATCTCGCCGCGGGCGAAGTCGCGGGCCATGTCGCGGATCATGATCTGCTCTTCGCTCAGTTCCACGTCTTGCATCTGCTGCTCCCAGGCTCAAAGGCCTTCGAAGAATTGGTCGATCCGCTGGCGCTCCAGGCCCTGCAAGGTAGGGGGATTCCACCGCGGTTGCTTGTCCTTGTCGATGATCAAGGCGCGCACGCCCTCGATGATGTCGCCGTGCTGGAACCACTGGCGATCCAGGTGCAACTCCATCGCGAAGCAGTCTTCCAGGCTTAACTGTCGACCGCGGCGCAACATCTGCAACGTCACGGCCATGGCCAGGGGGGATCGGGTTTCCAACAGATCAGCAGTGGCCACGGCCCAGGCATGGCTATCGCCGATGCTGACGGCGCGCAACTGCTCGACGATGGCTGAGATATCGGGCAAGGCGAAGAAATGATCGATCGCTGGACGGAGCGCGGCCAGTGGCGGGCCTTCAAGCGTCTGGGTGCCCAGGCGCGCCAACAGGTTCTGCAAGTCCTTGAGCGGATTGTCACTCAGGGATAACTGGTCCAGCTCCCGATCAAGGGCCTCGATCTTGTCACTCGTCACATACCAGTTGGCCAGGCCGCAATACAGGGCATCGGCCGCTTGGACTTGTGTACCGGTTACGCCGAGGTAGGTCCCCAGCTCGCCCGGCAGGCGTGACAGGAAGTAGCTGCCCCCTACGTCGGGGAAATAGCCGATGCCTACCTCTGGCATGCCCAGGCGGCTGCGCTCGGTGACCACGCGCAGGTCGCAGCCCTGTGCCAGGCCCATGCCACCGCCGAGGGTGAAGCCGTCCATGAGCACCAAAATGGGCTTGCGGTAGCGGTGTATCAGCAAGTCCAGGGCATATTCTTCGGCGAAGAAAGCCTCGTGCAGGTCGTCGCCGGCTTTGTAGCTGTCATGCAGCGAGCGGATGTCGCCACCGGCGCAGAAGCCCTTCGGGCCTTCGCCGCGCAAGACGATGGCGCGTACGTTCGGGTCGTTAGCCCAGGCGTCCAGGTGCTTGCGCAAGCTGCGCACCATGTCCAAAGTCAGGGCGTTCAATCCGGCGGGGCGGTTGAGACGCAGGTGGCCGATCTGGTTGCGAACCTCGCTCAGGATGTGTTCGGTAACCGGCGTTTGAATAAGCGCTGTCATTGCGGTCTCCCTGCTTGTTATTGATTTTCCATGTGAAATCTGGAGTTCGCTGGAGGATCGCTGGATCCTGGCATGCGAATTTGCCTCGTACAATCGACAATTGTGCAGGGGCATCGTGCATTTTTGCGCCGGTGCCCGTTGTGCTGTGAGTCCGCGTCGGTTGGAACCAGCCTTGAGGGTTCATCGCCGTTCACTGTAGCTGCGAATCAGGCGCCAAGGGTGCGTTATCGGCGCCACGCTATGGCTATTACAAGTGTTACAAGCGGGGCTCTTGGCTTGAAAGCACCGTGGGAGAGGGTTAGTCTTCGCGGGCTGTTGTAAATCCAGCAGCCGGGTTTGGTCACCCGCAATCATCAAGGCGCATCAGCGCCGTTCAGCGAATCAGTCGGCGTTTTTTTGTGCGCGGCTGTCTCGTGTCATGGCGGCTGTGCGTGGGGCGCCTCCGTGCGCGCCGGTTTCCTTGATTCCCGGTTGACCAACCCGCGTACAGTCGCCACCCATTCGTTTGGTCACGTTGCGTGGCGGCTCCTGATGAATCAAGGAGAACACCATGACAAAAGGGTTACCTGATCCTCCTGCCAGTCTCACAACCGCGCCCACCTCATTCTCTACCTGTGAAAGTAGCCATCCGCCTTTGTTTTCGGTACGTCCGGGCGTCGATCTTGAAGATGCGCTCGTGCACCTGTCCACGCTGTTGCGTGGCGCCTATGCCGCCAATCTGAAGGCCACGGAGTTGGCCAGTGTAACTTGCTGCGACCTGTTGCTGGGTAATGACCATGGGCTGGAATCGGCCACGGCGGTGGTAGAGGCTTTGTTGAGTGGGTTAGAGGCTCAGCGGCGGGTACCTGACCGCTAGTTGACGACAGCGGGGTGCCTCTAGCGAGTGGCGGAGTCAATGGCCTCGCTCCGCCCTTGGTTGTTAGCAAACTCCCAGGGTTAAAGCGGTCCTGGTCGATATAAGGAGCGGCCTGGTGCCACCGGGGCGGTTGCCAGCCTTGCCTCGGCTTACTTGACCAAACCCGCAAGAGGACAATGCAACACCAACTTCGCCCCGCCTAACCGACTTTCACCAATCTCCAACCCAAACCCGTGCAAGTCCACGATCGCCGCCACGATGGACAAACCCAAGCCGAAACCCGCATGCCGATGCCCCTCGTCACTGCGATAGAACCGCTTGAGCACCGCCGTACGCTCCTGTTCCGCAATGCCAGGTCCTGTGTCCTCCACAGCCAGGTGCACGCCAGTGTCATCTTGGGAAGCTGTGATCTGCACCTGCCCACCTTCGGGCGTAAACTTGATGGCGTTGCCCACCAGGTTGGCCAGTGCCTCGAACAACAACTCGCGGTCGCCATGCAGCGCGGCCAGTTGCCCTGGTTGGTGCAAGGTCAACTGGATGCCACCGTCCTCCGCCAGTGGCAGATAGAAATCGTGCAGTTCCACCAGCAGGTCATGGGGGGCCAACTGTGTGAACCCTGCGCGGCGCTGGCGATCTTCCAGTTCGCTGATCCGCAACAGCCCGCGAAAGCGTGCCATCAGCGTATCGGTTTCACCAATGGCTTGATCCAGTGCCTCGGCCTGGGCGGTATCGGCATCGCTTTGCTGGCGTATGCGGTACAGCTGCGCGCGCAGCCGCGTGAGCGGCGTGCGCAGGTCGTGGGCGATGTTGTCACACACACCTTTTACCTCATGCATCAGGCGCTCGATGCGGTCGAGCATGGCGTTGACGATGTCTGCCAGCATGTCCAACTCATCGCGCCGTGCCGACAGCGGCAAGCGATGGGTAAGGTCGCCCGCCACGATCAGCTCGGCCTGAGCCTGTACCGCGCGGATGCGCTTGAGTGGCCGGCGCCTGAGCAGGTACCAACCTGCAAACCCCGGGATCAGCGTCAACGAAATGCCCCATAGCAAGGCGTCGAGGATGATACGTGTGACAACGAACAACGAGCCGTTGTCCCGGAACAACACCAACCAGCGGCCATCCTGCACCTTGATCGCCACCGCATCGCAGCTATGGCGCGGCATGTTCGGGTCGTCGGCGTTCAGGCAGCGCTTGAGCTCGTGGATCTTGCCGTCCAGCGCCAGCCCAGGGGGCAGGGCACGCACGCTGCCGCCCAGCGGGTTGAGTTGCGCGTCGAACAGGCCATAGGCATCGAAGCTGCGTTCTTCGAAGGCTTGGCTCGCAATCAGGGCGTCGTCCAGTTGCTTGCCGCTCATGTGCGCGAACAGGTGTTGGCGCTGCAGCATCGAATGACGGGTGAGTTTGTTCAGGTAGCTGGAAACCTCGAAGTACAGCACCCCCATGAGGATGCTGCTCCAGGCCACGAACAGGAAGCTGTAGAGCGCCAGCAGCCGGCTCGTGGAAGAACTCCAGCCCTTAGACGGGTTCAGCAATGGCATAACCGGAGCCCCGTACGGTACGGATCAACGGCGACTGGCCAGGCAGGTCGATCTTCTTGCGCAGGCGGCCGATGTGCACGTCAATGAGGTTGGTGCCTGGATCGAAGTGATACCCCCAGACCTCCTCGAAGATCATCATCCGGGTAATCACCTGACCGCTGTGCCGCATCAGGTATTCCAGCAGTTTGTACTCGGTGGGCAGCAAATTGAGCGTGTGCTCGCCGCGTCGGGCTTCATGGGTGATGAGGTCCAGCTCCAGGTCGGCCACCTGCAGGCGAGTCTGCGTCATGGGCACACTGTTACGGCGTAGCAAGACTTCGACGCGCGCTGCCATCTCGTCCGAGGCGAACGGTTTGGTCAGGTAGTCGTCGCCGCCTGCACGCAGGCCTCGGACCCGTTCATCCACGTCAGACAGCGCACTGATCATCAGGATCGGCGTGGCGATCTTGAGGTTGCGCAGGGTGGTGACGATGGTCAGCCCGTCCACCTCCGGCAGCATGCGATCAAGGGTGATCAGGTCATAGCCGCCGGCGATAGCCTTGGCCAGGCCCTCGCGACCATTGTCGGCCCAGTCAACGTCCAAGCCATGGCTGTTGAGTTCAGCGACGATTTCCTGGCCGGTGACGGCGTCGTCTTCGATGGTGAGTACGCGAGGCATGCGGGATCCCGAACATCCAGATGAAAGCCTGATTGTGCCAAAGAACGGCCAGCAGGCGATTTAAGAATAATTCATCTGGCGCCTGTTGCATGGCCTTGCTTGTTTATCGGCATGGGCAGCACATGGGCAAGCAAGTGCGACTCGGCTGTGAGAGGATAGGCCGCATCACAGCCAGGACCCGAACACAGCCTGATGAAGACACCCAAGAGAATCGAACCCCTGATCGAGGATGGCCTGGTCGACGAGGTACTGAGGCCGTTGATGAGTGGCAAGGAGGCCGCCGTGTACGTGGTGCGCTGTGGCAACCAGGTGCGCTGCGCCAAAGTGTACAAGGAAGCCAACAAGCGCAGTTTCCGCCAGGCGGCCGAGTATCAGGAAGGGCGCAAGGTGCGTAACAGCCGTCAGGCCCGGGCCATGGCCAAGGGCAGCAAGTACGGGCGCAAGGAAGCCGAGGATGCCTGGCAGAACGCCGAGGTGGCCGCGTTGTTCCGGCTGGCTGGGGCAGGCGTCAGGGTACCCAGGCCCTACGACTTCCAGGATGGCGTGCTGCTCATGGAGCTGGTAACCGATGCCGATGGCAATGCTGCGCCCCGGCTGAACGATGTTCACCTCGAGGCGGACCAGGCGCGGGATTATCACGGGTTCGTGATCAGCCAGATCGTACTGATGCTCTGCTCAGGGCTCGTCCATGGCGACCTCTCGGAGTTCAACGTACTCCTGGGTCCGGACGGGCCGGTGATCATCGACTTGCCCCAGGCAGTGGACGCTGCGGCCAACAACCATGCGTTCAGCATGCTGCAGCGCGATGTGTCGAACATGGCGCATTATTTTGGACGCTTTGCCCCTGAGCTGAAAGCCACCCGTTACGCGCAGGAAATGTGGGCCCTCTACGAAGCCGGCGAATTGCGCCCCGACAGCCCACTCACGGGGTTGTTCGCTGAAGATGAGCAGGCAGCGGACGTGGCCGGCGTCATGCGCGAGATCGACGCCGCCCGGCTGGACGATGCCCGCCGCCGCGAAGCGAGAGCCGAGGCCGAGCAAGGGCAATCGCAGGCTGAAGAGCCGACCCCGCCCTGGCTGCGCTGACACAGCCAACCTACCGGTGCGCCCACCCCATACATCAGGCCGCGCCGGCCAGGTTTCGGCCTGCGCGACGGTCATTGCCTTTGACGCAAGACAATATCTCGTCATTTGGCCTTTCCAGTGTCGCGGCTCGGGCTTAAGGTATACGCCGTTCATCTTTCTGGAGCTGTCATGTCCACTCTTTTTCCGTCCGTCCGTCCCCGCCGTCTGCGCAAGAGCCAAGCGCTGCGCAGCGTCTTTCAGGAGACCGAGTTCCGCCTCGATGATCTGATCCTGCCGATCTTCGTGGAGGAGGGTATCGATGACTTCGTGCCGATCAAGAGCATGCCTGGCGTCAATCGCATTCCCGAGAAGCTGTTGGCGCAGGAAATCGAGCGGTACGCCCGTGCCGGCATCCGTTCGGTAATGACCTTTGGGGTCTCCCACCACCTGGACGCCGTGGGCAGCGACACCTGGAATGAAAACGGCCTGGTCGCGCGCATGTCGCGGATCTGCAAGGATGCAGTGCCGGAAATGGTCGTGATGTCCGACACCTGCTTCTGCGAATACACCAGCCACGGCCACTGCGGCGTGCTGCATGACCACGGCGTGGACAACGACGCCACCTTGGCCAACCTCGGCAAGCAGGCCGTGATCGCCGCAGCGGCAGGTGCGGATTTCATCGCGCCTTCGGCGGCCATGGACGGGCAGGTTCAGGCGATACGCAGCGCGTTGGACGGCGCGGGCTTCCATGACACGGCGATCATGGCCTATTCCACCAAGTTCGCCTCTTCGTTGTATGGGCCTTTCCGCGAAGCGGGCGGTACGGCGCTCAAGGGCGACCGCAAGAGCTACCAGATGAACCCCATGAACCGCCGCGAGGCGGTGCGCGAATCACTGCTCGACGAGCAGGAAGGCGCCGACGTGCTCATGGTCAAGCCGGCCGGTGCCTATCTGGACGTGATTGCCGACATCCGTAACGCCTCGCGCCTGCCATTGGCGGCCTACCAGGTCAGCGGCGAGTACGCCATGATCAAGTTCGGTGGACTGGCTGGCGCCATCGATGAGGGCCGCGTCATGCGCGAGAGCATCGGGGCGATCAAGCGTGCGGGCGCCGACTTGATCCTGACCTACTTCGCCATGGACCTGGCGCTGGAAGGTATTTGAAAACGCGGTCGCTGGGGCTGCGCAGCCGCCCCAGCAACCCAGTGCCTCAAGGCTCGCATCCCGCCTTGTGCCTGCTTTCACAAAAAAACGCTAAGCGCTGAATTATTTAGTGTCCCTTTGTATCTGATCCCTTAGAGCAGTCACCGTCAGGGATAAATAAATGAAATCTCGCAAAAAAAGGGTTCAGCCGATTGGCCTGAAGGACATCACCATCGTCGACGACGCCAAGATGCGCAAGGCCATTACCGCCGCTGCGCTGGGCAACGCGATGGAGTGGTTCGACTTCGGCGTCTATGGCTTCGTCGCCTATGCCCTGGGCAAAGTGTTCTTCCCCAATGCCGACCCCAGCGTTCAAATGATTGCCGCGCTGGCCACCTTCTCCGTGCCGTTCCTGATCCGACCACTGGGTGGGTTGTTCTTCGGCGCGCTCGGCGACCGCTTCGGGCGACAGAAGATTCTCGCCGCCACCATCGTCATCATGTCCTTGAGCACATTCGCCATTGGCCTGATACCGTCCTATGACAGTATCGGCATATGGGCACCGATCCTGCTGTTGCTGGCCAAGATGGCCCAGGGCTTCTCGGTAGGCGGTGAGTACACCGGCGCGTCGATCTTCGTGGCCGAGTATGCACCTGATCGCAAGCGTGGTTTCCTGGGCAGCTGGTTGGACTTTGGCTCCATCGCCGGCTTCGTCCTGGGCGCCGGCGTGGTGGTGATGATCTCCACCGTGATGGGTGAAGAGAAATTCCTTGAATGGGGCTGGCGCCTGCCGTTCTTCCTGGCTTTGCCGCTGGGTATGATTGGCCTGTACTTGCGTCATGCGCTGGAGGAGACCCCAGCCTTCCAGCAGCATGTCGACAAACTGGAGCAAGGTGACCGTGAAGGCCTGGCTTCCGGGCCGAAGGTGTCGTTCAAGGAAGTGGCGACCAAGCACTGGCGTAGCCTGATCACCTGCATCGGCGTGGTGATCGCGACCAACGTCACGTACTACATGCTGCTCACCTACATGCCCAGCTACCTGTCCCACAACCTGCATTACAGCGAAGATCATGGTGTACTGATCATCATCGCGATCATGGTGGGCATGCTGTTCGTGCAGCCGATAATCGGTCTTCTGAGCGACAAGTTCGGCCGTCGCCCCTTCATCATCCTGGGTAGCGTCGGCCTTTTTGCGGCGGCAATTCCTGCCTTCATGCTGATCAACAGCGGTGTGCTGGGCTTGATCTTCGCCGGCTTGCTGCTGATGGCCGTGCTGCTGAACTTCTTCATTGGCGTGATGGCATCGACCCTGCCAGCGATGTTCCCGACGCATATCCGTTACAGCGCCTTGGCCAGTGCCTTCAACATTTCGGTGCTGATTGCAGGCCTTACCCCAACTTTGGCCGCCTGGCTGGTGGAAAGCTCCGGCAACCTGTACATGCCCGCCTACTACCTGATGGTGATTGCCGTGATTGGTTTCATCACTGGGGTGACCATGAAAGAAACGGCCAACAAGCCGTTGCGTGGCGCGGCGCCAGCAGCGTCTGACATCGACGAGGCTCGCGAGCTGCTTCAGGAGCACCACGACAATATCGAGCAGAAGATCGAAGACATCGATACCCAGATCGCTGAACTGGAAGCCAAGCGCAAGCTGCTAGTGCAGCAGCATCCCCGTATCGATTGATCAGCGGGGCATGTAGCCTCGCTGCCAGGCACGAGGGATGAACAGCGACACCAGGGTCAGCAGGCAGGTCAGCACGCAACTGCCGACCATAGCCTGCAGCCCTAGGTGTTTCTGCAACCAAGCGCCACATGCTGCTCCCAGCAGCATGCCCAGCCAAGGCACCAGTTGCACCCGCCAGCCATGGCGGCGAGCGCCCAGCATCCAGTGGCCCAGGCCACGGCCAAATCGCGAAAGGGCACCGGTAACATAGGTCAGGCCAATCGGCAGACCGTTGACCTGCTCAACCACGGCATTGATCATCCCCATCGCCAGTGTGGCGGCCAACAAGAGTATTGAGGTATCCGGCGCTGGCATCATCCCCGCAAACCCAAGCAGCACCGCTACCACCAGCAGTACGGGCCAGGCACGGCGCCGGCACTTGTGCGCCAGCACCACACCCAAGGTATTGCCAGCCACGAAGCCCAGCAGCGCGCCTGCCAGGCGCAGGATCATCGGGCCATCGACGTCGTTGATGGCGACGGCAAGGCGCGTGGTGTTGCCGCTCATGAACGAGACGAAATCGCCCAAGGCCAACAAACCGATGGCATCGGTCATCCCTGCCAGTACCGACAGGCCGGCCACCAGACCGAGCCCTACGCGGCCTCGTAACCGGTGGACACGATGGCGCCTGGAAGTAGGTGTGGCTGCGGCGGCAGGTAGCATGTGCAGTCCTCGGGTCTACCGTTGCTCGCGGGCCAGGGTATTGCGAATGGTGCGCTCCACGACATCGACCAGCACCATGGTGTGGTGGTCGACTTCGATATTGAGCAAGTCGCTTTCCTGATAACGGGTAAACGTGGTCTGGCGCAGGGTTTCTGGAATGAGGTTGACAGTGACCACGTTGTCCTCGATGTCGGCGACGGTGAGGCTGCAGCCATTGACGCCAATGAAGCCGCGGGCAAAGACGTACTTGGCCCATTCAGGCGGCATGCGGAACTTGATGTATGCACCGGTGGCAGCGATGGAGATGTCTACGATGTCTGCAGTGGTGGCGATATGGCCAGCCATGAGGTGGCCGCCCACCTCTGCGTTCATTTTCGCCGAACGCTCGATGTTCACTCCTTGGCCGGCCTGCAAGCAGCGCAGGTTAGTGCGCTCCAGCGTTGCCGTCATGGCGTCGAAGCGAACGCGTGTGCCTTCGATCTCGGTGACCGACAAGCAGGTCCCTTCAACGCTGACACTGGCACCGATCTTCAGATCGTCGAGCAGTGCCGGGGTGAGGTCGATGGTGAACTGGTTGTGGCCAGGGTGACGGGCTACATCAAGCAGAGGGCGGACGGCCTGGACGATGCCGGTGTACATTGCGTTGCTCCTGGGCACGGGTAAGTTGACTTGGGCAAACTATGCCCAGGCGCCCGCAAATGCAAGTCACCGCACCTCAGACGTGACCACTGCTGTTGACGATGCGCAGGCACAACGCCTCATAGGGGTCCAGATTAACCGTCAAGCGTCCGTCCTCGGTCAAATCGCCCTCGACCGTTTCGTTGATCATGTCCACCACAGGGCCTGGCGTGAAACCGGTCAGTTGCAGCTCCTCACTGATTTCGTCCTGGCTGAAGTTCAGGGCGGTTATCTGGATACCGCGCCCTGCAGGCAGTTCATGCACCATCACCAGCAGGCCAGGCGAGGTCACGTCGGGCACCAGCAGTTGCCGGCTAGTGGCGATGCCATATGCCTGGCGAACCGCGAGCAGCTTTCTGACCTTGCTGGCGAACGAGTCACTGCGCTCGAGTTGTTCATCAAGGCTGCCGTACAAGGCACGGGCACGCGGCATACCGCGCACTGAGGCCTGGGCTTCTGGGTCCAGACCTGCCAGATCATAACCGCCGCGGTGTATCCAACGTGTGTCGCCGTCGGTCATCCGCTCAGCCACCGCTTCGGCAGGCAAGGGCAGGGCACCCACCAGGTCCCAACCGGATATGGCCACCACACCAGGCTGCATGGCGTTGTACATCACCAGCAGCAGATGCAGCTTCTGGATCGATTCAACTTGCTCGGAGGTGATGTCATCAAGCTCCCGGATACCCAAGGCAGCGGTGATCAAGCTGGCCGTGGTGCAAGAGATGCCATTGGTGACGAACCGCAGGTTGTAAGGTGCATGCTCACCGGACAGGCGCTCGTAGATCTCCTCCCGGATATGCTCGCGCAAAATGCTGCCTGGCAAGGTCTGGCCCTTGTACAGGTACATGTCATGCGCATGCAGTGTCCAGAAATGCACCAGCTCGACCGTCAACTCATCATGGTTTTGCAACGCATGAATCAGCGAGGCTGGGTCGATGCCGAAGGCGTGCATTTCCTTGAACATCAAGCGCAGGAATTCGGTATCGCCGGTCAGCAGCGCGTGCTGATAGGCCGGTCGGGTAATGAAGTCGTAGGACAGGTCGGCCCCGCCGCTGGACATCTGGGCGATGTCATCGAGGGTGAGGTTCAGCTCCTGGAAGCTGAACCCCCCTGCCTTGCGGATCATGCCACCGATCAACTGGTTACCGACCAGCGACAAGGGGTGGCTTTCCGACCAGGCGGTGCCGCTGGCGCGGGTTTCGACACCCAGGAAACCATTGGCATCCAGGCGCAAACCACGTGCGCCCAGGCAGTCCAGGGCATGCAGGGCATCGCCTATGATCATCTGCTGCGCCGTGAAGGTCGGGTCGAGCCAGTTCAGGGAGGGTTGACCGTCCTTGAAATAATGCAGGTAAACCCACCGGCGGGTCTTGCCATCCACGCCCGTGATCGGCGCAGTGGCACTCCAGTCGGTCTCCTTGACGCCCGGCTCGAAGAAGATCACCCGTTGCAGCTGACCGACGATGTAGTGGCGTGCCTTGAGCTCGTCGCACTGGGCGGGGAGCAGGTTGACCGAATCGCGGCCCTCGGGCACGTCAGGAAGCAGCCCCCAATCCTCTTCACGGATCTCGACCATGTGGTAGAGGCCTGGGTAGGGCGCCAGCCCCAGCTCGGCCAGGCGGAAGTCGGCGCCTTTGCCGGTATGCGACGGGATCAGGTCATCGATGGTGACGGCATTGTGAGCGGCGGCCATGCGGCTCATCTGCACCAGTTCCTGCTCGGTACCGTAGAGCGGGTCGATGTCGAAGCTGATCCGGTCGAAGTTGCCGTCCACGCTCGGCGTAAGCTCGCGCCCGCTGATACCGCCGGAACGCTTGATTGGCCCGGTGTGGACACCTTGAATACCAATTTCTGACAGGCGCTTCCATAGCGCTTCATGGGCCAAAGCGCCCAGCACCGAGCAACCGTCGGGCGCGATGATCGCATCGGGGTAGACCGTCAGCCAGACCGAAGCGATTTCCGTCGCACGGCGCGGCTGGGCCAGGGCGTAGGGCTGTTGCCACAGTCGCGCTTGCCCGGAGTACAGGCTGGCGCGCTCCTGGGATGCCATTAGCATGGAGCGTTCTTCAAGCCACTTGACGTATGACGGGTCGGGTTGGGTCATCTCGCGTCCTCTTTGCGTGTCGGCACCGGCTCAGGTTATGACGGCAGGGCACGCGGAACGTTCGGCTCAACACGTAGTGCTGTTCACTTAAGATCGTTGGGGCCGTTTCACGGCCCATCGCGGCACAAGGCCGCTTCCACACTGTCCTGTGAGCCCTTTGACTCAAGCGTCACGCAGTCAGGGTGGGAGCGGCCTAGTGCCGCGATGGGTCGCGAAGCGGCCCTAAGTGAACAGCATTACGGCTCAACACGGGGTTTGTGGCAGGCGCGCTTTTCGGGCTCCGGCAGTCAACTGTTCCGCGAGGCCTTGTTGATCTGCTTGCCAGCCTGGGCTGCGACTTCCACGGCCTGGCCGTCCCGCTGCTTGCCTTGGCGTGCCAGCCCCTCGAGTTGAGGAATAAGCATCCCTTCTGGCAAGTGGCGCCAGAAGCGGCCAGGCATGTGCAGGCGCAGGGCATTGGGGTTCAGGCGGGCGGGGTTGAAGGTGTGGCGGTAGTATGTTCGCCACAATTCGGCGCCAGGGTCTTCTGCGTGCTGCGCCCATTGCCGCCAGAGCTCCGGGCATTGCCGTTGATAGTCGAAGCGGCGGCCGTCATAGCGGATGCCATCGCGTGGCGTTGCGATCAGCCACCGCAGCCGCCCCAGCCTATCGGCAAAATGCGGGCTGGCGCTTTGCAGAATGTCGTGAGCAGGTTCGTGAAAAGCGACCAGGTCCAATTGCAAGTGCTCGACCAACGCTTCAGGCAGCGGCACGAACCGCAAAAACGCATGCAGGTGATGGGCTTCGCGGCTGACTTGCTTGATGCGTCGATGCAGCTCGCTGCCCAGCCGATCACCGGCCAGCATCGCCGTGCGGTCGCCGTGAGCAACCCGCCACAGCACTTCGTACAACAGATTCCACCGCTGCTCGCCGTGATAGCGTGCCGCTTCCTCCAGTTGACCGAGCAAGGCCGCCGGCACCTTCGCCCGAAACGGGCCCGTACCGGCCGGCAGCGTGGTGGTGTCGGCCAGCATGTCGGTCATGGGCCCTTGGGACCAGGTGACTTGTGACGGATCGACGCCATGGCTCAGCAAGGCTCTGGCCTGATCCCGCCAGACGCCGAACAGGTCATCGCAATCGAGCGCTATCACCCCCAAAGCCCCATTTGGACCGGTGCCTGTGGTTCACGCAGGCGGGCACGCAGCAGGCTGCTGCGAAGGTCGGCCTGGGCAGGGCGATAATCACTGGTGACGATAAAGGGCCGGGCCTTGTCGAGCACGCAACGCAGCTGGATCAGGTCGTCATAGCGGATACGCCGCTCACGGCGCAAGGCGACCAGACGCTGCACGCTGCGCAGGCCTATGCCTGGAATACGGGCCAGCAGCGCGGGCTCTGCGCGGTTCACATCCAGCGGGAACACTTCGCGATTGGCCAGCGCCCATGCCAATTTGGGATCGATATCCAGCGCCAGGTTGCCAGTTTGTCCCAACAGCTCGCCGGCCTTGTACCCGTACCCGCGCAAGAGAAAATCGGCTTGATACAGGCGGTGTTCACGCAGCAGAGGCGGGGCGGCCAGTGGCACGCTGCCAGGGCTGTCGGGGATGGGGCTGAAGGCTGAGTAGTAGACACGTTTGAGGCCGTACCCTTGGTACAGCGATTCGGCATTGCGCAGCAGTGTGCTGTCGTCAGTACTGTCAGCCCCGACGATGACCTGGGTACTTTGACCGGCAGGGGTGAAGCGCGGGGCGCGAGGCTCGTTGGCTACCGCTTGCTGCCCTTGATGAATCACGCCCATGGCTTGACGGATGGTCGATGCTTGCTTTTCCGGTGCCAGGCGCTTGAGGCTGTCGTCGGTAGGCAGTTCGATGTTGACGCTCAAGCGATCGGCCAGACGGCCTGCTTCTTCGATCAACAGCGGATCGGCGTCCGGAATGGTCTTGAGATGGATATAGCCACGGAAGTTATGTTCTTCGCGCAGCAACCGCGCGACCCTGATCAGCTGCTCCATGGTGTAGTCAGCCGAGCGGATGATGCCCGAGCTCAAAAACAGGCCACTGATGCAGTTGCGCCGGTAGAAGTCCAGCGTCAGGCGCACCACCTCTTCAGGGCTGAACCGTGCGCGGGGCACATTGCTCGAGCGTCGGTTGACGCAGTACTGGCAGTCGTACAGGCAAAAGTTGGTAAGCAGAATCTTCAGCAGAGACACGCAGCGACCATCTGGGGTGTAGCTGTGGCAAATGCCCATGCCGTTGGTAGCGCCCAAACCGTTGCCGCCACGCGAGCTGCGCTTTGGCGCACCACTGCTGGCGCAAGATGCATCGTACTTGGCGGCATCGGCAAGAATGCCCAGTTTGGCGATCAGTTGCATGACTCTTACCTGTCGTACTGAATATTCATACAGTATTGAGGGCTAAGGTCAATTGCAAGTGCTGAACGCCGCCTGGCGAAATATCCGAGCAGATTCCTAGGTTATCCGATGAGTGGTTGATGGCGCGGGCAGCTACTGGGTTTCAGCGATCGTGAAAAACATGGTGGGGTTTGTCGATAAAAGAAGAGGGCGCCTCGAAGGCGCCCTCTTGGGTGAATCAGGCTTCAGCGTCCCACGGACGGTCGCCTTTTTCGTCCTTCACACGGGTTGGCAGGCCCATCACGTCCAGCGCCTTGAGGAACGGCTCGGCAGGCAGTTCCTCGACGTTGACCATGCGCTTGGCATCCCACTCGCCGCGAGCCACCAGCAAGGCAGCGGCTACCGGTGGTACGCCAGCGGTATACGAAATACCCTGGCTGTCCGTTTCGGCGTACGCCTCCTCGTGATCGGCCACGTTGTAGATGAACACTTCACGCGGTTGCCCGTCCTTGGTGCCCTTGACCAGGTCACCGATGCAGGTCTTGCCGGTGTAGCCAGGCGCCAGGGACGCTGGATCAGGCAGCACGGCCTTGACCACTTTCAGCGGTACCACTTCCAGGCCTTCTGCGGTCTTGACCGGCTGCTCGCTGAGCAGGCCCAGGTTTTTCAGGACCGTGAACACATTGATGTAGTGCTCGCCGAAACTCATCCAGAACCGGACGTTGGGTACGTTCAGGTTCTTGGAGATGGAGTGCACTTCATCGTGCCCGGTAAGGTACAGGTTTTGCGAACCCACCACGGGCAGGTCATCGGTACGCTTGACTTCGAACATGGTGTTGCTGGTCCACTGGCTGTTCTGCCAGCTCCACACCTGCCCGGTGAACTCGCGGAAATTGATTTCCGGGTCGAAGTTGGTGGCAAAGTACTTGCCATGCGAGCCTGCATTGACGTCGAGGATGTCGATCGAATCAATGCGGTCGAAATACTGCTGCTGCGCAAGCTTTGCGTAGCTGTTGACCACGCCCGGGTCGAAACCGACACCGAGAATGGCCGTGATGTTCTTGGCCTGGCACTCTTCGAGGTGTTTCCACTCGTAGTTTCCGTACCATGGCGGGGTTTCACAGATCTTGCCCGGCTCTTCGTGGATGGCAGTATCCAGGTAGGCAGCGCCGGTATCGATGCATGCACGCAGCACCGACATATTCAGGAATGCAGAGCCGACATTGATCACGATTTGCGATTCGGTTTCGCGGATCAATGCCTTGGTCGCCTCGACGTCGAGGGCATTGAGCGAAAAGGCCTGGATGTCGGCGGGTACCTTGAGGCTACCCTTGGCCTTGACGCTGTCGATGATGGCCTGGCATTTGGAGATGTTCCGTGACGCGATGGCAATACGACCCAGTTCGTCGTTATGCTGCGCGCACTTGTGGGCCACCACCTTGGCGACACCTCCTGCACCAATGATAAGAACGTTCTTCTTCAATTTACCTGTTGCTCCTTACAGACGAGGCCTGTCTTACGACAGGCTGGAAACGTAGTCTTCGAAACCGAACTCGCGCACCACCTCGACGCTGCCGTCGAGTTGCTTGACCACGATGGATGGCATCTTCAAACCGTTGAACCAGTTTTTCTTGACCATGGTGTAACCCGCAGCATCCACGAAGGACAGGCGGTCGCCGATCGCCAGTGGGCGTTCGAACTGGTATTCACCGAAAATATCGCCGGCCAGGCACGATTTGCCGCATACCATGTAGGTGTGCTCACCGTCGTTGGGCGCCATCTTGGCATTGAGGCGGTAGATCAGCAGGTCGAGCATGTGCGCTTCGATCGAGCTGTCGACCACGGCCAGGTGCTTACCGTTGTACAGCGTGTCCAGCACAGTCACTTCCAGCGAAGCGCTCTGGGTGATCGCGGCTTCACCTGGCTCCAGGTAAACCTGTACGCCATAGGTTTGCGAGAACGCCTTCAGACGCGCGCAGAAATCGTCCAGCGCATAGCCTTCGCCGGTGAAATGGATGCCGCCGCCCAGGCTTACCCATTTCACTTTGTGCAGCAGGTGGCCGAAACGTTCCTCGATGCGGGTCAGCATCTGGTCGAACAAGGCGAAGTCGCCGTTCTCGCAGTTGTTGTGGAACATGAACCCCGATACCTGATCGATCACGGTTTCGATCTTGGCAGGGTCCCATTCCCCTAGGCGGCTGAACGGGCGTGCCGGGTCGGCCAGCTGATAGTCCGAGCTGCTGACTTGTGGGTTGACGCGCAGACCCCGGACCTTGCCTTCGGATTGCTCTGCGAAACGTTGCAGCTGGCCGATGGAGTTGAAGATGATCTTGTCGCAGTTCTCGAGCATCTCCTGGACCTCGTCGTCGGCCCACGCCACGCTGTAGGCGTGGGTTTCGCCGGCGAACTTCTGGCGGCCGAGCTTGAGCTCGTACAGCGAAGACGACGTGGTGCCGTCCATGTACTGCTGCATCAGGTCGAACACCGACCAGGTGGCGAAGCACTTGAGCGCCAGCAGCGCTTTGGCACCCGAGTGTTCGCGCACATAGGCGATCTTCTGCATGTTGCTCAGCAGCTTGGTCTTGTCGATGAGGTAGTACGGCGTATTGATCATTTAGAGGCCCTCGGCAAGGCCGGCCAAAAAAAGGACACGCATTGTGCCTTCACTCGCCGCAGATCGAAAGGGTGCAATTGCATTTCGTCCGGGCATCGTTGCCGTGACTGAATCTTTTTGTGTTCGGCGTGCTCAGTAGAACAACGACAGATGACACTCTCAATCCTCCCGCGCAGGTTACAAGGAGAAATCGATGAGCAATACCTTCAAGAAAGGTGACAAGGTGCACTGGAATTCCGAGGCCGGGGTCATACACGGCACCGTAGAAAAAGTGCATACCAAGGACGTCGAGTTCATGGGGCGTCAGCGCCATTGCTCAAAAGAGGAGCCACAGTACGAGGTCAAGAGCGACAAGACCGGGCACATGGCCATGCACAAGGAGCAGGCATTGAAGAAGGGCTGAGAACACAGGTTATTGCGTTGGTGCTCAGTTGCCCGTGTGTATCACGGGCTTTTTTATGAGCCGTGTCTATACGTGCAGAGTGCAGCGGGGTTATGCAAGGAGCGGTTCATGACCGCTCCCGGCAGGCTGGTTCATGCCTCGAGCGCTGCACGCCATGCCTGGATCTGCGCCAAGGTAGCCGTGGCGCCCCCGCACACGACCACCAGTACATTGCGGTAGCTTGCCAGCGCGCTGGCCTCATACGCTACCGCCAAGGCGGCGGCGCAGGCGGGCTCGACCAGCAGGCGGTGATCCAGCAAAAAGCGCTCGCACGCCTCCAGGGCCTGCCGGTCACTGACCAGCAGGCTTTGCACGGGGTGTTGCTGGGTACAGCGAAACGCGTGTTCGGCTACCTGTTTCGCGCCCAGGGTGGTGGCAATCGTATCCAACCGCTCCAAGGTCACCAATTCGCCGGCTTCGATGGCGGCATGCAGGGAGGCTGCGCCATGGGTTTCCACGGCCAGGATCGGCACATCGGCCCAGCCATTACGTTGTAGCCCCTGCACGACGCCGCTCAGCAAACCCCCGCCGCCCACCGAAAGCACAACCGCATCGGGCTTGATGCCGGCTTCGGCCACCTCATCGACCAGGCTGGCATGGCCTTCCCACAGCAAAGGGTCGTCGAACGGGTGAATGAACGCGGCATCGTCACCCATCAGGCTCAGGGCCAACGCATTGGCCTCCTGCCAGGACTGCCCGTGGACGATGACCTCAGCGTGCTCAAGACGCAGCAATTCCTGGGCACGCACGGTGGTGGTCTCGGGCACGACCACGGTCACGGGAACGCCGAGCTTGCGCCCAACATAGGCGACGGCAAGCCCGGCGTTGCCGCCTGAGGAAGACACGAACCGTTTCGCGCCGCGGGCATGGTGGAACTCACAGGCGTGGGCGACGCCGCGCAGCTTGAAGGAGCCGCAGGGCTGCAATGCCTCGAGCTTGAGCCAGACAGTGCAATCGGCAGCCAGCGACAGTGGGCGTGATTCGATGAGGGGGGTACGGATGTGCAAGGTCACTGGGAGGCTCCACGCAAATGTTCGAGGTAGTTGTAGACGGTATAGCGGGTCACGCCGAGGGCGTTGGCCGCTTTCTCGACGCCGCCCTTGACGATGAACAGCCCGCGTTCCTGCATCACGCGGACCGCTTCGATCTTGGCTTGCCGGGTCATGCGGCCTTGGCCGGTGTCATGCAGCGCCGCCTGGATGATCTCGCTCATCAGCGCCTCCATGTCGGCGGGCTCTGCGGCTGCGGGCGAGGTGCCCATGGGCGCGAAGCTTTGTAGAAAGCCCATGGCAGCGTCCAGGCCAGTGACATCGGTATTGACGCAAAGGCTGGCGAAGGGGTGGCCAGCGCTGTCGCGAAAGATCGCGGTAGCGCTGCGCAGCATGCGGCCCTTGATGGCGGTCGGATAGTCGGGCAGCACAACGGGCCCACAGCCTTGCTGATCGGCCGCGGCCTTCAGCAAGGCTTGCAGGCCCTGATCCTGCTCCGGCACAGCCAGGATAGGACTGCCCACCTGCCGGCCAGAAAGGTGCCCATTGACGATGGCCACGACGGACCGCTCGGGCTGGTCCAGGTCGTGAAGCAGAATTTCGGTGTTGTGAGTGACGACACTGCCCAAGGCCTCGATAGAGGCTTTGAGCACGCTCAAGGTCAAGCGGCGTTCATCTTCGGGCAACAGGGCCATGCGAACTCTTCAAATCAACATTTTGTGCATATTTACACATAATGTTGATTTGTGCGAGTCGCTTGGCGCTCACCTGTGCTTTCAGCCCAAGGCTGGGGTGCGTGGTGGAATGATCCGTCGTGAACCCGTGGCTTCGAACGCTGCGGCATAGCTCAACAGCGCATTGTCACTGTAGGCCCGCCCCGCGAAGGTCAGGCCTACCGGCATACCAATGTCGCTCATCACGCCCATGGGCACGGTGACCGTGGGCACGCCCAGGTGGCGTATGGCCAGGTTGCCGTTGGCCACCCACACGCCATTGCTCCAGGCAATGTCAGCCGACGCCGGGTTCACATCAGCATCGGCAGGCCCTACATCGGCCACAGTAGGGAACAGCACGGCATCCAGCCCAAGGGTTTGCATCCAGTCTTCCAGGTCGATCTTGCGGGTCTGTTCAAGGCCACGCAGGCCGTCAGGCAGGGTCTCGATCTGATCCCACGTCTTCAGGCCGCGCTTGGCCATGGTGACGTACTCGTCCATGCCAGCGGCCAGATCATCCTCACGGTTAGGCAAAGTGCCGGGGTCGTGTGGGAAGATTTGCGGGCCGTCCACATCCGCCAGCCGATTGAGATTCGGATCGTCGTTGGCACGCAGGAAATCGTCGAACGCCCAGCCGGAGAGTTCCCACAGCTCATCGTGCAAGAATGCCTTGCTGACGATGCCACGGTTGTAGACGGTGGGGGCGCCGGGGCGGTCGCCTTCGCAGTTGGAGACCAGCGGGAAGTCGACTTCCACAACCTGCGCACCGGCCTTTTCCAAGGCTTGGCGAGCGTGCTGCCAGAGCGTCATGACGCTTGCCCGCGTCTGGATACGCTGGCCAGTGGGGCCGCCGATACCCGGCTTTTCCGACGTGCCCGCATGCTCATCGGCGTTGATGTACATGCGCGGTACGCCAAACTTTTTGCCTTGCAGGGCGGCGGTGCCCGCTGCCAGGTCGAGGTAGCTGGCTGGGCGTACCTGCGAGGGCTTCGGGATCGACACCCAAGGCTGCAGCCGCCACAGGTCGCCCCGGGTATCAGGGTCATCGGCCACGACCACGTCGAGAATTTCCAGCAGGTCATGCATGGTGCGGGCGAATGGCACGACCACATCCATCGTCGGCGTGAGGGGCCAGTTACCCCTTACCGAAATGACCCCGCGTGAGGGTGTGTAGGCGCACAGGCCATTGTTCGACGCAGGGCCGCGGCCGCTGGACCAGGTTTCCTCGGCCAGACCAAAAGCGCTGAAGCTCGCAGCTGTCGCGGTACCGGCACCGTTGGAAGAGCCTGAAGCGAAGGGCGCGGTCAGGTATGCCGCATTGTAGGGGCTCTCGGCGCGGCCATAGACGCCGCGCTGCATGCCACCGTTGGCCATGGGTGGCATGTTGGTCTTGCCCAGGCAGATGGCCCCGGCCCCGCGCAGCCGTTCGATGGTGAAGGCGTCGCGCTGGGCTACCAGATGCTTAAAGGCCGGGCTGCCGGACGCTGCGGTCAGGCCTTTTACCAGGTAGCTGTCCTTGGCGGTGTAGGGTATCCCGTCCAATGGCCCGAGCACCTCTCCACGGGCCCGGCGGGCGTCGGAGGCCTCGGCCTCGGCCAGTGCATCAGGATTGCGGACTACCACGGCATTGAGGGCGGTGTCGGTGTCGGCGCCATCATAGGCGTCTATGCGGGCCAGGTAGGCCTTGACCAGTTCGACCGCCGTCGTGCGGCCCGACTCGAGCGCGCTGCGCAGCTCGGCGATGGAAACCTCGGTTACCTCGATCATGCGTTCACCAGAAAATGCAGGTTGGGCTAATGCGGTAATGCTGTTCATCCAGGATCGTTGGGACCGCTGCGCGGCCCATCGCGGCACAAGGCCGCTCCTACAATGACCGCGTGACGGCTGAGTTGACAGGCTCACAGCGCTTTGTAGGAGCGGTCTTGTGCCGCGATGGGCCGTGAAACGGCCCTAAGTGAACGGCATTAGGCTAATGCGGGGAGTGTACAAGAAGGTTAAAGCGTGCGCAGGTGTGCGCACGGGCAAACGGGTGCATGCATGCGGGCATTGAGCCAGGACGCTTCGTTGACGCCTGGGCGGCCCCGCAATCAGGGCCGCCCGACATCAGCGGGCCGTTCAGTCCAGGTCCGCTGCCGAATGCCGCTCCGGTACCTGGCTGGATTCATCTCCCCAGGTCCGGTTGACCCGCGTGCCCCGCTGCACGGCGGGCCGTGCAGCGATCGCCTGGGCCCAGCGCTGAACATTGGGGTATTCGTGAACCGCGAGAAACTCAGCAGCGTTGTAGAGGTTGCCCAGCACCAGCTGGCCGTACCATGACCACACGGCTATGTCGGCGATGCTGTAATGGCCGCCGGCAAGGTAGGTGGTCTCGCTCAAACGGCGGTCGAGCACGTCCAGCTGGCGCTTGGCTTCCATGGTGAAGCGATTGATCGCGTACTCGATCTTTTCAGGGGCATAGACGTAGAAGTGTCCGAACCCACCACCCAAGTACGGCGCCGCGCCCATTTGCCAGAACAGCCAGTTCAGGGCTTCGGTGCGCTCGGCGGCCGTTTGCGGGAGCAGGGCATCGAACTTCTCGGCCAGGTACAGCAGGATGGAGCCTGATTCGAATACCCGCACCGGCGGCTCGACGCTGCGGTCAAGCAATGCGGGGATCTTCGAGTTGGGGTTGACCTGTACGAATCCGCTGGAGAACTGGTCACCCTCGCCAATTCTGATCAGCCAGGCATCGTATTCAGCGCCGGCATGGCCAAGTTCCAGCAGCTCTTCCAGGGCGATGGTGACCTTGACGCCATTGGGTGTCGCCAGCGAATAAAGCTGCAGCGGTTGCTCGCCCACTGGCAGGTCCTTGTCATGGGTAGGCCCGGCGACCGGCCGGTTGATACTGGCGAAGTGGCCCCCCGAGGCCGCTTCGTTGCGCCATACCTTCGGGGGTTGGTAAGCGGGTGTGCTCATGCTCGGCTCTCCACGATTGCGAATGATCGACGACGTCTGATTGACCTGCCTATATGCCACGGGTTCGATGACGCGCACAAACACAAAACGGATCTGCCATGGCGCAGCCGATGTTTCATCGGTTTTTCATTTTTGACGGGAGGGCAGCGATTAAGCTCAAGCTATCCAGTGGCAGATGCGCAGAGCCCCCATGATCCTTTCTCGTTGCTTGCTGGCACTGGCCATGGTCGTTGGCCCGATGGGCGCCGCTGATGCTGCGCCCTGGGTGGCAGGGCTGCATCACATGACCCTGACCGACCCGGTAGACAACCGCCCGATGCAAGCCTTGGCGTTCTATCCCGCCAAGGGGCATACCCGCGCCAGCCACATCGACGGTTACGCGCTGGAGGTGGCTGAAGAGGCGCCTGTGGCCCAAGGGCGTTTTCCGTTGCTCGTGCTCTCGCATGGCAACACCGGTAGCCCACTGGCCTTGCACTATTTGGCAACCTCACTGGCCAAGCAAGGGTATGTAGTGGTGGCCGTGGTCCACCCAGGCGACAATGCCCGCGACCCCAGCCGGCTGGGCACCCTGAGCAATCTGTACGGTCGGCCGCTGCAAGTCAGCGCCGCTATCACCGCAGCGCGCAGCGATGCACTGCTTGGGCCTCGGCTCAATGGCGGGAAAGTCGGATTGATTGGCTATTCGGCTGGCGGCGAAACTGCCTTGATCCTGGCCGGCGCGCGCCCTGACCTTGATCGCCTGCGTGCGTATTGCCTCGAGCGACCGGATGATCACGATGCCTGCAAAACCCACGGTGTATTGATTGCCGACCGCAGCGAACTTTCGCCACAGGCAGACTCACGCGTCGGCGCAGTGATGCTGATGGCGCCGCTGAGCCTGCTGTTCGGACGCCACGCCCTGGTCGATGTGCACCTGCCGGTGCTCATCTACAGCGGCGACAAGGACCAGCTCGTGGCGGTGGATCGCAACGCCCAGGCCCTGGCTCGCAAGTTACCCCTCACACCTGACTACCGCCTGCTGGCAGGGGCCGGTCATTTCGTATTCATGGCGCATTGCGACGCCGAGCAGGCCCTGCGCATGCCGGCGCTGTGCAAGGATGCCGAGGGTGTGGACCGCCGGCACATCCATCGTTCGCTGCAACGCGAGACGGCTGCGTTCTTCGAGCAGACGCTCGATGCGCCGCAGCCTCAGAGGCGTTCAGCGATTACGCTGAATCAGGCCACCACGCCCTGACTGCGCAGGTATTCGTCGTAGGTGCCGCTGAAGTCCACCACGCCATCGGCTGACAGCTCGATGATGCGGGTCGCAAGCGAGGAGACGAATTCACGGTCGTGGCTGACGAAGAGCAAGGTGCCTGGATAGTTTTCCAGTGCCAGGTTCAACGCTTCGATCGATTCCATGTCCAGGTGGTTGGTCGGTTCGTCCATGACCAACACGTTGGGCTTTTGCAGAATCAGCTTGCCGAACAGCATGCGGCCCTGTTCGCCACCGGAGATGACCTTGACCGACTTGAGGATTTCATCGTTGGAGAACAGCATGCGCCCCAGCGTGCCGCGGATCACCTGCTCACCCGATGTCCACTGGCCCATCCAGTCGAACAGGGTCATGTCGTCTTCGAAATCATGGGCGTGGTCCTGGGCGTAGTAGCCCACTTCCGCGCTGTCGGTCCATTTGACTTCGCCCTTGTCCGGGGTCATCTCGCCCACGAGCGTACGCAGCAAGGTGGTCTTGCCGATGCCGTTGGGCCCGATGATCGCGACGCGCTCTCCGGCTTCGACGGTGAAGCCGAGGTCCTTGAACAGCACCTTGTCGTCGAAGGCCTTGGCCATTTTTTCGACCGTCACAGCCTGGCGGTGCAGTTTCTTGGTCTGCTCGAAGCGGATGAACGGGCTGACCCGGCTCGACGGCTTGACCTCGGCCAGCTGGATCTTGTCGATCTGCTTGGCCCGCGAGGTGGCTTGCTTGGCCTTGGAGGCGTTGGCCGAGAAGCGGCTGACGAAGGTTTGCAGTTCGGCGATCTGGGCTTTCTTTTTGGCGTTGTCCGACAGCAACTGCTCGCGGGCCTGGGTGGCGGCAGTCATGTACTCGTCGTAGTTGCCGGGGAACAGGCGCAGCTCACCGTAGTCCAGGTCAGCCATGTGGGTGCACACGCTGTTGAGGAAGTGGCGGTCGTGGGAAATGATCACCATGGTGCTGTTACGCGCGGTGAGCACGGTTTCCAACCAGCGGATGGTATTGATGTCCAGGTGGTTGGTTGGCTCGTCGAGCAGCAGTACGTCCGGGTCGGAGAACAACGCCTGGGCCAGCAGCACGCGCAGTTTCCAGCCTGGCGCCACTTCGCTCATGGGGCCGAAATGCTGCTCCAGCGGAATACCCAGGCCCAGCAGCAATTCGCCTGCGCGGGACTCGGCGGTGTAGCCGTCCATTTCGGCGAACTCCGTTTCCAGCTCGGCGACCGCCATACCGTCTTCTTCGGACATTTCAGGCAGCGAATAGATACGGTCACGCTCGGCCTTGACCTTCCAGAGATGGCCGTGGCCCATGATCACGGTATCGATCACGGTGAATTCTTCGTAGGCGAACTGGTCCTGGCGCAGCTTGCCCAGGCGTGTGTTCGGCTCGAGCATCACCTGGCCGCCAGAAGGCTCCAGGTCGCCGCCCAGGATCTTCATGAAGGTCGACTTGCCGCAGCCGTTGGCGCCGATCAGGCCATAGCGGTTGCCGTTGTTGAATTTGACCGAAACGTTTTCGAACAGCGGCTTGGAGCCGAATTGCATGGTGATGTTGGCGGTAGAGATCAAAGGGCTAACCTATCAGTCACTTACGGGGCTGGATCTCAACCTGATACCGATTTGATACCAATTTTGAGTTTTTCCAGCTCGCTCCAGTCGGAGCTTGAGTTAAGCCAACGAGCATAGGTGGATAGCAGCATTTGAACGCTGTGACCCAGCTGTTGGGCGATAAATGCGGGATTCAGACCAGACATTGAGCATATTGTCGCATACGTGTGGCGGCAGTTATATGGGGGGCGACGTCGAATCCCAAGCTCACTGAGCACCTGTACCCACTGCTTATGCAGGTCAGAGGTCTGCTTGACATACTCGGCGCTCTTGGAAGGCGGGAAAACAAACGGCGTTACGGCCACCGCTCCTTTGCCATTCCTGCGGCGATCGGCGTATTGCCTGGCGAACTGGGTAGCACGCAATGCCCGATCGTTCAGCAGCACAAAACGGTCCATTCCTGTCTTCGTTTTCTCCTCGACCTTGCCCAAAGCGACTGTCCTTCGGACGTGCGTCCTGAGAACCAGGATCGCATAGCCCCACAGCAGATCCGGGGGCGGCGCGCGCTGGATGACATCAAGGCTGGCAGTATTCAGCAAGCGATCGCCAAATGCTCGAACATCTGGACGAGCTTCCCCAGGAACACCTATGGGCAAAACCCGCACCGCCTAGACAAGCTGCTGGGGCGGTGGGTAGAGCTGGGCGGGACCGTGGCATGAGCCCCTGGGTTGGCTTGGCGGCTGCCGTGGTCTTGGTGGCCAGCCACTGGGGCGCCTACGAGCACGGCCGGAGTGTAGAGCAGGCGCAGGCTGGCCAAGTGTCGGCCAAGCGCGATAGCGGCGTTCGTCTTGCCGAGGTGATCGGTGAGCGTGACGCTCGTCAGCAGCAACGTCAAGGCGCGCGGGCGCAGGAGGAGGCGAGAGCCACTGCCCATGATCAAAGAGTTGTCGCGGCTGCCGGTGGTGCTAGCGCTGACGCTGCTGGCCAGCGGCTGCGCAGCGACGCAGCCCAGTTCGCTGCCGCCGTCGTCACGAAAGGGGCGTAGATGGCCTGGATCGCCGCAGCGTCATCGGGCCGGGCTTGTCTGACTTCAATGCACATGTATGCCTCAGATTGAGCGCTGATTTACTCGGACGGAAAGCTGCTCGGCGCTTTCTTTGCGTTCCGAATACCGATCCACCAGAAACTGCTGGCGATCACGTAACAACAGGGTGAATTTGACCAGTTCTTCCATGACGTCCACCACGCGATCGTAGTACGCAGACGGCTTCATGCGGCCCACATCGTCGAACTCCTGATAGGCCTTTGGGAGCGACGACTGGTTGGGGATCGTGAACATGCGCATCCAGCGGCCCAGCACCCGCAGCTGGTTGACTACGTTGAATGACTGCGAGCCGCCGCAGACCTGCATTACCGCCAGTGTCTTGCCCTGGGTGGGGCGCACGGCCCCAAGCGCGAGGGGAACCCAGTCGATTTGGGCTTTGAACACGGCGGACATTGCCCCGTGACGCTCCGGCGAGCACCAGACCTGGCCTTCCGACCACTGCACCAGGTCACGCAGCTCCTGCACCTTGGGATGCTCCACCGGCACGTCGTCAGGTAGCGGCAGACCAGAGGGGTTAAAGATGCGCGTCTCTGCGCCGAAGTGCTCAAGCAGGCGCGCTGCTTCTTCCACCAGTAGGCGGCTGAAGGAGCGCTCGCGGGTCGATCCGTATAGTAAAAGGATGCGCGGCTTGTGCTCGCTGATAGAGGTTGTCGCTGTCGGTAGGTCAAACAGCGAGAGATCGAGATTAGGCAGTTGATCGGACATGCTTCCTCCTGGTTACAGAGCGCCAATGCGATCCAGCTCGCGTTTGAGTTCGTCGCGGCTAAGGGTGCCAAAAGAAAGGGCGAAGAACGCCCGGCAGCGTAACTCGATGCGAGCCAGCGTGGCGCGGAATGCTGCTTCGACCGATGCATGGTCAGCCACGACATCGGACGGATCCTCCAGCCCCCAGTGAGACTTCAGTGCAGGGCCGAAATACACCGGGCAAGCTTCACCTGCTGCCTTGTCGCACACCGTGATGACGATGCCAGGAGGACAGTCCACGAACGCGTCATTGCCCTTGCTGCTCAGCCCTTCGGTTGAGATGCCGGCATGCTGCAAAGTGGTCAGGGTACGAGGCAACACTTGGCCCTTCGGAAAACTGCCGGAACTGACGGCTTCAAATCCGGGAGGCGCCAAGTGACTGAACATTGCCTCGGAAAGGATGCTGCGGCAGCTATTGGCCGTGCACATGAACAGGACTCGCATGGGGGCTCCTCCGCTTCGTGGCGGATGTCAGAGGCTCAGGCGCAATGCCAGGGCCGAAAGAGTGACCAACAGAACCGGCAGCGTCAGCAGGATGCCGACCTTGAAGTAGTAACCCCAGGTGATGCGCACGCCTTTGCGCTCAAGCACGTGCAGCCAGAGCAGCGTGGCGAGGCTGCCGATAGGGGTGATTTTTGGGCCGAGGTCGCAACCGATGACGTTGGCGTAGATCATCGCCTCACGCACCAGCCCTTGCGCCTCGCTGGCCTGGATCGACAGGGCGCCAACCAGCACGCTGGGCATGTTGTTCATGACAGAGGATAGTAATGCGGCGATCAACCCAGTGCCGATGGCGGCAGCCCACAGCCCTTGCTGCGCAAGTCTGTCGAGTAAGTGAGTGAGCATATCGGTGAGGCCGGCGTTCTTCAGCCCGTAGACCACTAGGTACATCCCAAGAGAAAAGATCACTACCTGCCAAGGCGCTTCGCGTAGCACCCGACGGGTCGAAATGCGGTGCCCGCGAGCGGCGACGGCAAAGAGGATCGCCGCACAGGCTGCGGCTACCGCACTGATCGGGATACCAAGTGGTTCCAGGGCAAACAGGCCGATCAACAGCACCACCAGCACCCAGCCACCGACGTTGAAGGTTGCGCGGTCATGAATCGCCTCGCTTGGGACTTTCAAGGCCCCGACCGTGTATTGCTTAGGGATGTCACGGCGGAAGAACAGGAATAGCACCAGCAACGTTGCGCCCACGCTGGCGAAATTCACCGGCACCATCACCGAGGCGTACTCGCTGAAACCCAGCCTGAAGTATTCGGCCGAGACGATGTTCACCAGGTTGGAGACTACCAGCGGCAGGCTCGCCGTATCGGCGATGAAGCCGGCGGCCATGACGAAAGCCAGCGTCGCGGCAGGAGAAAAACGCAGCGCGAGAAGCATCGAAATGACGATGGGCGTGAGTATCAGCGCCGCACCATCGTTAGCGAACAGCGCCGACACGGCAGCACCGAGCAGCACGCAGAAGCCGAACAGGCGGTAGCCGCTGCCGTTTGCCCAGCGCGCCACATACAACGCGGCCCACTCGAAAAAACCTGCCTCGTCCAGCAACAGGCTGATGATGATGATGGCGATGAAGGTGGCGGTGGCGTTCCAGACAATCGCCCACACGGTTGGGATGTCGTGCAGCGAAACGGCACCCGACGCCAAGGCGATGAGGGCACCGAGTGCGGCACTCCAGCCAACCCCAAGTCCCTTCGGCTGCCAGATGACCAAGATTAGGGTGAACACAAAGACGGCAATTGCAATCAGCATGAAAGCCTCGCTCGATGTTGATCAGCAGCAGGCAGCGTCACGAACGGGGCGGCCGTCCATGTTTTGCAGCCGAAGCGAGTTTTCTGCCAACCACTGTGAGTTGGCCTGCAAGGTTACCTGCAGCATTTCATGCACCCAGTCGGGAAGATCCGGATTTAGGCGGTAGTACACCCATTGACCCTGTCGACGGTCCAGCAGCATGCCACTGCTGCGCAGCTGCGCTAGGTGGCGACTTATCTTGGGTTGGCTGTCATGCAAAGCGCACATCAGTTCGCAGACACAGAGTTCACCGAGGCTAGCGATCAGCAAGGTGGCGCGAGCACGGGTCTCGTCGGATAAGTTCTTGAACACATCGGGCGGGGTAATCATGGCTGCACCATAACATATGGAAATCCGAATATACGAATATACATATGTGTGATGCAAGCAGATACGGTCTGAAAGTCCGCTGTGGGTCGATAGCAGACTTTGAATCAGCGGAGCATACGCCGGGAACGACGTGCGTTATGCCGGATCGGCATCATGGCCGGATGAAAGCCATCGGACCAATTCGCGAACCAACTCATGAGTATCGGTGAGGAAGTGAGAGGAGTTTGGCCCAGCAAAATCGACACATTCCCACCCGCAAAACCCCATGGCATAGCGCATGGTGATGTTTGCTGTGGAGATCAAGTGCTTGTCCTGCGGGGGGGGCAGAGGTGTATTTAGCCCCTTGCGTCACGGTTGGACCACGCATGGGCCAATCGTGACGCGGGGCGGCAGCTTCTCCAGCTCCCTCCAGTCCGAGGAGGAGCTGATCCATTTCGCGTAGGTCGAGAGCAACATTTCAACGCTATGGCCGAGCTGATTTGCAATGAACGCAGGGTTCATCCCAGGCATCAAGCACATGGTTGCGTAGGTGTGGGGGGGCGTACTGCCGGCGGTCACGGATGTTCAGCGCCTTGGGCGCTGATTTGAACTGGCGGATTGTAACACTTGTCTCGCCGATCCACAGCCCACCTTTGTTCGGCTGGAATAGCAAAGGGTATTGCTGGTGCGTCAATCTGGATGTCATGCAGCGAGGTGCAGCCGCTAACGGCGGCTGCCCCAGGCGCCGTGTGGAATCTCATGAAGTCGGAAAAGCTGCCAAACTGCAAAACAGCGGCATGCTGCATTACCTAACTCAAGCGCACATAATGCAGCACGCAGGACGCACGACGGGGTGCGGCTCGAGGCACGGAAGGACGACCAATGACCGAGAAGGAGGAGCTGGAGCTTGAGAAGCTTCAGGCTGAAATTCACAAGCTCACTGCCGAGGCGCGAAAATTGATCGCCGAGGCCAACAAAATGAAGCGCGAGACGCTGTTTTACCCATTTGTCGCGGTGGGAGGGCTAGTCACCGTCATCGTTACCGCTGCTGCCTTCATTCAAAAGCTCTAGCCTGCCCACTGAGAAAACAGGCTTGCGCCGAGCGGTCTTGAGCTTTACGCCAATTCGGTCGACACTAGCGCCATAGGGTCTTGCGACAGGCGTGACCTGGCATCCCAAGCGAGGACGACCATGAGCCATGATCAAGTTATCAAGCAGATGAAAGAGAACCTAGCACAGCTGGGCAGCGAGGTCCGTGAGGGCACGCAACACCAAGCGCGCAGCATCTTTCTGTCGGCTGCTGCAGGCGCAGTGTTCGCCCTGGCGACGAGCTGGGTAGCGTTCAAGCTCTTTTCCTGATCATTTGGGGCTGCCACCGGCAGCCCCCGATAGCCTGCTCAATTTCTTGAGACTAATCCAGGCCTGCCTGGACTTCCACGCTCTGCTTTGCGAAACCGACTAGAGCCGCTCCGATATCTCTATCAAGTTGAGGTCCGGGTCGCGCACATAAATGGATCGGATAGGTCCTGTGGCGCCGGTACGTTGAACGGGGCCCTCAATGATTGGCCACTGTTGTGCTTTCAAGTGGGCCACGACTTCCTCAAGGCTGATCGAGGCGATGAAGCAGAGGTCCAGTGCGCCCGGTACCGGCAAGTGAGCTTTGGGTTCGAATTCGTGGCCACGCACGTGCACGTTGATCTTTTGCTCACCGAAGCGCATAGCCAAGCGCCCAGCACCGAAGTTTTCCAGCTTCATGCCCATGATGCGGGTGTAGAAATCCTTGCATGCCTCGACATCGATGGTTGTCAAAACGAGGTGATCAAGATGGTCGATCATTTCTCTGCCTCTCTAGGTGAGCAGTTGGGGTCCGATGAGCTTTTCGTCCTGACCAACGAGCGAAATAGAGCGCTCCCTGACAACAGTGCTAGCCAGGCAAGCTCAGGTGCAGCAAGGGGAAGGGGCGACCCTCGCCATCCAGAGGGGAGCGGCCTGTTTGGATAAAGCCATAATGCAGATAGAACCCAACCGCTTCCGGATTCTGCTCATTCACATCAACACTGATTTGACCGCGCAAACCGCGGGCATGATCCAATAGCGCGCGGCCGATGCCTTCACCTCGCCGATCGGGTTCGATAAACAGCATTTCTACGTGGCTTTCATTAAGCCCAATGAACCCAAGCGGTCCGTCCTTGGGCTCTTCCGCGATCCATAATTCGACAGCAGGCAGGTAGACATCGCGCAGTTGAACAAGCAATGCCTCAATATCGGCTTGCTGCAAGAAATGGTGGGTAGCGCGCACAGCGCGCAGCCAAATGTCCAGCAGCTGCGGATGGTCGACATTAGTGGCCTGGCGAATGATCATGGCATCATCCTTAACAGGTAATAGTTGGAAAGGGGCGCGGTAGGCGTGATAGGAAGCCTACGCGTCATCAGTATCGTGGCCGAGCGTGCAGTGCCTTGAGCGCGGATTTGACGAGGCCGATTGTAATGCATGGCTCATCAACTTTATTAGACCTGACATGACCTGATGAAAAACTATCAATGCCTAATTATGGCCACTGTCATGCTTTCAAGCTGTACTGCGCAACCTGCACGGCCAGTGATGGAGGAGGCTCAGTACAAGGGCTTTGCGCTGTCATCCATTACCGGGGAGCAGTGCGCGATCACCGGAATGCTGGATGTCGACCTGGCTGCTGCCAATAGTGTGATGCTTGAAGAGCATGCTGCAGCATTTCAGTATGACCCCGCAAGGATGGAGATTGAGCGCCGGCAAGCGGCTATCGACATCAAGCATGAGGACGGCGTATCGGAGCCTGCCTGTAACGCGCTTGCTTATGAGGTATTGAGAACACTGGCGGTGCGTAGGATCGAAGATCAGTCAGCGCTGCAGCACAGGCGGATAGCCTTGCAGGAAATGAAGCAGGCGGGCGGTGCTGTTCCCTGACCTGCCTATAAACGGGACACGCATGCAGATGGCCGCAGAGTTCCGGTACACGTCAACTCATGCAGATACAGGGCGCGTTGACTCAGCGCGACGGTTGAGACTGCGGTCGTCAAAGTGCAAGGTGGGTGGTGATAACTTGCAGCACAGGCATAAGCGTTTTCAGAGATGGTTTACACCAGCACGCAAGCGATGGGCTGGGGCAGCATTGATCGTTATCGCGTTGGTCGCAATGGCAATGAACCCCGCAAGCAGGTGGCCTTGGGTGCTGGCGACAGGTGTGATATGGCTGATCGCGACCTGGTTACCCAGAAGATGACGGGTCGTCAGTCACAACTGCTGGAACTCGATGCGCTGTCGCCAGAATGGCTGTCACTCGAAGGGTCGCTGTTGCTGACATGATGGCCGTCATGGTGTCGTCCCGAATAGGTAATGGGCGCTGGCTCGTCGTTGTTCGTGAACGCAAAGGAGCAGGCATGGCTGATCTGGCTGGAATCGGTTGAACGGTTGAGCCCAGCCTGCCCTGACTTATTTTTGCGCTTGAACAAGCGCGTGAAGAAGGTAGGCATGACTAGCCCTTTTCGAAAAGCCTGTTGAGAAGCCCTTCTTGATGCACATTGTCGTAGCACCCAGGCTGGTTGGGTGGTGTGGCGTCGCAGGGGATGTTTCGCTGATCCCAGCGACTGCCATAGGGGCTGTTGAAGTAGTGATTGCATCCTGTAAGCAGGGTCGCCATCAGCGCGATTAGTAGACCTTTATTCATTGCAACCTCATCCACCAAGTGTCCCGGTTAGGACGGCGTTGGCAATAAGCAGGGCACAGGTGAGTCGAATCAAATGGCTCCTTTCCAGTTCAACCAATACCGCGACCATCAGCCCTGTAAGCTGCGGTATTTGCCAACCAGTCAGCCCGCGTCATCTGCCAGAGTTCAACATCCATCAAGCCGCTTACAAACCATCCTTTCTGCAAGCCCACCAAGCGCATGCCCTCAAATTCTGATACTCGACGAGATGCGTGATTGGCCACCGCCTTGGGCACCTGCATGATCGGCCGCGCCAGTGTTTCGAACCAGTAGGCGGTGACGACTGCGCACGCCTCACGCATATAACCGCGACCCCACCACTGCGGTGCCAGCCAGAAACCCCTGTTGTTTCCGGGCTGTTCGAACAGGCTAATGCTGCCCAGTCTGCAGTCAGGGTCATCACGCATGCGAATCATCCAATGCCATTCACAACCTGCCGCCATTCCCGGCAGCGCAATGTCGCGAACATAGGCCAGGGCGCCGTCGACTGGGTAAGGCCATGAAACCCGACTATCCAGATAGCGCACCACCTCCCATTGGGGGAATTGCTCTTGGATGAAGGCAACGTCCTCCAAGCACAGACGCGTGAGCACCAGCCGATCAGTAAAAAGCGTGGGATGACCATCCATGGAGTTGATACCTCTTGGTCCTTTAACGAGTAAGGCTATCGGTCTGAGTCTGACGCTCTGTGCTTATCGAAGTCAGGCTGATGCGTCCTTCAAGGCATATTAACCATTGACCCGCACAGCCAACAAAGCCCGTTCCTTGCTCAGCGGCTTGAGCAGGCCTGGCTGGTCTCCAATTTTCATGAACAGATAATGGTCTCCACGCTCGCCACGGAGGATGCGATAGACCTGGGCGGTTCTGTCCGTACTGGGCGAGGTTAATTTGTCGACCAGTAATGTGTACCTAGTGACCCCTAAGGTGCTCAAGGCATCTGCAAGTTCGGTATCGATCTTCGCTCGCCATTTCTTCATGACGTGCCGGTGCGCCATGACCGTCAGGCTAATCGCCAACAGTGGCATCACCGCGGCTGAGAAGAAGGTAACTAACGTGTTCATGATTTATGCTCGCGGCAGATGTGCAGTGTGTCCAGGCATCGCCAATGGCTCCCTGTCGGCATGGTCCTGCATTATGGCACTGACGTTTTCCGCTCGTCTGATCGATAACGCTCGATGCCATATTTTGCTAGTAGCCCAAGCGGCGGGCCGCTAATGTCCCCCGTAGTGGCCATTAGACTAAAGTATTAGGAGGCGCGATGCGGATGCGCGGCAGTGTGTTCTGGTCCTGGGCTGATCCTACGTTGCACCACCGCGCGCACGAAGAGACGTTGATCGACAGAACGTCGATCAATGTTCAGGTTCGCTTGTCGCGAAACGGCCGGGTTCAATTGTTCATCGGTGTCTATGCCCCGGGCGGCATGCCTGTCTATGAGGAGGCGTTCGACGACCGCCCAAAGGAGTCCATGTCCCGGGCATTGGCCTGGGGCGTCATGAAGGCCCGTGATGTGGCTTCGTGCAATTCCCTGGGCATCCCCAAGCGTGATCATGGAACGTGATGGCTGCGTATGCGTCTGAACTGCTGGGCGCGACCAATGCCTAACGCATGACACGTTGAGGAGCTTGAGCATGACTGATCAGCAGCATGAACCCAAGAAAGATGAGGTACCGGCTCACGCCACCGAGGAGGAAAAAGCGAGGCTCAAGGACAAGAACAAAGATGGGATACCGCCCGGCGTTGCCTGATAGTGCTCACTGGGCGTGAACTTCTGAATGCCATCGCTTATCTGACTTACGCGCCGGCTCGCCCGGCCGTGGACAGTCGTCTTTCAAGCGGATAGTTGCGTATGTTTTCAGAGGATTTCTACGGTATCTACCTCGTTGTGGAAGCGGTGGTGGCTTTCGTTATATTGGCGATCGCCGCTCACTGGAGTCAGGGTACCTGATGGAGCGAGGCGGCACGGGTCACCCCGTGCCGCTGCATCTTTGGTGATTGATCGCAGCCAATCGTCGACTCAGCCCCTGATTACCTCTAGCCGTGCTCGGCCTGCTTCGGTAATCGCGTTTTCGCCTTCGTCACTGATGCGGTACCGCCCCGAAGGCATCTTGTGAATCGAGAATCGCACCAGTCCGCTGCGGGCAAGCGCTTGCCCGGCTTCATAACTCATTGCACTTTCAAGATCGAATACCTTGATTTCACCAATTTTGAAACGTGAAAACGCGATGAGTGCTGAATCGATGACGTCTTGGCTGACGGAATGGACGTGTTCCATTTGACTTCCCAGTTCGTAAGTGGCCCGGTCCGTGGGCAATAGCAACGGACCCTGGCAGTTCGTCGAAAGCCGAACGCTACTACGCGCGGTACGGAACGTGTACTGGGTTTGCATCCACGCTGGATGCAAACCCAGCGACAGTGACTGCGCTCCGGAAGTGACAGATGCCTTCACTCAAGAGGTCAACTGAACGCTCGAATAGCAGCCAGGCGGGTAGAGGCGTCATGGGTGCTTTGCTTTTGACAAACCCAACCGCAATACTTCGCTTATTCAATTGGAGGAACTTGCGTGGAAACAAGAAGTGCTGTGGCTGAAATGTTCATTGGTATTCCAACACATTTCTGGGTATTGCCCGTAGCAGGTCTGATCGCATACTACGGCGTCAAATGGTCAGCCAAGCCTACACCAAGCGCGCAGTGGATCAGAAGGGCAACCTATTTGCTGTTGATCGCCTTGGCTCTGATCCCGAATGCATTCTACACGCTCATGCCGCCTAACCCCGGCCCTGAGCAGCTCATCGATAACCACCCAATGCCCAATTATGCCGGCCGCTTATACTTGGACCTGTTCTACGTGTTCAGCGGGTGGGCTTTGAGCAAGGTGGTCAAGCTCAGGTTTCGTTGAGGCGATCTGCAGTGCATGGGGATCGAACACAATGCGTTACTTGTTAGGCACCGTAGGGCAAAGCGAGCTCTGCATCTTGGTTGCTACCTCGCGCAGGGCTTCGGTCACCTGTGCAAGGGCTTGGATGTGCGCGTCCACGTCGATCTGATCAGGATGGGCACCCCGCGCCTGTATGAAGCGCGCATGGCCATTGAGGGCTTTGCCAAGCGCTTCTAGATGATCTGCGGTTTTGACCAAGTCCGATTTGATGCAATCGAGTGATTCCATGAACACGTTGACTCGCTGAAAGATGAGTCAACGTTAGCATGTTCGCGTCCGCTGCGCCTGGCGATGCTTGCGGCAACGGCGCAGGGCGATGGAGCGCCTGGACGCACTCTGTTTCTCCACCTGGCCGCGCGCCCCATCAGGACGGTGCCTGGTCTTCGGACTGCACCATCAGCACCGATCCTTGAGCGTCCGTGCCCAGTAGGGCAGGGCCGCCATCAGCACGGGCTTCTGCAAGCGCTGTATCAGGGGTGCGAAAAATCTGCTGACGCTGATCGGGACTTACAAGGGTCACCAGCTTACCGCTCTGGTAAAACAACCGCGTTTGTTTGGACGGCTCTTTCATGGGTTCGGCATCCTTAGGTAAGGCGTTCTTGTGCCGGGATTGGCCTGATGACATTGCCAGTCTCTACCTGCCCATGCTACTGGCAGAACTGTCAGGCGACAGCGCGCGCAGCGCCGGCTACTCTATCAAGCGTTCCGGATTGAAGAAAAAAGATGCGATCAGAACCGCAGCGATAACCCCGGTGGCGTCAGCCAGGAACAACGACAGTGAGTGACTGTTGCCCACTGATGCGCCAAGTCCTGTAGCAAAATTCACCCCGTGCGGGAATGCAGCAACCATCAGTAGAACACTGGCCAGCAGACAAGCGAGCAGCTTCATGTAAAGCCTGCCGAACGCCAGCCCATAGGTCCAGAACACCAGGATGCACACCATGGCCAGACCAGTGGAGGTTGCAAACTGTGCAAGCACTTCAAGCCACCACACCATGTAGGACTCCAACGAATAGCCAAATTAGATCAGTCAATCAGTGCCACATCACCGTGGCCGTGCATGATTGCTCATCAGAAACAACACAGGCTGCATTCGTTCCGTAGGTAGTTCAATAAAGGGCAACCGCGATGTTTTCAGCATTCGACGATGGTCCATTACTCGTTCCTGCTCTGCTTGCTAAAATGCCCGCAACTGATCGAGGCCAAAGAAATGCCTAATTACCTTTATGTCGTGCCGGCGCTGTGCGTAGCACTTGTGGGCTGCGCCTCCCCAGGCAAGCCCACTGCCAGCAAACTCACATCCAAAACGCCCCAGCAGTATGCAGCCTGCGTAATGCCGCAGTGGCAGGCACTGGCACCCAATTCAACGCAGAAATCCATACCCCATGGCGTACGTATGACAGCGCCAAGTGCGGTGACGACCGATGATGTGTTGGAGGTGATCGAATCGGGCGAGGGTAGCCGTGCAACGTTCTACAAAGGCAGCTTTCTGTCGGGCGACAAGCTGAGGGTGGCGGCACGCGAATGTCTTGATTGACACCAGCGGTGGGCGGATTTGCTTACGTAGGTGATTGCAGGAAAAAGGGCGGTCCTTCGCCTACTGAAGTGTGTGGTGGTTTCGCCCGCCGTTCATTGGAGCAGTGCAGGCTTGCGTGCGGTTTTGCGGCGTACTACATTGCATACCCAGCGCTTGCCGCACCGGTAAGGCGCGCGGATGAACGTAAGGTCAGCGATCAACCTGGCCCCTTGTGCTTTCAGGGCTTGTGCGAGTTGTGCGAGCGTCTCAGCTTCGATAGTCATGATTCACCTCGTCAGTTTCTTGCAGCGTTCACAAGTGTTGACCGGTGCTGATTCGCAGTAATTCAGTTCCATTACGGTTAGTCGCTTTGTCATAAGCACCCCGTCGCAAGCTGCCTTTTGGATCCCGAGTCGCGATATGCCCAGTTTGTACACCCTCATGCCATCGCCAGTTGGCACGCTGACCCTCGTCTCTCAGGATCAAAGGCTGAGTGCGGTGCTGTGGGAGCAGGAACGAGAGAACAGGGTACGCCTTGGCCCGCTGCAGCGTGAAGACCGCTGCCCTGTTCTGATCGAAACCGCACATCAACTGAGCGAATACTTTGCCGGTAAACGTCAGCGTTTCGATCTGGCCTTGGCATTCACTGGAACGGCGTTCCAGCGTCAGGTGTGGGACGCGTTGCTGAGCATCCCCTTCGGTGAAACCCGCACGTACGGTCAGATCGCCCAGCAAATCGGCAACCCCAGTGCCGTGCGGGCGGTGGGGGCTGCCAATGGGCGCAATCCGATTTCGATCATCGCACCCTGTCATCGCGTCATAGGGGCTAGCGGCGGGCTTACCGGCTTTGCCGGTGGGCTGGCAGCCAAGCAGTTGCTACTGGCCCTCGAAGGCCGGCAAACGTTGCCATTGCACTTGCAGCTTCAGCCTAGCCAGTAGACGCCGGCGCACGACGTCGCCGTCAGGACCGTACCTACCATGAGCGAGTACTCCCAGCGCACCCGGCGCAACCGTTGCTCAACGGCGCGCAGGTATTGACCTGGGGTCGGGGCATCGGTGCGATGGCGCATACCCTCGGCGATGTCAGCCACCTGGCCATCGAGTAGCAATCCGACCACGTAGTAGCTTAGCCCGTAGCTCGCCAGGGCCATTACCAGGTAGATCACGCTGGCGCGTCCAGCGGCATGATGCTGGCAGTGCCAGCCTCGGTGTCCAGTAGCAGCATGCCTTCGCTGTGAGGGTCCAGGCAACCCAGCAGGCGGCCCTCACTGTCCCATGCCGCAGAACCACCGGCCGCCACGAAATGGTCGGCGGGTCCAACGCAGTTGGCCATCAGCACGATCAAGCCCAGTTCTCGCGCCACCTGCGGATAATGCGCGTGTCCTTCCCCTACGTCTTTTGCCGTCTTGGCCACACTGACCAGATAGATGTCTGCCCCTCGTTCTTTGGCCGATGCAGCGTGGGCCATGAACATGGATTCATAGCAGATGGCCGGCGCGATTCGGTGCTGCGCCGCCTGGATCAGCGAGGTGCTCGCCCCAGCGTAGAAGTAGGGCAGTTCATCTTCGTGCAGGCGCTGTTTAGCATAGGCTTGGCGCGGGGCGCTCGGGGTAAAGATCGGCATGCCGATCTGGATGCCGTTCGGGGTTGGCAGTGGTAATCCCGCTGCAACGATGATGCCCAGGCGGTCACTTGCCGCTTGCAGCGGGTCCAGATGTGGAGAGCATAGGGGCAGCGCAGCCTGACGGGCAATGCCGGGTTCGTAACCGGTCAAAGACAACTCGGGAAAGACGATCACGGCAGCGCCCACGTTCGCGGCCTGTTCGATGCAGGCCAGATGACGCCTGACGTTAGCAGCCACATCGCCCTTGAGTGAACCCAGTTGCGCAGCGCACAGCTTCATGACACTTCCTTCCCTGGTACGTGATCGCCGAGCATACTCCCGACCAGACGCTTGTGCCATGCTGTCCAGGCAAGGGCCTAGGGTCTTTGCCTACTTGCTAAGGGATCAGGTCATGCAGCGTTTCCAGGTTGTTGGCGCCAATGTTCTGGGTCGAGACCTGGCCGTGGGAGACATACACGGCCATTTCGACCGGTTGCAGCAAAGCCTGGACGCCGTCGGTTTCGATACGGGCAAGGATCGGCTGTTCAGCGTTGGCGACCTGGTTGATCGCGGTCCAATGAGCCGGGCAGCCCTGCACTGGCTGGAGCAGCCATGGTTCTACGCGGTCCAGGGCAACCACGAGTCACTGGCGATCAACCTGGTGCGTGGCGGCCGGCTGGACCTGGACATGTACCGTGCGGCCGGGGGTGGATGGTTCATCGATTCAGCGGCCGCTGAGCAGCTGCGCTTCGTCGAACGCTTCGAACAGATGCCAATCGCTTTGCAGGTCGAGTCGGCAAGCGGCCCTGTGGGCCTGCTGCATGCCGACAGCCCGTTCGATGACTGGTCGACCCTGGGTACCTGGCTCGAACTGGGCGACGATCCAGACGTGCTTGAAACCTGCCTGTGGTCAAGGCGACGTTTGAAGCAGGGCGATACCACGCCCATAAATGGGCTGCGTGCCCTGCTGGTCGGCCATACCACCGTCCAGTCTGTCAGGCAGCTGGGCAATGTGTGGCATCTGGATACCGGGGGATGGACCAGTGGGCATTTCAGTCTGATGGACCTGCGTACGCTGACGCTCGTCAACGCCAGGCCAGCGTGATCAGCAAACCCATGCCGAGCAGCAGCAACACGAGGCCCGACAACCGTTCGAGCAAGGGCAGGGCGGCGCTGAATCGCCGCAGCACCCGCGGGTGGCCTATGCCGACGGCGACCAGCAAGTCCCAGGCAAGCACCGCGCAGAGCATCCAGACTCCGTACGACACCTTCCACACCGTGGAACTGCCCGCCACCAGGCTGGCCAGGCTTGCATAAAACAAGGCATTTTTAGGATTGAGCAGGCCTGACAGCAAGCCCATCTGCAGGTTGCGCCACCAAGTGGGCGATGTGCTGCCCGAAGTCGCGCAGACGCTGGTACTGCCGGCATGACGCACAAAGGCAATACCCAGGTAGATGAGATAAACCGCACCAGCCAGTTGCAACAGGTCGAACAGCACGCTGCCCTCGTGCAGTATGGATACTCCGGTAAATGCCAGCACGATGAATACCCCGTTGCCCAATGCAATGCCCAGGCATGCACCGCTGGCCACGCGCCAGCCGCTGGCAATGGCAGTTCGGGCAATCAGGAAGAAGTCCGGCCCTGGCGACAACAGCGCCAGGAAGTGGGCGAGGGCAATCAGGATAAACGCTTGCATGGTCGCAGGTTACTCGGCGCTTGAGGTCAGTTGCCCGAGTGTGCGGGCACATGAACCCCGCGTATTGAACAATATTGCAGGTGATGACCGCGCAGCCTTACTTCGTGGTCTGCCCCTTGAGGTATAGCCCGGGTGTGATCCCGACATGCGCCTTGAATACCCGCTGGAAATGACTTTGATCAGCGAATCCCAGGTCGTGGGCGACTTGCACCAATCGGTGACCCTGCCGGAGCAGTCGACGACTCTGGTTGATCCTGGCGTTGAGCACGTAGGCGTGCGGAGTCAGACCTGTGGCAGCGCGGAACGCGCGAATCAGTTGATAACGGCCAAGGCCGGCCTCACGGGCAAGTGACTCCACGGTCAGGCGAGTCGGGTCCTGGTCGCGCAGGTCCATGAGCAAGCCCTGCAGCGCCGGCGCTTGAAGGACGGGTGCTGCGGCCGAGGGCGAGAAGGTGTCGAAATCCATGTCGCACAGAAAAGCGATCAACTCGGCCTCCTTTTGCACCGGGGTCGCCTCGGAAAACAGCACGGCATTCAGTTGGCAGAACCGGCGGTACGCCTCGGCATCCCGGCTGACACGCGCCGGTTGCTCAGGGGCGCCGCAGGGCAGGCCGGACTCAGTGCGCAGCTCGGCCAGCCAGCTCGCATCCACATGCACCATCTGGTAGCTCCAGGGCTGGTCTGCCTCGGGGTTGCAGGCATGGACCCGGTGCGCGGGGACCGCCACCAGCGTACCGGGGGTGAGCCGCTCGGTACCGCAGCCTGCACCCGTGAACAAGCTGGAGCCTGCGTCCACGGCACCGATAGAGAATGTCGGATGGCTATGGGCCTTGTAGCAGGCTCGGCTGTTACAGGCGCGGCGGCTCTCGACCTGCGGCAAGCGCGGGTCTCGCCACAGGGTGGTAGTGGAATGGTGCATCGAAGGGTCCTTGTGATGACCGACAGCTTAAACAGCCGCTGCTCGCCCGTACAGTTGTGGCACGTGGCTGTACCTTGACGCTGCGGCCCGGTACCTGCGATACAACCCGTGAATTCAGAGGAGAGAGAGATGGACATTGCCAGCCTGATGCTTTTCATACCGGCCTGCTTTGCCCTGAACATGGCACCAGGCCCCAACAACCTGTTGTCGCTTCACAACGCCAGTTGCTATGGCTTGCGTACCGCGTGCTTTGCCGGGGTAGGACGCCTGCTGGCCTTCAGCGGCATGATAGGCCTTGCGGCCATGGGCCTGGCCGTGGTCCTGCATACCAGCGAAACCCTGTTCCTGGCGATAAAGGTGGTGGGGGCGGGGTATCTGTTCTACCTGGCGTGGCAACTGTGGCGTGCCCCAGTGGCCGCGGCCGTCGAGGCTGGGTACCCGCCATGCAATAGTTGGCGTCTGGCGCGTCAGGAGTTCATGGTTGCAGCAGGCAATCCGAAAGCCATCTTGATATTCACGGCTTTCTTGCCACAGTTCGTATCGGTCGCCAGCCCCGTCCCTGTAGGTCAACAGTTCCTGCTACTGGGCGCTCTGTTTCTGCTGCTGGAGTGGGCAGCTATCGCGCTATACGCCGCAATCGGCGCCTATTTGCAGCGATGGTTTTCAAGGCCGCGGCCGCGTAGGTTGTTCAATCGCACCAGTGCCGCGATGCTGGCAAGCGCTGGAGCAGGGCTGTTGGTCGTCCGGCGTTGAAGAAGGCCAGGGCGCGTATTACCCTCGCGCCCCTCTTGCGTGTCAGAACTGCCAGCGCACACCCAGGTTGACGCCGCTAGCCTCCTGTTCACGGCTGTCCAGGTGCGTCGTGTACTGAACCCCGCCGTGCACGCTCAATGATGTGTTGAGTTGCGCTGCAACACCTGCCTCGGCTTGCAGGGCGGTATAGCGGTAATCGGTCTTTACCTTGTCCGTGTTGTCGAACACCAGCGTGTCCCGCCCGCCGTCTCCATGCCACAGGTTCACTTGCGCGTAGGGCTGCAGCAGCCGGGTGCCGTTGGCCTTGAATCGCCCCTCAAGGCGTAGCCCAACGCGGCCAGTGAGCTCGACCTGCGCGTCATGGTCGATGTGCGATACACGATCGCTGGTGGTATCGAACTTGGTTTTCTGGGCGATGACCTGAGCCTGCGGCTCGATTGCCCAGTGCGATGACAAGGCTATGGGCACGCCGGCTTCCAGCGAAGCGGCCCAGGCGTCCCCATCCAGGTCCAGCTTGTCGCCTCGGTCCGAGCGCGCCCGCCCATCCAGACGGGTGTACTGCAAAGCGCCATCCACATAGCCACCGTCTGCACCTACCCAGCTCCAGTACACACCTGCACTCTTGCCATCCAGGCGCAGGTCACCGACGCTGCGGTCCTCCTGTGCCAATGCAAAGCCCTTGACTCCGGCCGTCAAGCGAGACTGGCTCACGTGCACCCCTGCGTGTTGACGGGCGCCGGTATCACTCACATGAGCGTACACGTCCTGACCAACCTTGAAGCCATACAGGTCGCCATCGAGGCTGGGGCTGACAGTACCGCTCCACTGTTGACGGAGCGCGCCGCCGTACCCCTGACCCCAAGCAGCAGGCAATGCGCCCTGGCCCTCCAGCAGTTGCTGGTCACCCTGACGCTGATGGAAAGTGCCCAGTGCCTGGCGCACCACGACAGCAGCCCCCCTGGGGGCGGCGGCGTAGACCGCGACCTCGGGACGATACAGTGGCAGGCTTTGGTTGCCGGCGATCGGGGCGGGCAAGTCCAGTTGCCCTGGGGCCGGAGCGGCAACCGGCGGGGTGATCGCCGGCTGCGGTGCAGCCGGTTGCTCGGGGTCCGGCTCGCCAGGCACCTCGGGCTCAACCGGCGCTGTCACCACCGGTGGCGCCACCAGCGTCGAGCGCAGGTACCAGTTGTTCTCGCTGCCGGCGGTGACGCCGCCTTTGAACAATCGGTAGTCGTAAGCGCCCGCTGAAAGGGTTTGCGTTTGCACAAAGGCTGTCGCCGTACTGGTGGCACCATCGCGTGCTTCCACCACCTGAATGCCGTTCTGGTATGTCGGCGCGCCGGCTCCACCCAGGTTGTTGACGATCAGGCCGGTCGTCCCCGTTATGGAGCCAGCGCTGACCACCAGGCGATCTGAGGGCGAATTGTCGCCGGCTAATACGCTGTTCACGCGCAAGAAGCCATTTTCGCCGACATAGTCGCCCTGGAGAGTAAGACGGCCCAGGGCATCGCCACCCTCGGTGAGGTTGAGCGTACCGGCGTTGCTCACCGATGCCCTTTGCCCTGGACCAAACGCTGTGATCACGCCCTCGCTGGAGGCTAGGACGCTGTTGTTGTCGAGCGTGAGCCTGCCGGTTCCGGTGCCGGCGTCTCCAAGCACCAGGGTGTCGTCGAGCGCCAGCTGGCTTAGATTGGTCAACGCCACCGTCTCCCAATTGAGGTAACGAGCACCGCCCACCACGCGGCTATTGTCGAATGTGAGCGCATCGTTGCCTTCGCCACCATTGATCGTGATCGTCAGCGTTTCCGGGTTGAGCCCGGAGAGCAGCGCAGTGTCGTCGCCCGGCCCGGCATCGACTCTCCCGCCGATCGTCCCGCCATCCCAGACGAAGCGATCGTTACCCGTGCTGAGCAGTACATCCCCCCCGACACTGCCGCCATGAATCAAAACGCTGTCGTCGCCGCCGCTGACACTGATATTGCCGCCAATAGTGCCGTCGAAGACTTCGATGTAATCGGTGTCGAACGCGGCGATGACGTTCCTGTCAACGCTGCCACCGCGCATGATGAAGGTATTCTTGTCCAAGCGCAGGTTGACGTTTCCGATCCGCCCGCCATCCATTTCGGCGTAGTCGCCGCTGTCGAAGGTGCCCTTGATCCAGCCGCCGGACATGTAGAAGGTGTCCAGCCCGTCACCCTGGTTGACGTTGCCTTCGATCACGCCGCCGCTCATGACGAAGTCATCGATGCCGCCGCCCTGATTGACGTTGCCGGCGATCGCGCCGGAGGCCATGTCGATACTGTCCCGGCCTGGACCGAAGGTGGCATCGCCTTCGGTGGCGCCGGTGCCATTCGCTGGAAGCACCAGGCGGTTGTCGCCCTCGGTATCGACGAGCGAAGGCGATGACCCGCTGTCGCAGACATACGTGTCGTTACCGGCGCCCGGGGAAAATGTGCAAGCTGCCTGAGCCGATGGCAGGGCTGCGCCCAGTAAACTCAGTGAGCCCACAATCAGTCGTACACGCATAGCGAAGCCTCCATCCCAAGCCAGCGCGCAGCATCGGTTGCGCGGGGTCAGGCACTGTTTACAGAGGCAGGCTTGAGGGCGACAACTGGCAGAACTGCTAGCTGCTGGGTACTGAGGTGGCAGTGTTGAGACTCAGTCGCGGTAGAACGTCTGTACCAGGTGATAGCCGAATTTGCTCTTCACAGGCCCATGCACCACGCGCAAGGGTTTCTTGAAGATGACCTGGTCGATCGCACCGACCATTTGCCCAGGTCGAATCTCCCCGAGATCGCCGCCACGCTTGCCCGAGGGGCAGAGGGAGAACTTCCTGGCGAGCACATCGAACGCCTCACCCTTGGCGATGCGCTGCTTGAGCTTTTCAGCTTCGTCAGCAGTCTTGACCAGGATGTGGCGGGCTTGGGCTTTCATGATCTACCTATGCATGCAGCGAGAGAAAGCAGGCATTATGCCCGACGCACCGCTAGCCGTGCGAACCGGCATGGCTTATTGCGCCAGCCATCCACCGTCCACGTTCCAGGCTGCACCGCGTACCTGGCTGCCAGCCTCGCTGCACAGAAACAGCACGAGTTCGCCGAGGTGCTCAGGGGTTACGAACGCCTGCGAAGGCTGTTTTTCCGCGAGCAAGTCCCGCTGTGCCTGCTGGGGATCGATGCCGGTTGCTGCACGTGCGTCGATCTGCTGCTGCACCAGCGGCGTCAACACCCAGCCTGGGCACAGGGCATTGCAGGTCACGCCGCTCATGGCAGTTTCCAGCCCTACGACCTTCGTCAGGCCAATCACCCCATGCTTGGCGGCGACGTACGCGGATTTGCCTGTGGAGCCGACAAGCCCATGAACCGAGGCGATGTTGATGATGCGCCCCCAGTTGCGGGCACGCATGCCTGGCAACACCAGGCGGGTGCCGTGGAAGACCGCAGACAGGTTCAAGGCAATGATCTTGTCCCAGCTATCCACCGGGAAATGCTCGACGGATGCCACATGCTGGATGCCTGCATTGTTGACCAGGATGTCCACGGCACCGAATGCCTGTTCAGCAAAGGCCAGCAGGGCCTCGATCTGAGCGGCATCGGCAAGGTCTGCGGGGTGATGCCGCACCTGCACCCCTAACTGCTCAAGGCTGGCGATGGCCGGTGAAGGGTCACCAAAGCCGTTGAGCACGATGCTGGCCCCCGATCGCGCCAGCACATGGGCAATGCCCAGGCCAATGCCGCTGGTGGAACCTGTGATCACTGCTGTCTTGCCTTTGAGGGTCATGCAAAGCTCCCTAGCAGCGCGCCGGCGCTGACTGGAACGAAGAAAGCCATTGGGCATCGCCCGGGATGGGCTGAGCGTAGGAGCGGAGCGGCTGATCAAAGGTTCCGTGAGGACCTTCGCATGGCGCCAATACATCGGCTTTGAGCCACTCCCTCCTACCAGGCTTGCTTCGCAGGATTTAGTCCTGGCGGCTGGTCACTTCCAGCAGGTGGTAGCCGAATTGGGTCTTGACCGGACCCTGGACGGTGTTGACCGGGGCGCTGAAGACGACAGTATCGAATTCCTTGACCATCTGGCCTGGACCGAACGAGCCCAGGTCACCACCCTGGCGGCTGGACGGGCAGGTGGAATTGGCCTTGGCGATTTCACCGAAGTCAGCACCCGCTTCGATCTGGGCCTTGAGTTCGTTGCACTTGTCTTCGCTGTTGACCAGGATGTGACGGGCGGTTGCACGTGCCATGGGGTACTGCTCCTTGGGAGGGTAAAGAGGCAAAGCCTAACGCACTTCAACCGGTTGTGTCTCGCAGGGTTCGGCCTGCCGCTCACCTAGACGTCGTGCCGCATTGTGCAACAGTGATTCGGTGGTGCTCCAGCCAAGGCAGCCATCGGTGATGGACACGCCGTATTTCAGCGCCCCTTTGCCGAGCGCCTGACAACCCTCGAACAGGTGCCCTTCGATCATCGTGCCCACGATCGAGGCGTCCCCATTCAACCGCTGTTGCAACACCTCGTTGAACACAGCCGGTTGCCGGGCCGGGTCCTTGCCACTGTTGGCATGGCTGCAATCGACCATGATGCGCGCAGGCAGACCCGCTTTGGCGAGCCCCTGGCGGGCCAGGGCGACGCTGTGGGCGTCGTAGTTCGGGCCCTGATGGCCACCGCGCAGCACCAGGTGAGTGTGCGCATTGCCCAGGGTTTCGACGATCGCAGGATAGCCCTGTGCATCCATGCCGAAATGCCGGTGGGCATGGGCAGCGCTGCGCATGGCGTCTGTCGCGATGGCCACGCCGCCATCGGTGCCGTTCTTGAAGCCCACCGGCAGCGCCAGCCCGCTGACCATTTCCCGATGAATCTGTGATTCGGTAGTACGGGCGCCGATGGCAGCCCAGGCCAGTACATCGTCAAAGTAGCCAGCAGCCATGGGTTGCAGCAATTCGGTCGCGACCGGCAGGCCCCGTTCGATCATGCCCAGCATCAGCCCACGCGACAGTGCCAGGCCTGCGTGCATGTCGTCACTTCCATCGAGGTGGGGATCGTAGGCCAGGCCCTTCCAGCCTACCGTCGTGCGCGGCTTTTCGACGTAGGCACGCATCACCAGCAGCAGGCGATCATCGACCTGGCGGCTCAACGCGGCCAGGCGATCGGCGTACTCCAGCGCCGAGCGCGGATCATGCAGCGAGCACGGCCCTACGATCACCAGCAGGCGGTGGTCGCGTCCTTCGAGAATGTCGCAAATGGCTTGGCGGTGCGCCTGGACTTGGTGTGCGAGCGAGGCAGAGAGCGGCATTTGCTGTTTGAGCAGGTGCGGACTGGGAAGACGGCGGCTGACAGCGGTATTGGCAGCTTGAGGTTGGGTTAGAGGCAGGGCGAGGCTGGATGCTTGCATGGGATTTTCCTTGGGCGGACGGCAGGCGCTATATCCTGCGCGGTCGGCCCTATCGAGGTGTTCGACAGATCGGTGATTGGCTATTGGCTAAAGCAGTGCCACCTGTGCAGAACCGATCGGAGGCGGCAGGCTGGCCCGAGCGGACGTGGCTAAATCGCCAGGTGAAGGTGCCAGCTACGTAATAGGTGTCGTATTTCATGAATCTGTCCTCTGAATCGTTTGGGTGTAGGCCTGAAAAAACAAAACCCCCGGTCGGGAGGCCGACCGGGGGTTTGAGTATTCTCATGTTCGGCGGCCCCTCGAAGGTGGACGCCGTGTGGGTATCGGCGCCTAGTGGCTAAACCAATACCCGAAGTAATAGGAGGCAGGTGCATTCACGCACACGGTCACAGCCGATACTGGGCGCGAAGCGCGGCCAGTGGCAGGGACGAGTGTGTGGATGGTTGCTTGCATGTTGCTCTCCAGTGAATGAGCCCGAGCTTACTTCACATTGCGCGGGCCATTCAATGGAAAAATGCTATGAGCGTAATCGATGGGATGATTACGTTAGGGGGGCACAAGGCGTGGTCTTAGTGACTGTCTTGATCTTCAGCTTGCCCACCGGTGGCACCTGCGCCGGAGCCTGTGGCTTCGCCGGTGCTGTTGGAGCCGCCTGCCGCACCGTCATGGGCACCTGCTGCGCCGGCGTTGCTGCTGTCATTGTCACGGCTGCTGCCTGGGGTGTTCACGCTGCTGCCTTCACCTGCGGTCTTGCCGCCCATCTGGTCGGTTTTCGGGTGCATATCGGTGTTGGTAGTGTCAGTAGCGGCCTGACTGGTACCGGCCAGGGTGGCCAAGGCGAAAGCAACGGACAGCGAAAGGCTACGGATGCGAATCATGGCGAAGCTCCTGTGCATGGAATCTGTCATTGCTTTGGCAAAGACCTGCACAGGAGGTGCCCTGAGGGCGACGGATGGTCGTTTACGGCACGCTTACCTCAACAGGCCTCGCCATGATGCGATGGCTTGGGTTCGGCCGTTTCCATCGGAGGATGCTCCTGGGCAGCATGCATCAGGTCCTCGGTAACCCGCAGTTCAGCGCCGGTAGGCGAGAAGGTGGTGGAGGCGGTGAACGGGGCAGGGTGTTCCGCGGCCGGACGCTTGCCGCGCCGCCACAGGAAAAAGCCCATCATCAATAGGTTGACCACGGCAAAGGCCCAGAAAAGCCCGGCTTCGCCAAACTCGGTCATGACCGGCGAAATCGCCATCGGCGCCATCGCCGAGCCCAGCGAGTTGATAAGCAGCAGCCCTTGGATCATGGGCACCAGGGCATCGGATGGGGCACGGTCGGCCGCATGGCTGACCGCCACCGGGTACAGGGTGAACACCCCGCCGCCCAGTAGAAACAGCATTGCCGGTAGCAGGAACGCATCCGAGGGCAGGAATACGGTGACCAGCGCCAGCGCAGCGCACACCGCAGCCAGGGCAATCAGCACGTCCTGGCGGTCCCTGCGGTCCGACCAACGCCCCACGGGGTATTGCAGCAGCATGGCCCCGAGGATGACCCAGGCCATCATATTGCCCACTTCGCCAACGTCCAGCCCGATACGTTGGAGGTACAGCGGCAGCAACGTGTAGATCCCGGCTATGGCCACGCCGGAACCAAAACATCCCACCAGCCCCGAGGGTGCCACGCCCAACAGCTGCCGCGGCTTGAGCGGCTCAACCTGGTCCAGCAGTGGCGAGACCCGTGGCAGGATCACGATCGGCAACACCGACAGCGCGGTGAGCACACCCGCCAGCATGAAGGGCGCGGTCTCGCCCAGGCGGGTAATCTCGCCAAGCCCTGCCTGGGCCAGCACCCCGGCGCCATAGAAAGCGATCATGTACAAGGCCAGCAGGCGACCGCGGATCTTGGCGTCCCCGGCCAGCAGCAACCAGCTTTCGATCACCAGAAACACACCCACGGCCGCCCAGCCATTTATCAGGCGCAGCACCGACCACCAGGTCACTTCATAGAACAGGCCTTGCAGCAGGATGGTGACGCCGATCAGCGATGCAAAGCTGGTGTAGGCGCGGATATGGCCGATGCGCAGGATGAGCCGATCATTGAAGATGGCGCCCAGGGTCAGGCCGATGAAGTAGGTGGACGAGACGATGCCGATGGTGGTGGCAGACTCGCCAGCCTCGCCGAGTCGCAGGGTGGTCAGAGAAGACATGAAGCCGTTGCCCAGGGCAATGATGAACAGCCCGAGCAGCGGCGCCAGCGCCATGGCCAGCAAACGCGCAGACATAGGTACCTCAAGTTGGATATGCGAAGGTTGGCCTTTTCGAGCGCGCACGCCGATCGACCCGGATAGGGTAGAGGCTGCACGGATGCGACCTGGGCAAGACTCAACCGCTTGGCCATGCGAGAAGACGGCCGGGCGGGGAGGGTTGAGCCTATTTCACATGAGCGTTCATGGGGTCAGGCGCGGACTCGGTCTTGGTTGCCGGTTGCCACCGTTCAAGGCGACGGGCGAAAAGGAAGCGCGATTCTACGGGCTTGCAGGGTTTTGCCAAGGGTTGACTGGCTGCGGCGCGATGCCGCAGTCTCGGAAAGACATGCCAATGTCTTTCCCAGGCAAATCGCCCGCTCCCGCTCCCGCTCCCGCTCCCGCTGTTGCTGTTGCTGTTGCTGTTGC